>CAMBBO010000238.1 GCA_945862935.1 Pseudorhodoplanes sinuspersici | reverse complement strand
TGGCCTGCGGCGATCAGCTTTTGCGTCGTATGGCTGCTGGTCGCGTGGCAGTCGCGCTATTCGTCGGCAGCGGCATTGGCTGCGAGCGCAACGACGCCCGGCGCATTGTGGTGGATCCATCGTCCGCATGAAGCCGCATTGTTCATCGTGTTGACCCTTCTCGTTTTCATCATGCATCGCGCCAACATCAAGCGCCTCATCAACGGAACCGAAACACTCATCGGCAAATCCGGTTCTCCCAAATGAACACGGCCGAGAGCGCGGGTGCGCTCCGCCTCTCGGACGATCAGCGGCTCGATTGGCTTCGTCTCATACGGAGCGACAATATTGGGCCTCGAACTTTCAAAACGCTGATTAATCATTACGGCGGCGCGCGCGGCGCGCTGAGCGCCCTTCCCGATCTTGCACGACGCGGCGGCGCCGATCGGCCCGGCCGCATCTGCACATTGGCAGAAGCCGAGCATGAGTTTGCAACACTGAAACGGCGTGGCATTGCGCTGATTGCACTCGGCGAAGCAGCCTATCCGCCGCGCCTTCGCATGATCGACGACGCGCCCCCCTTGCTGGCCGTGAGCGGTGAGCCGCAAGTGCTGCTGTCGCCAATGGTCGCGATGGTCGGCTCGCGCAACGCGTCGGCGGCCGGCGCAAAATTTGCTTCTCAAATCGCGCGTGAACTGGGGCAAGCCGGATTTGTTGTAGCGTCAGGACTGGCGCGCGGCATTGATGCCGCTGCTCATCGCGCGAGTCTTGCAAGCGGCACGGTCGCGGTACTCGCAGGTGGACATGGCCACATCTATCCCGCCGAGCATGTCGAGTTGCTGAAATCCATTCTCGAACACGGCTCCGCGATTTCTGAAATGCCATTGTCGTGGGAGCCGCGCGCGCGATTTCCCACGCCGCAATCGCCTCATTTCCGGTCTGTCGCTCGGCGTGGTGATCGTGGAAGCCGCCAAGCGTTCAGGTTCGCTCATCACGGCGCGCATGGCGCTGGAACAGGGGCGCGAAGTGTTCGCCGTGCCGGGCTCTCCGATCGACCCGCGCGCTGAAGGAACGAACGGCCTCATCAAGCAAGGTGCCGCGGTCGTCACCGAAGCCGACGATGTGATCTCCGTCCTGCAGCCGATCCTCGGGCAAGCCATCGAATTGCCCGCACGCGAGCCTTCGCGTGACACGCTGGGCACTCCAGGCGAACCGGAATCCGACGAGCGACAACGTATCGTCAGCCTGCTCGGTCCTCTTGGTGTGGAGATCGACGAGCTTGTGCGCCAGTCCGGCGCGAGCGCGGCGACGGTGCGGATGGTGTTGCTCGAACTGGAAATCGCGGGCCGGATCGAGCGTCAGGCCGGGGGACGGATCGCCCTTCGCTAGGGTCGAGCCAAGTCAACAATACAATCAATGCGTGCAGAGCGAACGCCGCGTCACATGGGTGTTTTCGGCCCCTGATTTGACACTGATACCCTTTCTACCCATGTTCCGGCCCAGTTCGGCGGGCGGATTCGGCTAGCCGCTCAACTCCGTACATCACTTAAGTTGTTGGAATTACATGAATATTGTCGTTGTCGAGTCTCCGGCAAAAGCCAAGACGATCAACAAATATCTAGGACCCGGTTACGAGGTTCTGGCGTCGTTTGGCCATGTCCGCGACCTGCCGCCCAAGGACGGCTCGGTCGATCCGGACGCCAATTTCAAAATGATCTGGGAGATCGACGCCAAGGCACAGCAGCGAATGAACGCGCTCGCCAAGGCGGTGAAGGGCGCAGACAAGCTCATTCTCGCGACCGACCCCGATCGCGAAGGCGAAGCGATCTCCTGGCACGTCCTCGAAGTGCTGAAGGAAAAGCACGCGCTGAAGGATCAGCAGATCGAGCGCGTGGTCTTCAATGCAATCACCAAGCAGGCCGTCACCGACGCGATGAAGAATCCGCGTCAGATCGACCGCGCGCTGGTCGACGCTTATCTCGCGCGCCGTGCGCTGGATTATCTCGTCGGCTTCACCCTCTCCCCCGTGCTGTGGCGCAAATTGCCGGGCGCGCGCTCGGCTGGCCGCGTGCAATCGGTGGCGCTGCGGCTTGTCTGCGACCGCGAACTGGAAATCGAGAAATTCGTCGCGCGCGAATACTGGTCGCTGCTCGCGAAATTGCAGACGCCGCGCAACGACAGCTTCGAAGCGCGCCTTGTCGGCGCCGACGGCAAGAAAATCCAGCGGCTCGACATCGGCGCCGGCAAGGATGCCGAGGATTTCAGGAACGCGCTGGAAAGCGCAGCCTTTAAGGTCGCGAGCGTCGAGGCAAAACCCGCACGGCGCAACCCGCCCCCGCCCTTCACCACATCGACGATGCAGCAGGAAGCGAGCCGCAAGCTTGGTTTCGCGCCCGCGCACACGATGCGGCTGGCGCAACGCCTTTACGAAGGTATCGAGATCAACGGCGAGACCACCGGCCTCATTACTTATATGCGTACCGACGGCGTCGACATGGACCCGGAGGCTGTGACCGGCATCCGCAAGATGATCGGCTCCGAATACGGCAAGGATTACGTTCCCGAAGCACCGCGCAAGTATCAGACGAAATCGAAAAACGCGCAGGAAGCGCACGAAGCCGTGCGTCCGACCGATTCAACGCGCTCGCCGCGTGATGTCAAAAAGGCCGTCGAGCCGGATCAGGCGAAACTCTACGAACTGATCTGGAATCGCGCCGTGGCGTCGCAGATGCAATCGGCGGAGATGGAGCGCACCACTGTCGACATCGAAGCCAAGGTTGGCGCCCGCACGCTGGAATTGCGTGCAACCGGTCAGGTCATCAAGTTCGACGGCTTCCTGAAGCTCTATAACGAAGACCGCGACGACAAGCCCGACGCCGATAGCGAAGACGACGATGAGTCGCGCCGCCTCCCCGCCATGTCGCAGGGTGAAGCGCTGAAGAAAGACGAGATCGTCTCGACGCAGCATTTCACCGAGCCGCCGCCGCGCTATTCCGAAGCATCGCTGGTCAAGCGCATGGAAGAACTCGGCATCGGCCGGCCTTCGACCTATGCGTCGATCCTCGGCGTGATCCGCGACCGCGGCTATGTGCGTATCGACAAGAAGCGCCTCGTTCCCGAAGACAAGGGGCGCATCGTTGTTGCGTTCCTTGAGAGCTTCTTCACGCGCTATGTCGAGTACGATTTCACTGCGGACCTCGAAGAGAAACTCGACAAGGTCTCGAACAATGAGATGGTGTGGCAGGATTTGCTGCGCGATTTCTGGACCGGATTCATCGGCGCGGTCGGCGAGATCAAGGACCTTCGTATTACGCAGGTACTCGATGCGCTCAACGAACTTCTCGGCCCGCACATCTTCCCGCCGCGAGCGGATGGCGCTCCGGCCCGGCAATGCCCGACCTGCACCGAGGGCCAACTTTCGTTGAAGGTCGGCAAGTTCGGCGCCTTCATCGGCTGTTCGCGCTATCCGGAATGTAAGTTTACCCGCCAGCTGACCGCGAATGGTCCCGGCTCCGAACCCGCGCGTGTTCTGGGCAAGGATCCAGAAACCGATCTCGAAGTCTCGCTGCGTTCCGGGCGCTTTGGTCCCTACATCCAGCTTGGCGAAGGATCGAAAGAAGAAAAGCCGAAACGCGCGGGCTTGCCTAAAGGCTTGCAACTGGAAGACGTCGATCTCGAGCGCGCGCTCGGACTTCTGTCGCTGCCGCGCGATGTCGGCAAGCATCCTGAGGACGGCGAGATGATTATCGCCGGCATCGGGCGGTTCGGCGCATACGTCAAACACGGCAAGACCTACGCCAATCTCGAAGACGGCGATGAAGTCCTCAACATCGGACTCAATCGCGCGGTCACGCTGATTGCGGAAAAGAAACTGAAGCCCGGACGGGGACGCTCGTTTGGTCCTGCTCCTGGACGCGCGCTTGGCGACCATCCCGATCGCGGCGGACCGATCGTTGCAAAGGCCGGACGTTACGGACCGTATGTCAGCCATGACGGGGTGAACGCCACGATCACCGGCGACAAGACGGCCGACACGATCACGCTCGATGAGGCCGTAAGCCTCATCGAAGCGCGCATCGAGGCGGGTGGCGGCAAGAAACGAAAAGCTCCCGCGAAGAAGGCGAAGGCTGCGGACAAGGCCGAGCCAAAGGCTGAGAAAAAGCCCAAGGCAAAGAAGGCTGCGGCGAAGCCCAAGACAAAAGCAAAGGCAAAACCGGACGCCGACGCTGGCACGGACTCACCTTTATCGCCGCACGAAGACGCGCCGCCCAAGCCGCGCGCCCAGAAAAAACCCAAGGCCGCCGCCGAATAGGCGCTGCCATCGAAGGTCACATTGGCGAAAGAACGACACTCAAAAGTCCCGGAATTTCCCACCAAGGAAGAATTGCTCGCTTTCATTGCCTCGCGGGACGGCAACGCTCCAACCCGCGAAATCGCGCGTGCGTTTGGATTGAAGAATGACGCCAGAGCGCGACTGAAGCGCGTACTGCGCGAACTTGCCGACGAAGGGCATGTCGAGAAAAAGGGAAAGACCTTTCTCAAGCCCGGCGCGCTGCCCCCGGTCACACTCGCAGACATCACCGGCCGCGACGGCGACGGCGAACTGATCGCAGTTCCCGCCGAATGGGACGAAACCGCCAACGGCAAACCACCTACGATCCACGTTCACGTCCCGCGCAGGGCCCGGCCTGTCGAGGTGCCCGGCGTCGGC
>CAMBBO010000237.1 GCA_945862935.1 Pseudorhodoplanes sinuspersici | reverse complement strand
CTGCCGTTGTCGCATCGACCGTTGTTGCGCCCATCGAGCAGCAGATCAACGGCGTCGAGAACATGCTCTATGTCTCGTCGAACTCGACGGGCGATGGACGCTTCTCGATTGCTGTAACGTTCGAACTCGGAACCAATCTCGATATCGCGCAGGTGCAGGTGCAAAACCGCGTCGCGATCGCGCAACCGCGTTTGCCGGCCGACGTTCGCAACATCGGCGTTACTGTCGGCAAGGCGTCGCCCGACCTGATGATGGTCGTGCATCTTTATTCGCCCGACAAGTCGCGCGACACGCTGTTCATCTCCAATTACGCGACGCTCGAAGTCGTGGACGCGGTTACGCGCGTCGAAGGCGTAGGCTCGCTGATCGTATTCGGCAGCCGCGATTATTCGATGCGCATCTGGCTCGAACCGGACCGGATGCAATCGCTTGGGTTGACGTCCAATGACGTGATCCTTGCGCTACAGGGACAGAACATTCAGGTCGCGTCCGGCGTGCTCAGTCAGCCCCCGATCGACAATCCGCGCGCCTTCCAGATTCAGGTGCAGACGCAAGGGCGTCTCGCCGACCCCGATGAATTTTCCAATATCGTCGTGAAGCAGACAGAAACCGCCGTCGTTCGCATGAAGGATGTCGCGCGCATCGAGCTTGCGGCGCAGGATTATTCGACCAATTCGTATCTCGACAAGGATCCGGCTGTTGCGCTCGGCATCTTTCAGCGTCCGGGGTCCAATGCGCTTTCGACGGCCAAGGCCATCAAGGATACGATGGACGGTCTTGCGACGCGTTTTCCGTCCGGCCTGAAATACACCATCGTCTATAACCCGACCGAGTTTATCCAGCAATCGGTTGACGCGGTCGAGGAGACCATCGGCGAGGCAATCATACTTGTCGTGCTGGTTGTGATCCTGTTTCTGCAGACGTGGCGTGCGGCGGTCATTCCTATCGTTGCCATCCCGGTGTCGCTGATCGGCACGTTCTTCTTCATGTCGGTCTTCGGCTTTACACTGAACAATCTGTCGCTGTTCGGCCTCGTGCTCGCCATCGGCATCGTGGTCGACGACGCGATTGTGGTCGTGGAAAACGTCGAACGGAATATCGAGAAGGGTCTTTCTCCGCGCGAGGCGTCCATTCGTTCGATGGACGAAGTCGGCGGCGCGCTGATCGCGATTTCGCTCGTGCTGTGCGCGGTGTTCGTGCCGACAGTATTTATCACCGGCATTTCCGGCCAGTTTTATCGCCAGTTCGCGCTCACCATCGCAGGCGCGACGATCATTTCGCTGACGGTTTCGCTGACGCTCTCTCCTGCGCTGTGCGCGATCCTGCTTAAGCCGCACAAGGAGCGCGCGTCGAAGGAGGGATGGTGGTCGAAGCCGCTTCAGATTTTCTTTGGCGGGTTCAATCGCTATTTCGACAAGCTCTCGCGTGGGTACGGCTGGCTTACCTCGCGTACCGTGCGCATTTCCGCAATCATGGTGCTGGTCTATGCGGGCATTCTGCTGCTCGGCATGAATGAGTTTCGCAAAACGCCAATCGGATTCATTCCGCAACTTGACCGTGGCTATCTCGTGATCGTGACGCAGTTGCCGGCCGCGTCGTCGCTTGCGCGCACCGACGAGGTCAACAGACGTGCCGTCGATCTGGCGCTTCAGGTTCCGGGCGTCGCGCACGCCGTGAACATCGTCGGATTTTCGGGCGCGACATTTACGAACGCACCGAACGCGGGCGCGATCTTCGTGACGCTCGATCCATTTTCGACGCGCGGCGGCGACAAGACGAAATCCGCCGCCGCCATTCAGGGGCAGCTCTTCAGCAAACTTTCGGCGATTTCGGAGGCGCTGGTTCTGGTTGTTGCACCGCCGCCAGTGTCGGGCATCGGCAATGCCGGCGGATTCCGCATGATGATCGAGGATCGCGGCGGGCGCGGACCGGAGGCGCTGCAGGCTGCGACCTTTGCGATGATGGGACGCGCCGGGCAGACTCCCGGCGTGCAGCAGGTTTATTCGCTGTTCGAGACATCGACCCCGCAGCTTTATCTCGACATCGACCGGACCAAGGCGCAATTGCTCGGCATCAACGTGCCGGACGTCTTCTCCGCGCTGCAGACGTTCCTCGGCTCGTCGTATGTGAACGACTTCAACCTGTTCGGCCGCACTTATCGCGTGATGGCGCAGGCAGACAGTCCCTATCGAACGGACCCGCAGGACATTCTCAAAATTCGTGTGCGTAATTCCAGCGGCCAGACCGTGCCGCTCGGTGCGTTCACGACGGTCAGCGACCGCTCTGGGCCTTATCGTGTGCCGCGCTACAATTTGTATCCCGCCGCCGAACTCGATGGCGGCGCTGCTCCCGGCTATTCACAGGGGCAAGCCATCAAGATCATGGAAGAGGTTGCGCGGCAGACCTTGCCGGACGGTTTCAGCTTCGAATGGACGACGCTGGCCTATCAGCAGATCAAGGCCGGCAACACGGCATCCTTCGCCTTCGTCCTGGCGGTCGTGTTCGTGTTTCTTGTGCTCGCCGCCCAGTTCGAGAGCCTGACGCTTCCGCTCGCCGTCATTCTGATCGTGCCGATGTGTCTCGTCGCCTCAATTGTCGGCGTGGTCTTTCGCGGACAGGACAACAACATTCTCACGCAGGTCGGCTTCATCGTGCTGATTGCGCTTGCCGCGAAGAACGCGATTCTGATCGTGGAATTTGCCAAACAACTGGAAGATGAAGGCCGTGACCGCTTTGCTGCGGCGATTGAGGCAGCCAAACTCCGGCTGCGGCCTATCGTCATGACCTCGCTCGCCTTCGTGCTTGGCGTGCTGCCGCTCGTCATCGCCATCGGTGCGGGCGCGGAATTGCGTCAGGCCCTCGGCACCCCGGTTTTCGCAGGCATGATTGGCGTCACCATCTTCGGCTTGATCTTCACGCCGGTCTTCTATGTGATTGGGCGCTGGATCGCGTTGCGTACGCAGCGCGGCCCGGCTTCGCAGGAAAAACCACGTCCGGCGAAGTAAACTCCCCAATTCGCGCGGAAGTGCCTATGGCCAATATGAAATTCGGCGTCGGTCAGCCCATGACGCGCAAGGAGGACGACGCTCTCCTGCGCGGGGCCGGGCAATATGTTGCGGATGTCACCCCGGACAAGGCTTTGTCCGCCATCGTCGTCCGCTCTCCGCATGCGCATGCGACATTCAAGATCACCGGGGCGGCCGAGGCGCGCTCCGTGCCGGGCGTGAAGCTCATTCTGACCGGCGAGGATACCGCCTCACTGGGCAACATGCCGTGTACCGCGGCACTCCCCGGCCCGAAGATAAAAATTCCGCCTTATCCGGTGCTTGCTCGCGACGTGGTGAAGCATGTCGGAGATGCTGTCGCCTTTGTCGTCGCTGAAACGCTCGATCAGGCGAACGACGCAGCCGAGAAACTCGCGATCGAATGGACGAGCCTGCCGCATGTCGTTGGCGGCGCTGAGGCGCTCGAAAAAGGCGCGCCGCTCGTCTGGGACGATATGCCGGGCAATCAGGCGTTCGATTTTACGCTTGGCGACAAGGCAAAGACCGATGCGGCCTTTGCCAAGGCAGCGCATGTGGTCAAGGTCGATCTGATCAACCAGCGCGTCGTCGCAAATTACATGGATACGCGCGGCGCTGTGGCCGAATACGACGCGGCGAAGGATCGTTACACGGTCACGATATCGAGTCAGGGCAGCCACACTGTGCGCGACCTGATCGCCAAGCGTGTGCTGAAAATAGCACCCGAGAAGATGCGAGTGATTACGCCCGACGTCGGCGGCGGGTTCGGAACGAAGCTGTTTCCCTACCGCGAATATGCGCTCGTTGCGGTCGCTGCGAAAGCAACTGGCCGTCCGGTGAAATGGGTTGCCGACCGCACCGAGCATTTTCTCTGTGACACGCAGGGGCGCGATAACATCACGACTGCGCGGATGGCGGTTGACGACAAGGGGCGATTCCTTGCGTTGCAGATCGAAACCGTCGCGGACATGGGCTCCTATCTCTCCACCTATGCGCCGTACATTCCGTTCATCGGCGCGGGGATGCTGCCCGGCGTGTACGATATTCCGGCCTGCTACATTCATGTGCGCGCGGCCTACACCAACACTGTGCCGGTCGACGCCTATCGCGGAGCGGGCCGGCCGGAAGCTGCCTATGTCATCGAGCGCGTGGTCGATGCCGCGGCGCGCGAACTGAATATCGCGCCGGACGAATTGCGCCGCCGCAATTTCATCAAGCCCGAGGCGATGCCGTACGAGACGCCGACCGGCAAAACCTACGACACCGGCGAGTTCGCCGGCCACATGGCGCGCGCGCAGGATGTTGCCGACTGGAAGGGATTCCCGTCGCGCATTGCGGGCTCAAAGAGCCACGGCAAGCTGCGCGGCATCGGCATGGCGACCTATATCGAAGCCTGCGGCGGCAACGGGCCTGAAAGTAGCAGCGTCACCCTCGACAAGGACGGCAACGTCAACGTGCTGATCGGCACGCAATCGAGCGGGCAGGGCCACGACACGTCCTATGCCCAGATCATCGCGGAGCATCTGGGCCTCGCGCCGGAAAAAATCCGCATGCATCAGGGCGACACCGACCGCATCAAGACCGGCGGCGGTACCGGCGGGTCGAGCTCGATTCCCGTCGGCGGCGTCATCGTCAATGGCGCCACGAAGAAGCTCGCGGAAAATTTGAAGGAACTCGCAGCCGACGCGCTTGAA
>CAMBBO010000236.1 GCA_945862935.1 Pseudorhodoplanes sinuspersici | reverse complement strand
CAGCACGAGCAGCGCGACGAGCATCGCGAGCCCCGGATTCTGGCGCAATTCACGGATTTTATGGATCAGCGGCATCGGACCTCCTTGCAGAAGACCAACAGCCCATTGGAACTTCGGTTCAGCCCGTGAATGCCCGATATTTCTGCACGGCTCGGGAACCCGAAATGTTCCGCCGATCACGACAATTTTTTTAAGCTGCTTTCGGCGCCTTTGATGAAGCGCGCGCGTCTTTCAAAATCATATCGGCAGCCTTCTCGCCGATCATGATGATCGCAGCATTGGTATTGCCGGAAACGACG
Source organism: Pseudorhodoplanes sinuspersici (assembly GCA_945862935.1). GTDB lineage: Bacteria > Pseudomonadota > Alphaproteobacteria > Rhizobiales > Xanthobacteraceae > Pseudorhodoplanes > Pseudorhodoplanes sinuspersici_A. Next base: position 4,426 of record CAMBBO010000236.1, on the reverse strand, counting down.
GTCGGCATCACAGCGCCATCGCAGACACGCAAGCGCTCGAAGCCATGCACGCGCAGGCGCTCATCGACCACGGCCTTGGGATCGCTGCCCATGCGGCAGGTGCTGGTGGGGTGGAAGATCGTCGTGCCGGTATTGCGCAGGTAAGCGAGCCAATCCGCGTCGCTCGCGCATTTCGGGCCGGGATTGCGCTCCTCGGCAATGTGCTGCGCCATCGCGGGCTGCGCCATGATCTGACGCATCTGCTTCATCCCGGCGACCATGGTGTCGCGGTCGAGTTGCGCGGAGAGATAATTCGGCTGGATCGCGGGCGGCGCCATCGGATCGGATGACTTGATGTTCACGGTGCCGCGGCTTTCGGGCCGCAACTGGCACACGGACATCGTGAAGCCGGGAAACGGATGCAGCCCCGCGCCCAGTTTCTCCGCGCTGAAAATGATGAGATGAATCTGTACGTCGGGCGACGCGAGTATCGGATCGGTGCGCACGAACGCGCCGGCATAGCCTGCGCCAATCGCGAGGATGCCCTTGCGCGCAACCATGTAATTCAATCCCGCGAGCAGCGAACGGCTCCAGCTATTCACCGTGTCGTTCATGGTGATCGGCGTGGTGCAGCGATACTGGATGCGCCCCTGAAAATGATCCTGCAAATCCGCGCCGACACCCGGCATATCGGCGACAACATCAACGCCGTGCGAGCGCAGCAATGCGGCCGGGCCGACGCCAGATAATTGCAGAAGCTGCGGCGAATTGAACGCGCCGCCCGCGAGGATGACCTCGCCATCGGCGCGCGCCGTCACGCGCCGCCCGCCCTGCAAGTACTCGACACCGATGGCACGCTTGCCATCGAACAGGATTTTCGTCGCGAGCGCTTCCGACGCGACAACGAGATTATGCCGCTTGCGCGCGGGCTTCAGATACCCGACTGCGGTCGAGCAACGCCGTCCGTTGCGCGCGGTCAGTTGGAAATAACCAGCCCCCTCTTGCTCGGGTCCGTTAAAATCATCGTTGCGCGGATAGCCCGCCTCAACGGCGGCATCAATGAACGCCTCACACAAAGGATGCGGATCGCGCACGTTGGTGACGGCAAGCGGCCCGCCGACGCCGTGCAGATCGTCCGCGCCGCGCTCCTGATCTTCCGAACGGCGAAAATACGGGAGCACGTCGTCGAAGCTCCAGCCGGCATTGCCAAGCTGCCGCCAATGATTGAAATCCTCGCGCTGGCCGCGCAGATACAAAAGACCGTTGATCGAACTCGATCCGCCAAGCACCTTGCCGCGCGGCTGGATGATCTGGCGGTTGTTCAATTCGGGCTCAGGCTCCGAATTGTACATCCAGTTCACGTTCGGATTGGTGAACAGCTTGCCGTAGCCAAGCGGAATGTGAATCCACGGATTGCTGTCGCGGCCGCCCGCTTCGATCAGCAATACGCGATGACGGCCGGATTCGGTCAGCCGGCTTGCGAGCACGCAACCCGCGCTGCCCGCCCCGACGACGATGTAATCGAACGCGAGACCTTGCGACGAACTTACCGGCATTGCGAACGTCAGGGCTTCCCGTCTTTTTTCAGGAAGATCGCAAACGGCCGCTTGACCGCGCCTGAGCAGGTGCGCGTGTAGGTCTTGCCCTGATGCGTCCAGACTTGTTTGCCGGTCAGGCGCGCGGAGCGGCGCACGATGGTTCCGGTATAGGTCGCATCGAAACTTTGCTGACCTTTATATCCGCCCGTGAGCGTGATGGCCTGTCCGTCGATTGAACCGTTTCCGGTTTCGGTGCCGAGCAGCGTTCCGTTTTCCGGATTGACGACCGGCTGCTTGTATTCGGCGCTCTTGCCGTTAATCGTGACTTCCATCGCCGCGCGCAGATGACCTTTCAGGAAAGGCAGCGCGCCGCAAACCAGCGTGCCGCGATAGACGGCGTCCTTCACCTGCGCCGATGCCGGCGCCGGTGCGAGAACCAGTGCAGCAAGAATTGTTGCTGCGGATATCCGCGCGATTGTCATGGCGTTTAGCTCCCCTGGCGCCCGCTCTATGACGGGTCGCACGTCCATCTTTGAAACCTCAGGCCGCCGCTCCCGCAAGGAGAGCAAGCGGCCCGATCCTCACCAATTTATTCGCGATGCTAGTGCAACCTGTGCCGCAAGCGCGACATCTCATCCTTCACATGCAACTTGCGACGCTTCAACTCCACGATAATCACATCGTCGGTCGAGGGATGCTTCATCGCGTCGGAGATTTCACGCTCCAAAGCCCGATGCTGCGCCTCGAGGTCCGCAAGATTTATTTCTGGTGACATGAGCAAAGGCCTCCTTCGTTGGTTGGAGCCCGACACGCAAATTCTGACACGAGGAATGTGGCAAGTCGATTGCAGCCTTTTGTGCGACGCCACAAATCCCCGACATCAACCCCTTAAAACGGCTCGCTTGAACCACTCCCCGGAACCGGGGATAATTTGCCTGCGCGTAAGGCAAAAGCGGCATCCGCCGTGCAAAGGCCGGTGTTCGGCATGAATCCGTATGATTTTCAACAAGTTGAGCTTATTGGCCCATCATTTTCTGCGATTTCACGCGACGCATCCGCTAAAATTCCCGCAATGACCGGCCAGGACAATCTTGAATTGCGGGATCAACTTGCGCGGCTCCAGCAGGAGCATCGCGATCTCGACGCTGCGATCGAGGCGCTGGCCGGCCAGACCAGCACGGATCTCATCCAGCTCCAGCGGCTCAAGAAACGTAAGCTCGTGCTGCGCGACCGCATTTCCTTCATCGAAGATCAGCTCACGCCCGACATCATTGCGTGATCGCCGCAACGGCACGTTTTCATTTTTCTCCACCGGAAGTGTCATGAAAATCACCAAGGTCGAAACGCTGAGCTGCGATGCCGGCTGGCGCAACTACCATTTCGTGAAGATTTCGACCGATGGCGGCGTCATCGGCTGGAGCGAATTCGACGAGAGCCTGCAATCGCCGGGTGTCGCAGCGATCATCAACCGCTTTGCGCCGCGCGTCGTCGGCCACAGCGTCCATGCAATCGAGTGGATTTACGCCAACCTGCACAACCCGACCCGTTCGTCATCCGGCGGCGTGGTGGCGCAAGCCATCGGCGCGATCGAGAACGCGTTGCTCGACGCCAAGGCCAAGGTGCTCGGAGTACCCTGCTACGAACTCTTCGGCGGGCGCGTGCGCGAACGCATTCCGGTTTACTGGTCGCATTGCGACACTTGGCGCATTGCGCATCCGACTTTCTACAAGCCGGCGATTGTCGATCTCGACGGCGTCAAGGCATTGGGCCGCGAGGTGCGCGACAAAGGCCACCGCGCGCTCAAGACAAATCTTTATCGTTACAAGGACGGCAAGCCGGAATTCTGGATGCCGGGCTTCGGGCGCCCGCTCTTTCCGGAAGCAAATGTGGACAAGGCGTTGCTGCGCGACCTGCGCACGCATCTTGCGGCGCTGAAGGAAGGTGCCGGCCAGAATGTCGATATCCTGATCGACCTGAATTTCAATGCAAAGACCGAAGGCTATCTTGAGCTTGTCCGCACCATCAACGAATTCGAGATGTTCTGGATCGAGCTCGACATATTCAACCCCGAAGCGCTCGCGCTGATCCGCCGGGAAAGCCGCCATCCGATTGCGTCTTGCGAGACGCTGCTCGGCCTGCCCGCATTCCTTCCCTATTTCCGCGAACAGTCGATGGATGTCGCGATCATCGACACGGTCTGGAACGGCACATGGCAATCGCTCAAGATCGCCGCGGCCGCAGCCGCCTACGACGTCAACGTTGCTCCCCACAATTACTATGGTCACCTCTCCTCGATGATGAGCGCGCATTTCTGCGCGGCGGTGCCAAATCTGCGCGTCATGGAGATCGACATCGACCGCCTTGCCTGGGACCACGAATTGTTCACTCACGAGCCGCAGATCGAGAATGGCGAGCTTGTCATCCCGGATCGCCCCGGCTGGGGCACCGAACCCGTGGAAGCGGCACTTAAGGCCCATCCGCCGAAGAATCTCGGTAACGGCGTTCCGCAGTAATTGTGCCGCAGGCATGGCTTTAACCTTGCCCGCACCCTGCCCGACCCTATAATCCGCCGCTTCCTTTCGCGGGCTAAGACAGAAGCGGGCCTCGATGGCGGCAAAAAAATCAGTCGCAATTATCATGGGTAGCCAGTCGGACTGGTCCACGATGAAACACGCCGGCGAGATGCTGGACGTGCTGAAGGTGCCCTATGACTCGCTGATCGTGTCGGCGCATCGCACGCCCGACCGGCTGTACGACTTTGCCAAATCCGCAAAGAAAAAAGGCTTCAAGGTCATCATTGCGGGCGCAGGCGGTGCAGCGCACCTTCCCGGCATGACCGCCTCCATGACAACCTTGCCGGTTCTCGGCGTCCCGATGAACGTCAATTCGCTCGAAGGCAAGGACGCGCT
>CAMBBO010000235.1 GCA_945862935.1 Pseudorhodoplanes sinuspersici | reverse complement strand
GGCCTCCCGGATCCGCTGCGCGATACCTACATCCGCAGCGGTTTCGTGTCCCTATTTGGAGGTTCCTCGTGGCAAGCAATCAGAAGGATAAAGTGCCCGAGGCGACCGAAATAAAGCGCGAGCGGCAGGCTGTAGCTGCGCGCGAAGGTGCCGAAGCCATGGCGCAATATCAGGCCGATCTCATCGCCACCCGTGAGCGAACCGTGAAGCTTCGCGCGTTGCGGCTCGCCCAGGAAGCGAGGGATGCGGCCGCGCCCAAGCCTGCGAAAAAGACATCGTCCGCGAAGAAACCTGCTGTGAAGAAGGCCCCGGTCCGAAAAGCAGCGTCCCGATAAAGAAAATGGCGCAGCCGCAGACGCGCGTCTGCGCAGCGTTTAGTTTGGAGAGCGTCATGACGCGTGTAGCAACTGAGGCCAGTGCAGCTCCGGCAATTCCCGGATTCGACTTCAAGGCACCGGCTGAACTTTTCCCGACCCGTAATCGCAAGCAGCGCGGGATGACCTATCGCCGCTTCAAGAGCGCGGCGGAAGCGATCAAGTTTGCAATCGAGGAAATGCCGTCGAGCTATTTGCTTGGCACGCATCTCGAAGTAAACGAGCGCCGCTTCGACAGCCAGGGCATCCGCAGGCTTTACGACGATCCGGCCTATCCGCTTCGCCGCAAGAAGGTCGCGGCTTAAAGAGCGCCACACTTTTTCCGTCGTTCTGTATTGATAGACTTCGTCATGGCCGGGCTTGTCCCGGCCATCCCTTTTAGGAGGGCACGGCGCGTCCCCAAGCGAGATGGCCGGGACAAGCCCGGCCATGACATATTCTGAAAAATTGGACTGACGCGTCTCTTACCTTGGCGGCCAGGTCGGGCGCTGCGTCACACCGGGCTGCGGCGCTGCGAGCGGCGCGGTCGGCTGGAAGTCGCTGGTACGGCGGCGCAGGCTGTTCGGATTGAGCGACGGCGCGAGCGGGGCCTGCAGGGTCGCAGGATCGATCCGCGAAATCGAATCGCCACCGGCAGACCCGGTTTCCTTCTGGCTCATCGTCGCCGAACGCCAGCGTTCGATCACCTGCTCAAGGAAATCAGGCTCCTCGGAACGGTTCGCGTCGATGCGCGCATTATTCACAGACTCGCTCGCCGGGATGAGATTTTGCGGCAGCATCTTGAATTTGAAACGGGTCGGAAGCGGCACGCCTTCGCCGAACGCGAGCGCCTCGCCGGTGCCGAGCGACGGCAGGAAATCCAGCAGGCTTGAGCCTGCATCCGACACCGCCGAACGCAGCAGCGCCTGATCGCCTTCGTTCGCCATGCGTAGTGCAAAGAGCGTCGAGCATTGGGAGATAATCGTCGGATCGAGTTCGGCCGGACGCTGTGTCACGAGGCCGAGGAACACGCCGTATTTCCGGCCTTCCTTTGCGATGCGCGAGAGCGCGCGGCGCGTCGGGCCGAAGCCAACCTTGGGATCGACCGAGGCGTAACGATGCGCTTCCTCGCACACGAACAGAAGCGGCACCGCGCCGTCGCTCCACAATCCGAAATCGAACGCCATGCGGCAGAGAACCGACACCACCGCGTTGACCACTTCAGTCGGAAAGCCTGCGAGCTGCATGATCGTCATCGGCTTGCCGTTCGCTGGCAGGCGGAACAATTCGGCGAGCGCCTCGGACATCGTGTCGCCGCCGACATTGGCGTTTTCGAACATGAAGCTGTAGCGCGGATCGTTGCTCACCGCCTCGATGCGCTGCATCAGGCGGTGGAATTTCATGCGCGTTGAGCGGTTCTCGAGCTTGCCCATGCGCTCGTCGATCAGCGCGACCAGATCGGCGAGGCGGTACGGCACCGGTGTATCAACGGTGTAGCCGGTGCTGCGCGGATCGGATTTTTTCAGCGCGCGCAAATCCGTGCCCGCGTTGCCGCGATATTGCGTGTAGCTGCCCTTGGCGAGCGGGATGACTTCGGCGAGAACTTCCACTTCCTCGTCGATGGCGCTGCGGCCACCGTAGAGGATGTCGATCGTTTCTTCGAAATTGAACATCCAGAACGGCAGCTTGACGTTGCCGGGATTGAGCACGTTGGCGCGCTCGCCGAAGCAGCGCGCATATTCGTTGTGCCCGTCGAGCAGAAGGATGCGGAGGTTCGGACGCTTTTCGAGAATCTGCTGCAGGATGAGCGCGACGCCGCTCGATTTGCCGACGCCGGTGGTGCCGAGCACAGCAAAATGCTTCGACAGCATTTCGTCGAGATTGACCGTGGCGCTGGTCGCTGTGTCTTGCTGGTGATGGCCGATGTCGATCAAGCCGGTCGCGGAGGTCGTGTAGATGAGCTGCAATTCGCGGCCCGAGAGAAGCACGGCCTGGTCGCCGATCGCGGGGTAACTCGTAACGCCACGGCGGAAACTGGCCGCGCCATTGTCGCGCGCCCGGATCTCGCCCATCAGGTCCACCCTGGCGGTGGCGCGTGCGCCCTGCTCGCGCGCAGCGGCCGAGGTTTCGAGGGTCACTTCCGTAATCATGCCGATCAGGATCGCCGCACCCGACCGGATACCGAGAAATATGCCGACGGTCGCGCGCTGCTGGTCCGGGCGGCCGACGCCTGTCGATGTCAGTCCGATTTTCGCCTGCGAGCCCTGTACCGAAAGGACCGAGCCAAGCGGCGTCATCGCCGCAGGGCTTGCCGCCGCGCTGAATGTCTGAGGTGCGGCGCTCGCGAGCGGCGCGGTCTTGCCGGATAGAAGGTCGTTGGACACGTGTGACGCCCCGTCTGTGTCAGGCCCGCTGCGGGCGGACCTCTTTGGCTGGGACAATATGGTTGCCGCTTCACCGTCCGGTTAAATCTCGGGCAGTTTACACGGAGGCTACACCCCGAAACGGCATGGAAACGCCTGCGTGGCTAACGCCGGATGAACGCCGAGGCGTCATGTTGAAAGAAGTCTGAATCGGAACCAGAAGAACGGCGTTCGGCGCAGAAGATCGCGCTTCTTCGTCCACTTGCACCGGCATGATTTGGCGGAGTTTGGAAAACTCTTCTCTCGGCGGCGCGGCTTGGTCCCAACATCAGCGCCGCGCCACAAGCAAAAAGCCCGGCTTTCGCCGGGCTTTTTTAAACTGTTTCCTGTGAAACGGCGGATCAGGCCGCTTCTTCCTCGACCGCTTCGCCTTCGCCGCCCTCGGCTTCAGCATCTGCAGGCTTCGGTCCACGGCGCGGGCCCTTGGCGAGCGCCGCTTCGATTTCCTTCACCGCTTCGGTCTCGGTGATGTGCTGAACCGCCGAGATTTCACGCGACAGGCGATCGAGCGCTGCTTCGTAAAGCTGGCGTTCGGAATAGGATTGTTCCGGCTGGGTGTCGGAGCGGAACAGGTCGCGCACGACCTCCGCGATCGCGACGATGTCGCCGGAATTGATCTTGGCTTCGTATTCCTGCGCGCGGCGCGACCACATCGTGCGCTTGACGCGCGCGCGGCCCTTGAGCGTTTCCAGCGCCTTTTTGACGACAGCCGGCTCGGCGAGCTTGCGCATACCCACGGACACGATCTTCGCGGTCGGGACGCGCAGCGTCATCTTGTCCTTGATGAAGTTGATGACGAACAGCTCAAGCGTAGCACCGGCAATTTCCTGCTCTTCGATCGCCAGAATCTGGCCGACCCCGTGAGCGGGATAGACGATGAATTCGTTGGTCTTGAAGCCCTGACGTTGGGTCGTCTTTTTGGTCGTCATTCCAGAGATTGCTCCATCACCGCCCGGTTTCGGACGGTTCGTTGCCTTGGCCACAGGGGCCGCCCGGCTTGGCTGCCGAACGGATTGGGGGGACCGCCGCGCGTTAGCGGCCGTCTTCTTCGCCCGCCGGACGTTGCCGGTGGACGTCTTCTTGGCCCGGCGGCTAGCGCCTCCGGCCTTTTTGGAACTCGAACGACGCGATTTTTCTGCCACTGTTACTGTCGTGGTCCGCACCTTTCCGTGCGACTCACGCCCCTTCTGCGACTGCTTCCTCTGGAACGTTTCCGAAACAAATTAGCTCCCTCGCGGGGAGCGGTTCGGTTAGGACGTTCAGTATGGCCTATATATCACATTTTCCGCAAAAATCAAAGCCTTAGCGGCCAGAAGCGGGGCAATTCAGCCATTCGGAGGCGCATTTTGCCGGTGCGGTTAAGCCGGCGCGTCGGGATGGCTGAAAATTCGCAGAAAATCGCCAGCATCGCTCGGGATGCCGTCAGCCGGCATCCGACGACCGGAGGCTGCCCCGAATCGCCGTTCAGTTCCCGGTGCCGGGTTCCGGGGAGAAATACTGCTCCTTGTCCGGCTTGCCTTCCCATTCCTTGGAATCGGCAGGCGGCTCCTTCTTGGCCGTGATATTCGGCCAGACCTTGGCGTAGTCGGCGTTCAGGGTGAGCCACTTTTCCAGCCCGGATTCGGTGTCGGGCTTGATGGCCTCGACCGGGCATTCCGGCTCGCAGACGCCGCAATCAATGCACTCATCCGGGTGGATGACGAGCATGTTCTCGCCTTCGTAGAAGCAATCGACCGGGCAGACCTCCACGCAGTCCATGAACTTACAGCGGATGCAATTGTCATTGACGACGTAGGTCATGGGTAATCCCGAGGCGTTTTGGGGTCGCGAGGGGTGCCTAGCGCACGGGTTCCTGCCGCGCAAGACGCAAAGGCCCAAGGAGGGTCTACGGTTCCTCGGTTTTGTGGAGTTTGTCGATGGCCCGGCGGTCGCGCTTGGTGGGCCGGGGGCCGCTGCGGACCA
>CAMBBO010000234.1 GCA_945862935.1 Pseudorhodoplanes sinuspersici | reverse complement strand
ATCGATTGTGATGAGGCGGGTCTGGTCCTTCAACTCATAGGAGATCGGAACCTGGCGCGCACCGAGGAACGATCCAACAAGGATCGAAAGAAGGTGCGTCGAGCCGCCGACCTTGCCGGAGAAGATGCGGGTCAGAGCCTTCACGGCGTAGATCGACGCCTTGTCGTCCACGAACAACGCAGCAGTCCAGTTGCCACGCGACATTAGACCGGGAATTTCGATCATCAACCCGGCTTTGACGCCGGACAAGTCATGATCGCCGAAGCGGCCTTCGTCGATGCGAAGCCCCGCCCAAGTCTGGCAATGCCCTTCTGTCGGCAAATGGTTGCCGAGCGAAAGGACGCACGGACAGAACACGTCGCACGAGCACGACAAAGCAAGCTCACCCTTGATCGACCATTGCTCCACGAAACGCTACTCCTTCACCAGAAACGCGAACGCATCCGCGCCGAATAACACCAGACCGATTGCAATCAGCGCGACGCCGAGCGCGCGGCTGACGCGCTTCGTCGCGGATAGTTTTTCAAGCGTCATCACGATGGCGAGGCCCGCCATCCAAACAACATTCATCACGCCGACGGCGAACATCAGCAGCATCATTGCCCAGCAGCAGCCGAGGCAATGCAGGCCTTGCCGCAGCCCCAATCCGAACACGCCGCGTGCGGTCGTTTTCCAGTTGGCGAAAAAGAACGGGAACGGACGCTGGCAGGCGCGCAGGCAGGATTGCTTCAGCGACGAGAATTGATACGCGCCCGCAAGGACGAACGAAGCGGCGGACAGCGGACGGCTCACAGGCGCCATCGCAGCATCGACCAGCGATATTTGCGTCAGCACAATTTGCAAAATCGCGGCAGCGGCGGCGAAAGCAATCCAGATCGCGGCATAGCCGAGTGCGAGCGCGAACGGCGTTACAACCGGCTCACGCTTGCGCGCGGCGGTGTCGGCGATCTCGGCATAGGTGAGGATCATGGGCGCCGCGCTCGGCAGCATCATCGCAAGCGACATCGCAGCCCACATCGCAAAGAGCAAAGCCGCATTCGCGACGGTCGGTGCCGAACCCGGCATGCCGAAACTTGTGCCGCCGATAGGGCGGCACAAGGTCCGCATCAAACTCCAAAAGTCCCCGCCTTGCGCCACCGCCCCTCCGGCGATCAGACCGAGATAGAGCCAGCCGAGCCCGGCAAGGCTGACAACGCACAGGGCCGCAATCACGCGCGGCCGCGCGAACACTGCACCAAGGCGCGCGGCAGGTGGCGTCAGATGGGTGAAACTCGTAGCGAGATCGGTCACGCCCTTTCCTAGCCCAACGGCAGAAAGAACGGAAAGCGAGGTCTTCGGCATGGTTTCCGGCTCCCAAGTCGGGCCGGGGCGCGCTAGAAGGCGACGCATGGAAACGTTAACGGCGAAGGCGCTTGTTGTCGGGGCTGGCCCGGTCGGGCTTACAGCCGCAATCGCGCTTGCCTCGTCGGGCCTCGACACTGTGTTGATTGCGCGTGCGGCGCCTGCCGACAATCGGACGACCGCCCTCCTCGGCGGGTCTGTGACCGCGCTGCAGACTTTGGGCGTGTGGAGCCATTGTCAGGACCACACCGCGCCGCTTCGAACGCTGCGCATTGCCGACGATACCAACCGCCTCATCCGCGCGCCGGAAGCGCGCTTTGAAGCAGGCGAACTCGATCTCGACGCGTTCGGATGGAATATCGAAAATCGTCATCTGATCGCGGCACTGGAAAAACGCGCGGGCGAATTGCCAAATTTGAAACGCTTCGCGCAGGACGCTTCAGCCATCGAAATCGGCGATGCTCAGGTCACCGCGCGAACGCAGGACGGAACATCAATTGGCGCGCCGATTGCCATCGGTGCCGACGGGCGAAAATCACTCTGCCGTGCAGCGGCCAAGATCGAAGTCAGCGGATGGGGCTATCCACAAGTCGCGCTGACACTGATCGTCAAACATTCGCGGCCGCACCAGAACATCTCCACTGAATTTCATACCGAGTCTGGCCCCTTCACCCTCGTGCCGCTGTCGGGCAACCGGTCCAGCATCGTGTGCGTGGTCAATCCCGCCGAGGGCGAATTGCTCCGTGCGATGGATGCACCCGCGCTGGCGCAGGAGATGGAGCGGCGCTCGCATTCCATTCTCGGACGCGTCGAAATCGAGCCGGGAATGGGCTTTTTCCCGCTGGCGGTCGAGACCGCGAGTTCATTCGCAGGCTCGCGCATCGCGCTTGCAGGCGAGGCCGCGCATCGTATCCCGCCGATTGGCGCACAGGGGCTCAATCTCGGCCTCCGGGATGCCGCACTGATCGCGGAGTTTGCAGCGCAGGCACATCGCGAAGGCCGCGACATCGGCAATGCGGAGTTGCTGGCGCGCTACGACCGCGAACGCCGTGCTGATGTCACGAGCCGCACGCTGGCGGTCGACCTGCTCAACCGCACCCTGTTATCGGGCTTCCTGCCGCTGCAGGGAATGCGCGGCTTAGGCATGACGCTGATGAATACGCTGGTCCCGTTGCGCCGGGCGGTGATGCGCGAAGGTATTGCGCCATCATCCGCCCAGCCACGCCTCATGCGCGGCGAGCAGATCGCGTAATCATTCTTCGTCCAGCTCAGGTGCGCGCTTCACTTTCACGCCGTCACGAAAGCGTTGCGCAATCGGCAGCGGCAATGCAGGCATCGTGTCGCCCGCCGCGTTTTCCACCTTGTAGTCGAACAAGCCGCGCCCAATAAAGTGCGGATCGCGCATCGCGTCCTTCAGCGACACGACGACAGTCGTACAGCAATCCGCCATCCCAAAGATCGGCCGCCATTCGTCCGCGCTGCGCGCGGCAATGATCTTTGCGACCTGCGCGCGCGTTGCCTCCGGATCGCGCTTGTCGTCGATGAACCATGCGTCGAGTTCGATCGCTTTCGTAAATCGTTGCCAGAAATGATCTTCCAGCGCGCCGCACGCGATCACGCGCCCGTCCTTGGTCGGATAAAGCTGGTAGCGCGGCGATCCGCCGGTGAGCAGACCTTCGCCGCTCTTCGGATATGCGCCGGTTGCCGTTCCGGTCGCGAGCGCGTGCCACGCGAAGGCAAACATCGCGTCGGTCATGGCAATGTCGAGATGGCAGCCCTGTCCCGTGCGGTCACGCTCGCGCAGAGCCAGCAGGATGTTGATGACCGCAGGAAACGTCCCGCCGCCGATGTCGGCCACCAGCGCCGGAGGCACCACGGGACGGTCAGCCGGGCCGGTCTGCAGGGCCAGCAATCCAGTATTCCCGATGTAATTCAGATCGTGCCCGGCGTCGCCCGAACGGGGACCGGCCTGCCCGTAACCTGTGATGGAGCAATAGATCAGTCTGGGATTGGCGGCATGGACGGCCTGATAGCCAAAACCGAGGCGATCCATAACCCCCGGCCTGAATTGCTCAACTAAAATATCAGCTTTCTCAAGTAACTGTTTAAGTTGAATTCGAGCCTCCAAACCCTTGAGATCAATGGACCTGTTGGACTTTCCGCGATTGAGCATGGCGAAGGCCGCGCTGTCGTCCCCGAAGCGGGGTTCGAAGTGGCGCATATCCTCCCCGCCCCGCCGTTCGACCTTGATGACCTCGGCACCGGCCTCCGCCAGCATCAGGGTCGCCAGCGGCCCCGGCAGCAGGGTCGTGAAATCGAGGACCAGAAGGCCGGCGAGCGGCTGCATGGCTTAATCCGCGTCAGAACAGCTTCACCGGCAACATGCCCGTTTTCACGAGCCACATCACGCTGGTCAGGGTGACGACTGAAACCAGCGTACCGACGAGGACAGAGGCAGACGCCTGCTCGACCCAGGTGTCGTATTGGCGCGACATGATGAAAACGTTCAGCGCGGGCGGCAAAGCCGCCATCAGCACTGCTGTATAGACCCACGCCTCAGTGAAGGGGCCAAGCAAACTGAGCAGGCACAGCACAATCAGCGGGTGCAGCACGAGCTTCACCAAAAGAACGACAGGCACTTCCCACGGCACAGCGCGCAGCGGGCGCAATGCAACTGTTACGCCGAGCACGAATAGCGCGCATGGCGCGGCCGCATTCTGCAGAAATTGCATCAAGCGATCGAGCGCGACCGGCGGTTCGAAATGCAGGAATGCGGACGCAACGCCGAGTGCTGTCGCGATGATGAAAGGATGCAGCACAATTCGCTTGGTCACGTCGAACGTAATCGCGCGAAAGCCTTTGTGAACGGTGCCGGTCAGCGCCATCAGGAACGGCACGAGCGAAAAGACGAGGATGTTGTCGAAGCAGAAAATCAGCGCGACGGGCACCGCCGCCTGCGGGCCAAGCGTGGAGAGCGCAAGCCCCGGCCCCATGTAGCCGATATTGCCATACGCACCAGCAAGGCCGGCCATTGTCGCGTCGGTTTTGCTGCCGCGCATCATCAGAACGCCTGCGAGAAAGGCCAGCGCGAACGCTACATAGGTCGAAAGCGATGTGGCGACCACGAACGGGACGTTGTTCAATTCCTCAAGCGGGGTCTTGGCGAGGATACGATAAAACAAGCACGGCAGCGCCACGTAGATCAGGAAGAAGTTCATCCATGCGAGGCCCGTTTCCGGGATGCGCTTGAACCGCCCGCAGGCATAACCGAGGAAGATCAGCCCGAAATAGGGCAGCGCGAGATTGAGGACTTCGATCATGGGCTGGCTTGTGGCTCCGAAGCCGCCCGGCGTATCGGGCAGCCCGCGCGCGGTCAATGACATTGGAAATCTGGGGCAATCTGGCGCGGAACTTGCGTTTATCGTTGCAATAATTCCAAATCCGGCCCTGAGCGCAAAAGGTCAATCATGATGCTGAGAGAGCGAAGGTCGCCCGAATG
>CAMBBO010000233.1 GCA_945862935.1 Pseudorhodoplanes sinuspersici | reverse complement strand
GGAGGGACAACCGGATGCTTGAATGTTTGAGAAACCTATTGCCGTTGCGACTCTTTGCCTGCCGCTGTGGTTCAGCGCGCGGCCGCCCGATCCTGTTTTGCCGGAGCCACCGCAGGCCGTCCTGAAGGTGCCTGAGCTGACTGTCGCTTCATTTTATCATGAGCCGCAGCTGCTCGCGGGCGGCGGCGTTTTCGATCCGTATGGGCTGACGGCGGCGCATCGCACATTGCCGCTCGGCACGCGCGTGCTTGTCACCGATGCGAGGACCGGAAAAAGCGTGACCGTGACGATCAACGATCGCGGCCCCGCTCTGTGGACCGGGCGCGGGATTGATCTCTCGCTCGGCGCTGCTCAGGCGTTGCAGATGGAAGAGCGCGGCATCATTCTCGCGACACTCAGTCCCGTCAAAGACGCGCAATAGGCGCGTCAGGGCATCGCGATCTCACCGGCATTCTTCGGGATGTGATAACCCTTCTGAACGGCGGGGCGCTTGGCTATTTGCACGTACCAGCGCTTTACGTTCGGAAACTGGTTGATGTCGGTCTTGTGCCATTCGTAGCGCGCGATCCACGGCCAGATCGCCATGTCGGCGATTGAGTACTCGCCCGCGACAAATTCATTGTCCGCGAGCCTGCGGTCGAGCACGCCGTAAAGGCGTTGCGCTTCCTTGTGATAGCGCTCTTCGCCGTAGGTGGACTTGCCCGGATTGGCGCGCAGAAAATGATGCGCTTGTCCGATCATCGGCCCGACGCCGCCCATCTGCCACATCAGCCATTCGATCACGCGATAGCGCGCTTCGCCGGATTTTGGCAGGAACTTACCGGTCTTGTCGGCGAGATAGATCAGGATCGCGCCCGATTCCATCAACGCTATATTGGTGTCGCGATCGACGATGGCCGGGATGCGATTGTTCGGCGCGATCTTCAGGAAATCCGGGGCGAATTGCTCGTCCTTTGTGATGTCGACGGCATGCGTCGTGTAGGGCAGGCCCATCTCCTCAAGCGCAATCGAGACCTTACGGCCGTTCGGCGTCGTCCAAGTGTAAAAGTCGATCACGGGCAAATTCCTTTGATGGCTTCAGGCGAATGGCATGACGTCTTAGCATGCCGCATATACCTGTCGATGTCGTCGCATTGAAACCGCGCCTTCGGAATGCGACCCATGCGGCACTGCCGGTACACAAAGATGCCGGTTTGGGAGAATGAGGACATGGCCAAGATCACGTCGGTGACGCCGGGCTTCTATCGTATTCCACTGAACCCTCCCTTGTCGGACTCGATGCACGGAATCATTTCCGCATTCGAGCTGATTACCGTGCGCGTAACCGATGCTGATGGGCAGGAGGGCGTGGGATACACCTACACCACCGGCCGCAACGGCGCGGGCATCTACGAAATCCTGAAGCGGGAAATTGCGGAAATAGTCGCTGGAGACGACGCCGATCTGATCGAGCATCTGTGGACCAAGGTCTGGTGGGCGCTGCATTACGGCGGGCGCGGGGGACCATCCGTACTCGCGCAATCCGCGCTCGATATTGCGCTATGGGATTTGAAGGCGCGCCGCGCGAAGCTGCCGCTCTGGAAATTGCTTGGTGGCAACGATCCCAACGTGCCGTGTTATGCGGGCGGCGTCGATCTTGAACTAACACCGGCTGAGCTTCTCAAGCAGACCGACGCCAATCTGAAGAAAGGCTTTCGCGCGATCAAGATGAAGGTCGGGCGCCCGGCGCTGCATGAGGACGTCGAGAAGATCGCAGCGATGCGAAAGCATCTTGGCGCGGGTTTTCCGCTGATGGTCGACGCCAATATGAAGTGGTCGGTGGATGAATCGATCCGCGCGGCGCGTGCATTTCAGCCTTACGAACTCACATGGCTGGAAGAGCCGATCATCCCGGACGATGTTGCGGGCCACGTTCGCGTTGTTCGCGATGGCGGGCTACCGATCGCGGCGGGCGAAAATCTGCGCACGCTATGGGAATTCAAGGCGCTGATCGCGGCCGGTGGCGTGACATTCCCGGAACCGGACGTGACGAATTGCGGTGGCGTGACGCCATTTATGAAAATCGCGCACCTTGCCGAAGCGTTCAATCTGCCAGTGACATCGCATGGCGCGCACGACGTGACGGTGCATCTGCTCGCGGCATGCCCGAACCGCGCTTTCCTCGAAGCGCACGGCTTCGGGCTCGACCGCTACATTGCCGATCCGCTGGTTCTCAAGGATGGAAACGCACCGGCGCCGGACCGCTTGGGTCACGGCATCACATTCGACTGGAAGGGGCTTGAGGCAATCCGCGGCTAGGCGTCAACGCACGGTTGCGACCGCGACCTTCTCGGATTTGACGCGATCCTGCGATTTTGCGGCGACCACAGCTTTCGGAGCGGGCTTCGCTTTGTTCTTTGCTTCGGCCGCAGCTTTCGCCGCGTTCGCCTTGTGCGCGACAGCGAGTGCGCGCGCCGCCTTCGCAGACTTGATCTTTGCAATCTTGACTTTGGCTTCCTGAAGAAGCTTCACGACTGAATCTTCCAGCCGCACGGCAACCGTTGCAACCCCGCCAGTGCGCGAAAGACCCGCGACGCCATCGCACGGCGCGCGGCGCGGCAGGTCGAGCGGTAGTTCGATCGAGCTTGCGACCGTCCATTTTTCCGGCGCGTGTCCGGTGATGGTCTGAACGTAGTTGCGGGTTTCTTCCGGCAAGGGGCCGCGTTTGGCGAGCCAGTCCTGCACCCGCTTTGGTCCAGCGTTGTATGCCGCTGCTGCGAGGCCGAGATTGCCGAAGGTTCTGTAGAGAGTGCGAAGGAGTTGCGCCGACATCGGCAGTGCCGCGCGCGGATCGAACGGATCCTCAAGACCCATCGCGCTTGCGACCTTCGGCATGAATTGGGCGACGCCCTGCGCGCCGACGGGCGAGACCGCGCGCGGATCGAAGCGGCTTTCCTGCCAGATCAGACGCGCGAAGAAGGCAGCCGGAATGTCGCGCTCGTTCGCGGCAGCGGCGAGATGCTCGCACATTTCCTGTGGCGTTAACGCGGCAACTGGCGGAACCTCTTCGGCGAGGCCCATGTCCTCGTAGAATTTTCGCAGGATGGTCTTTTGCTCGCCGGGCTTTGGCAGGGCCGGAACCGGAATAAGCGAGGCAAGGCGAAGGTCCGTCGTACCGGCACCTTGCCAGATGGCCAACGGTGTTGCGCCGCGTCCGGCAAAGTCAGGTCCGATAATGATGACAGCAAAGATCAGCGCGAGCGCGAGCAGCCATCGCATGCCAAACGTATCCCTCACGCGCGGGCATAATGGCCTTTGCGAGTCCGACGGTTTCGGTTTGGAGAAGCCCCAATCCAGCGCGCGGCGTTTCAGCCGGTCATCGCAGGTACGTCCACTTTGGGATTAGTTCCCCGTGCGAGCGGGTTTTTGCCGGGGGAAGCGGACTGTTTTGCGAACGCTTTGAGGCGAGGGGTGGCGCTTTTGTGGCGATTTCGGACTCGAGGCTAAGGCAATATTTTCGCGTCGCGATAGCGCGTGAGATGCGCGACGAACATGTCCTCGGTGTCGACGATCTCGTGGAATCCTGCCTGACGTAGCCGCGTCGTGCTCGAGATTACGTCGTAGTCCTGCGACAATTGCGAATCCGCGTAGCCCCAGATCGCAACGTCGGAGAGCTTCTGGGATTTGAGGCCGTGTTTCTTAACGATGCGCTCCCAGACCGGCTCCTTGTCGGCCATCCATTCAGCGAGTTTCAGCGTGCGCGGCTCGGCGACCTGCAAGCCGTAGAACGCAGCAATCTTCGGCCACGCATATTTCCAGCGGAAGACATCGCCGTTGGTGACGTTGAATGCCTTGTTCGCGCCGGCGGGATGCGTCGCGACATGCACCATCGCGCGCGCAAGCTGGGTAGCATCGGTCGCCTGTTTCAGCGTGTCGTAACAACCCCACGCACCGGGGAAACAAAACGGCAGGCCAAGTTCCTTACAGATGGCGGCGAAGGTGCCGACGATGGAGACGATGTTGCGGCCGCGCCCCGGCGAAAAGTCGCAGACGAAATCCGGGCGCGCTGCGGACCACGTCCAGTTTTTCCCCTTTTGCCTTTCGACCAGAAGGTCCTGCTGGGCGAAGTAGAAATTCGGCGGCATGTGGCGCGGGTCGTCCTCGCGCGCAGGCGTCGGGAACGGGCCAAGATGCTGGCCGTAATATTTCCCGCCCTGCACGAAATTGACGTGGCGCAGGCCCTTGGCCGCAGGCTCCACGGCATCCAGCACATTGCCCAGCATCGCGGTGTTGTCCTCGACGCTTTCGACCGCGATCTCGCCGTGCTTGGCGCGCGCCGTATAGAAGATGTGCGTGATGCCGGTCTCGCCCTTCAGCGCATCGCGGCAAGACGCAGCATTGCTCAGATCGGCGGCGATGAATTTGACCTTTCCGCCGCTGGCCGCCGGGGGATTGCGGCTCAGCCCGATCACCGTCCAGTCCGGGTCGGCAGTCAGGGTTTCGAGCAGTTGCTTCGACGTGGCGCCGGTCGCGCCAGCCACGAGGGCGGTTTTTGGGTCAGGCATTGACGGCGGTATCTCCAAGGAAAGAGCAGGTTAACCGAGGGCAGGGAGGGATGCGGCAGTTATTGAGGCATTGCTATAGATTTCAGGCGCCGGAATCGCTGGCCCAAGGCTCAAACCGGCTTTTTCTTATGGTATCAAGTTGTTGACCGAGAATCCGGGGCTGTTTTTCCGCCCCTGCCCTTTTGAACCGATCCGGCTTTTGCCGCGACCAACTCTGTGAGCTACCCGTGGCGATGCAAACGACTTCAGACGAAGTGCTGATCGAGCGGATCGCAAAGGGTGACCGGCTGGCCATGCAGGTGCTGTTCGCGC
>CAMBBO010000232.1 GCA_945862935.1 Pseudorhodoplanes sinuspersici | reverse complement strand
GGGCGCGCGGGTCAGCCCCTGTTCGGTCGGCACCATGGCGAGCGAGGCCTGCAAAGCGCCGATGGATGAATAGTCGAGATCGGAATTGCGCCACTGCAACACCTTGAGGGAATCGAACGTATGCGCTTCCAGCCGCTCCACCATTTCGTCATCCAGGGGCGGACAACGGCCGGTGCTGCCGAAGGTGCCGTCGCGCAAGGCGCGGCCCGCGCGGCCCGCAATCTGGGCCATCTCGGCGGGATTGAGATGGCGATACTGGTAGCCGTCGAACTTGCGGTCCGACGCGAATGCGACGTGGTCCACATCAAGATTGAGACCCATCCCGATCGCATCGGTGGCGATCAGATAATCCACCTCGCCAGCCTGATATAATTCGACCTGCGCGTTGCGCGTTCGCGGCGACAGCGCACCGAGCACGACCGCGGCACCGCCGCGCTGGCGGCGAATCAGTTCGGCGATGGCGTAAACTTCGTCGGCGGAAAATGCGACAATCGCCGTGCGGCGCGGCAGGCGCGTAATCTTGCGATCACCCGCGTGTGTGAGAAGCGAAAGCCGCGGCCGCGTCACGATCTGCGCGCCGGGCAATAGCCGCTCGATCATCGGGCGAATGGTTGCGGCACCAAGGAGCATCGTCTCCTCGCGGCCGCGCCGGTTCAGCATGCGGTCGGTGAACACATGCCCGCGCTCGAAATCGGTCGCGATCTGCACTTCGTCGATGGCGATGAAAGCCGGATCGAGATCGCGCGGCATCGCCTCGACGGTCGACACCCAGAAGCGCGGATTGCGCGGCTTGATCTTCTCCTCGCCGGTGATGAGCGCGACATTTTCCGCGCCGACGCGCTCGGCCACCTTGTTGTAGACCTCGCGCGCGAGCAGGCGCAGCGGCAGCCCGATCATCCCGGACGAATGCGCGATCATCCGCTCGATCGCCAGATGCGTCTTGCCAGTATTGGTGGGTCCAAGGACCGCGGTGACGCCCGCGCCGCGAAGCGCGGCATCGCGCCGTGGCGAAGCGAAGGAAACTGTCATCGATAATCCGGAAATGGCGATGCTCGCCCTGCTTTCAACCCGCCGCTATGCCGCCTTTCATCCTGCAGGACGCCGAGAGGCCTGGATTCTGTACCACAATGCGACGTTTTCTCAGGAAAACCGGGCCTGTGATTAAGCTGTGGAACGAGTCTGGAACGAATCGCGCCCGAATCGCGGACTCTGGGCCTGTGCGGTTTCGTTCCCGACGACATCTAGCGACGCTGCGCCAGAACCTACCAGATGGGGTGAATCCCGATGTCTCGACGTGCCGGACTGCGACTTAAATCGTTAAGGCGCGAAGTGCGATCCGCTACCTCGGAGTCAAGCGCGGCGAGCCTGTGAAGTGGTGTGGATAAGTGTGGCGATAACGCCGCCCTTCCTCACTGCGTCTTCATTGACGCCTTCGAAGGATACGAAGTCGCGACAAATTCCGTGGCTTCCAGCACGCCGGTGCCGAGCGGCGTCGGCATCGAGAAGCGGAACGGCACGAGCATCCGCGTTCCGGCAATCGGCGCGAGCCACACTTCGATCTCGCGGAGCTTGGTCAGATACTTGATCGCCGGACGGTCCGGGATGTGACCCGCGACCGGAGAAAAATTCACCGCGCACACGACCACCGGACCGGCATAGCCCTTGTCGGCCTTCACCTTGTCCATGCGCTTGAAGCTGAAATTCAAATCGTAACGAAGCCGTCCATCGAAGATCGAAAATTGCCGGGCGCACACTTCAGGCGCCAAGGTGTCGCCGTTGCCCGGCACCCAGACCAGCGAACCGGTCATCGGATCGATCACGTTCTTCATGTGCGCGTCGGTCAGCGGGATGCGTTCGGCTGAAACCGGCGTCGGCGGCGTGATGGAAAAATCCTTCACCGTGCCGCGCTCGATCGCGATACGGACTTCCTCGCTCTTTTTGTCTGCCGTGATCGTTGCGGCGTAGCTCGCCGGTGCGAGGCGCTGCGCTACGATCTGCCCGCGTGAGGCGGCCGAACCTTCGCCGGCAGCGAAAACGCGAACGAGACCTGTAGTCAGCCCGCTCGCCGCGGCCGTGTATTGGTTGTCGGCAATGTCGACGACCCACGCGCCCTTTCCGAGCGGAATTCCTGCGAGGTAAGCCGTGTAGCGCGCCTCAAGCTTGCCCTGAGCCTGCGCAGGCAAGGCTGCGGCCAGAACCGGAACAACCGCCAGCAGCGTTCTGAGCAGAGGTGACGACAAGGTCGGGCCTTTCTCGTGGTCTCGCCTGAGGGCTGGGCGCCTGCGGACCATAGATGATTCCGCGGAAAATCGCCGGTTCCAGACCATATTTGTGCGGGTGGCGTAGGCCGCTGCTGTCGGGCTGGAATGCGTCGTTTATGTGATGAATCGGCCGCCCGCTTGACGGTTTTGGGCCCCTTCCCTATACGTCCCGGCAACTTCCGACCGGATCGGTCTTGGGCGCGGCCCTTTCAAGGTGCCGCAGACGCTTCAATTCAAGGATTTACGGCTATGTCCCGCAAGTGCGAACTCACCGGCAAAGCGCCGCTGACCGGCCACAAGGTGAGCCATTCCAACCGCAAGACTAAGCGGCGCTTCCTGCCAAACCTGGTCAACGTCACCATGCTCTCCGATGCGCTGAAGCGTTCGGTGAAGCTGCGGATTTCGACTAACGCGCTGAAGACCGTCGATCATCGCGGCGGTCTCGACGCCTTCCTGGTCAAGGCCAAGGAAGACACGCTGTCGAAAAAGGCGCGCGGCCTGAAGCGCGAGCTGAACAAGAAGCTCGCCGAAGCAAGCTGAAGGTTTCCAAAATTTTTCTGCGATGGCCGGGCTTGTCCCGGCCATTTGCTTTCTAGGCGCTAACGATCGAGCAGCGTGAATTGCAGCAGGATCGTCCGCTGCAGCGGCGAGAAATTATCATCCGACACGAGCGTCAGCACGATCTGCCCACGCGCGTCGCGATGCACGCCAAGCCCCTCCATGTTGTCGATCTGGTAGCTGCGGTCTGCGAGGATCAGCACAGGGCCGTCGATGACGCTATCGCGCGCGACCTGCGATAGCGGAACGCGGCGCATACGCATCGCTACACCACGGATCAGAGTGAAACGCCGCTCGAGGATGATCAGATCGGCATTCGGCGTGACAGCGCAATCGGTGATGTCAAAATCGTCGCTGCGCTTCACCGAAAAATTACCCGGCGACGCGCCGCCGATGAGAAATCCCCGGATGTCGCCCTTCTCGTCCAGCCCGCGTTCGGAAATGCCAATCAGCGTGTCGGCGAGCGGCATACCTTGCGGAACGAATGCGAGGCATTCGAGGCCCTTGTTGCTTGGTAGCTTGCTCACATCGGCCGGAAGCGCAATTTGCTGCCCGCGCGCCAGCATTCCATCCTTGCCGTAATCGAAGCGGACCACCTGATGGACGCGCTCGATGCCGACATAGAGCGTTCCGCCATCGCGCGTGAGTGCTTCGGTGTCGAACCATCTCCTCGATGCAAGCGTTTGCCCGTCCGGGCCACGCATCGGCCCGATCCACGCATCGGCAATGCCGTCAGGCTTGCCGTCGCGGTAACGGACGCGGCCGGAGACCCAGTCCGCCCGGTCGCTCAAGGCGATGAAATTTTCGCCGTCGGGGTCCATGACGAGACCGGAAAGCCCGCCAAATCCACGATGCGCCGAGGTGAGTTCAAGGCCGCCGAGAAATTCCAGCGCGCCAAACTGCCCGCGATCGGGTTCGCTCGCATGAAGGCTGACAATCGGCCTGGCGATGATTTCGAGGCGGTCGGGCGCTTTCGCCCGCTGCGACTGGGCCGCTGGTGCCGCGAACAGAATGAGCGTCAGAACGGGAAGAACAAACCAGACCGAGACGCTGCGAAGATTCACGAATGCAGCCTGCGGCGCACAGGATGGCGCGGCTCCGGCGCCACCTTGTCGTCGAACAATTCGGCAAGCTTCTCGGTCATCGCGCCGCCGAGTTCTTCCGCGTCAACGATGGTCACGGCGCGGCGATAATAGCGCGTCACGTCATGGCCGATGCCGATCGCAATCAGCTCGATTGGCGAACGCGTCTCGATTTCCTCGATGATGTAGCGCAGGTGACGCTCGAGATAATTTCCCGGATTCACCGACAACGTGGAATCGTCCACCGGCGCGCCGTCCGAGATCATCATCAGGATGCGGCGCTGTTCGGTTCGCCCGAGCAGGCGGTGATACGCCCAGTTCAGCGCCTCGCCGTCGATATTCTCCTTGAGCAATCCTTCGCGCATCATCAGGCCGAGATTTTTCCGTGCGCGCCGCCACGGCGCGTCGGCGGATTTGTAGATGATGTGGCGCAGGTCGTTGAGCCGGCCGGGATTGGCGGGCTTGCCGGCAGCGAGCCACGCCTCGCGCGATTGCCCGCCCTTCCAGGCGCGCGTCGTGAAACCGAGGATCTCAACCTTCACGCCGCAGCGTTCCAGCGTACGCGCGAGAATATCGGCGCAGGTGGCGGCGACCGTGATCGGGCGGCCGCGCATCGAACCGGAATTGTCGAGCAGCAGCGTCACCACCGTATCGCGAAAATTCGTGTCCTTCTCGCGCTTGAACGAGAGCGGGTGCATCGGGTCGATGACGATCCGCGACAGGCGCGCTGGATCGAGCATCCCTTCTTCGAGATCGAATTCCCACGCGCGATTTTGCTGCGCCATGAGTTTGCGCTGCAGCCGGTTGGCAAGCCGCGCCACCACGCCCTGCATGTTCGATAATTGTTTGTCGAGATAACCGCGCAGCCGGTCGAGTTCTTCCGGCTCGCACAGGTCCTCGGCCTCTATTTCTTCGTCGAACTTGCCGACGAACGGCTTGTAGTCCGGCCCGCGCGGTTCATTGCGCC
>CAMBBO010000231.1 GCA_945862935.1 Pseudorhodoplanes sinuspersici | reverse complement strand
CGACGACGTGGGCGTGCAGAATGCCATCGACGACGTCCTCGCGGCGATGGATTACGTAAAAAGCAACGGTGCGTCGATCAAGGCCAAAGCCTCGCTCCTGCAAAACAGCAGCCGCATCGTGCTGGCGAAGGTTTCCGATCTCGGCAAGGAAATCTCGAAAATCACCGCCGAAGAAGTCGACGCCGCAGCCGCCAAATCGAAGGCGGCAAATCTCAAGATGTCGCTTGCCGTCAACAATATCAATCTGATGTCGCAGAACAGCACCGGTCTTATCCAAAACCTGCTCGACATGACAACCGGGCTCGGACCGGCGCCCGGCGTGTTCGGACAGCTCGGCTATTAAGTGACCACCGATTAGATCGGCGTTTCCGTCCCCTTCAACGCTTCTTTCAAACTTTTGATATTCTCGCGCGCACCCGAAAGATTCGGATGATGCGCCAGCGCCATCTCGAATGCCGCAATGGCGGCCGACGCGCGGCCCAATGCGATATTGACGAGGCCGAGCCCCGACAAGGCACCGAAATGCCGTGGCTCTAGTTTCAGAGTTTCGGCAATGTCGCGGGCTGAGGCGTCGAAATCGTGCATCACGTAATAGACGGTCGCGCGCTTGTTCCAGGCCTCGGCGAATTTCGGCTCCATTTCAACAAGCCGGCTGAACGTGATGAGCGCCTCGGTCACCTGGCCGTCGTTCAACTGGCGGATGCCGGCCTGCATATAGCGTTGCGCGCGCTCGTCGGGATGCGCGATCCAAATCGACCAGATCGCATTCTCCGTCGCTTGCGCCTCGGCGGGGCTGCGGGTCGCGGCCAATCGAGCGAACAGATCGTCGAGCTGTTTATCCATTTGATCCGCCTGGGCGGGCGCCGCCGCCAGCAGCGTAAGCGCGCAAAGCGCGGCAAGCCAGCCCTTCAACGGGCCAATTCCGCGGGGCAAGGTCCACCCGTCGCCCAATCGAGCAATTCCACCGTATGGACAACCGGCAGCCGGGTTTGCTGTGCCAATTGTTCCAGGCATCCGATATTGCCTGTTGCGATGACCTCGGCGCCGGTCGCCTCGATCGCGGCAACACGCCTGCGATCGAGTTCGCTCGCGGTGGTCGGCTGCAATAGATTGTAACTGCCGGCCGAGCCGCAGCAGAAATGCCGGCCGGGGACTTCAAGAACCTCGAATCCGGCAGCACGCAGCAGTTCGCGCGGCGGTTCGGTGATCTTCTGGCCGTGCATCAGCGAACAGGCATCGTGATAGACGATACGCGGCAGATTAGTTGTGCGCGCTGGCGGCAGACCGCGCTCGGCGACGAATTCGGTTACGTCGCGCGCCAAAGCCGCGACCGCACGCGCGGCATCTTCTTGCGGCGTCCCGCGCATGACGAACCCGTAATCCTTGACGTGGGTTCCGCATCCGGCCGCGTTCACAATGATCGCATCGAGCGCGCCGCGCGCCGTCTCGGAACCCCAGGCCGTAACGGCTTCGCTGACGGCTGCATGCGCTTCGTTCGACCGCCCCATATGATGGACCAAGGCACCGCAGCAGCCGACATTTTCGGGAAGCGCGATTTCGATTCCCATGCGGTTCAGCAACCGCACCGTGGCTTCGTTGATCGAGGGACGCAGCACCTGCTGGGCACACCCGGCAAGCAGCCCGACGCGGCCGGTGGGCGAAACGGTCGGCGTAAATCGGCGCGGCCCGATCAAGAGTTCGCCGGGTTGCCTGTGCGCAGGCGCCATACGCAACATCGCCGTCAGGCGTTCGCCGATCAGCGGCTTAAGCAGCGCTGCAAACGGGCGCGCGATCTGCGCCAGTGTCAGGGCCGCGCGAAACCGAGCGGGAAACGGCAAGATGCGGGCCAGCAATCCGCGTACGAAAGCATCGCCTATGGGGCGCGGAACGAGTCGTTCCAGGCGCGGGCGCGCAAGATCGATGAAATGTTGATAATCGACACCCGACGGACAGGCCGAGGCACAAGCAAGGCAGGATAGACACGAATCCACCGAGCCCACGATCGAAGCTGCGTCCTGGGCATCGCCTTCGATCATCGATTTGATGAGATAGATTCGCCCGCGCGGACTTGCCCTCTCATCTCCGCTCAGGGAATAAGTCGGACAGGCCGGGAGGCAAAAACCGCAATGCACGCATTTGCGCAAGATCGCGTCCATTTCGACGATATCGGGATCGCTCAGCAGCGCATCGGGTATTTGCGTGCGCATCCTCAGACGTCCTCGTACATGCGGCCCGGGTTCAATATCCGGTACGGATCGAAATTGTCCTTGAGACGGGCAACCAGGTGCCTTTCGGCACCGGATGGAGGCTGAAAGGCGGGGACGATCCGGCGTGCCGTTTCGCCCGCGCGCACGAGAGTTGCGTGCCCGCCTGCGACGGCCACGGCCGCGCGTACAACCGCCGCCGTCTCGGGCGTTTCCGAGGCGGCCGAGAGCCAGATGCGCCCGCCTCCCCAATCGAAATAGGATTCGCTGTCGACCCGCTGCGCGATATCGGCCGCAACCTTTGCGCCGCTCGCCGGCGGCACCGACAATTGCCAGATCGCGCGCTTGGCGTCGGTCAGTAACGCCGCGACATCGCGTATCTCGCGCCACAGCAGCCGTGATTCGACATCGTTCAATTCGCCGACCTCGCCGCGCGGTCCCAGCAAGGCGCGCAAGCCCTGCGCGCGCGCAGCGACGGACGGACCCGCCCCTTCGATCCTGAGCGCCGTGACCGACACCCCGGAGCCGGAGATCGAAGCCACGCGCGACTTGGCCGCAAGTTGAACAGGAAGAAAGGCAGCTCCGCTTATTTCATTCGGGCTTCCAAGCGCTTTCGCCATCGCATCGGTGGCTACGCTTCCGTCTGCGCCCAGAAGCAGAATCGTGCGCCATTCTTCGGGTGCCGGCAGAACCTTCAACGTTATATGAGTCATCACCGCCAAGGTGCCGAACGATCCGCTCACCAGTTTGGACAGATCGAAACCGGTCACGTTTTTCACGACCCGGCCGCCCGCCTTGAAGGATTCACCCCGCCCGTTCACACCGGAAAATCCCAACACATGATCGCGCGCGGCACCGGCATGGATGCGACGCGGGCCGGCAAGGTTGCAGCCGATGGCGCCGCCAAGCGTGCCACGTCCGGCCGGCACGCCGAACAACGGACCGAGATCGGGCGGCTCGAATGCCAATTGCTGGCCATGCTGAGCCAAGCGCCGTTCGATGTCATTCAACGATGTGCCGGCACGTGCCGACAACACCAATTCCTCCGGCTCGTACAATTCGATATCGGCGAATTGCGCGAGCGTCAGCCTCGCTTGTGCATCCACCGGACGCCCCCAACCGAGTTTTGTGCCGGCGCCGGAGATGGCGAGTGCGCGGCGTCCGGAGATCGCCCAACGCACCGCGTCGACAACCTCGGCCTCGGTGCCGGGAACGAAAATTTGGTCCATCAAAATCGGGGCAGATGAGGGAACGGCACGTCTCCGCCATGTACATGCGTGCGTCCTTGTTCGACGCAGCGATGCAATGTCGGAAAGACCTTGCCGGGATTGAGGAGAGAATCCGGATCAAAAGCGCACTTAACGCGCTGCTGCTGATCGAGATCGATGTCGCTGAACATTTCGCCCATCAGATCGCGTTTCTCGACGCCGACGCCATGCTCGCCCGTCAACACTCCTCCCACCTCGACACAGAGACGCAGAATTTCGGCGCCGAAATCCTCGGCCTTTTCCAGATCGCCGGGCTTGTTGACGTCGTACATGATTAGCGGATGAAGATTCCCGTCACCGGCATGGAAAACATTCGCGACTCCAAGCTCGAAGCGTTGCGACATCTCGGCCATGCGCGTGAGGACAATGGGAAGCTTCGCGCGCGGGATCGTGCCGTCCATGCAGAAATAGTCGGGAGCCAAACGCCCGATGGCGGCGAACGCAGCCTTGCGTCCGGCCCAGAAGCGCAAACGCTCGGCCTCGCCGGCCGAAGTCTGCACCGACGTGGCGCCAACCGAACGCGCGATTGCCGCGACGCGATCGCGCAAATGCGCAACCTCGACCGCCGGCCCGTCGAGTTCCACGATCAGCAAGGCCTCGGCATCCAATGGATAACCCGCGTGAACGAAAGCCTCTGTCGCATGGATCGCCGGGCGATCCATCATTTCCATGCCGGCCGGGATGATACCGGCGCCGATGATCGCGGCGACGCAGGCCCCGGCGGATTCAGCCGTGGGAAATCCGATCAAAGCGGCTTCCGCCGTTTCGGGTCGGCGCAAGATACGTACCGTCACCTCGGTGACGATGCCCAGCAATCCTTCCGACCCGGTCACCAAACCCAACAGATCGTACCCGCCCGCATCGAGATGACGCCCGCCGAGGCGCACAACTTCGCCATCGATCAGAACCATCTCGACGCCAAGCAGATTGTTGGTCGTCAGACCGTATTTCAGGCAATGCACGCCGCCCGAATTTTCGGCCACATTTCCACCGATGGAACACGCGACCTGGCTCGACGGATCGGGCGCGTAATAGAAACCTTCAGCCGCGACCGCATCGCTGATCGACAAATTGGTGACGCCGGATTGGGCGACGACACAGCGATTGGCGTAATCGATATCGAGGATGCGATTGAATTTGGAGAGGCCGATCACGACGGAATCCGCCAACGGCAGAGCGCCGCCCGACAACGACGTGCCGGAGCCGCGCGCCACGACCTTGATCTTCTGCTCATGGCAGTAGCGCAGCACCCGGGAAACTTGCTCGGTCGTTTCGGGCAAGACCACGCAGAGCGGTCGCGTGCGATAGGCGCTGAGACCGTCGCATTCGAAAGCGCGCAATTGAGCGGCGTCATGAATGACGGCAGCTCCTTCCCCCGCACGAAAAAGTGCGGCGAGGCCGCGCGCGATATC
>CAMBBO010000230.1 GCA_945862935.1 Pseudorhodoplanes sinuspersici | reverse complement strand
AACGCCGTCGACCACAATCGGCTGTTCGATCGCGTCGATGATCGCCTGCGCCCGGCCTGTCAGTTCTTCGTCAGTGTCGCTGTCTGGACAGAACACGGCGAATTCATCGCCGCCGAGGCGCGCCGCGAAATGATGGCCGTCAGCAATCGCTTTCAATCGCTGACCGATGCATTCGAGTACCTTGTCGCCGACCGGATGACCGAAGCGGTCGTTGATCGCCTTGAAGCGATTGAGATCGAACAGCATGAGGGCGTGCGTGTCAGCTGCGCCATGAAACAGATGCGCGTCGAGCATTGCGGTCAATGCGCGCCGGTTCGGCAGGCCGGTCAGCGAATCCGAATGCGCCTGCCGGCGCATCGTTGTCACTTCGCGTTCCGCGGCGAGCCGCCGCTCGAACTCGACCCGCTGCTCCGCGAGACGCCGTGCCGAGAAGACCAGAAGCCCGACCATCAGCACGCTGGCGAGCACGAATATTTCCGCAAGCGTCAGGCGGCGCTGCTGCGGCGTCATCGTATCGGCGGTCTGCAGCACGTCATATTCGAGCGCGAACACAAAGCACGCGAGCATCACCGCCCCGAGGATGAACAGGTCCTGTGAGCTCGCGGGCGAGCGGAAAGCGGTCAATGTGAGGGCCGGAAGGCGCAAAGCGGGCGTCCTGATTATCGCAAGCTTTGGCGATAACCGCCGACCGGTGAAATTCGCGTGAATCCGCCCTTACGCACCTTGTCGCAGCAACCGGAACGTGAAAGCCGCGGCAAGACACTGAGAGGTGCCGTATGGAACCCGTTATGGTGACCGCAAGGCGTTGGCGGACATACGAGAATCGTTGCGCGGTGCGTTCGCCTGAGGGCACAGGAACGGTTCCTGACTACCGTTTTAGCCCTCGGCCCGAACATCGCGTGTCCGGTTCCAGCCGAATGAAAACTGCCGCCCCGCCGACCTTTCCACGCTGTTCACCGCTCCCCCGCGCGCAGATGACAGTCCTGTAACAAAAGGCCTTCCGTATCCGGCCCACCTTGCCGATACTCCCTTTGTCGGGCATCGAGTCGTCCCCGAAATTAACAGGCGGGACACAAGATTTAGGGTTTGATTCAGACTCTACGACTACAGCTTGACGTATGTGGTGTGTAACCCTAGATTTTGAGTCCAGCGCGGCGCGGGTTCAGTTCAGCGTCTCAGCCGACCGCTTTTCCATCAGGTTAGAGGCACAGGCCCGCCCGGATTGGCCCTTGGCGGGGGTGGATTTTGCGTCGCTGCGGACCAGTAAAGGCGTGAACCGGTAGCCATCAACGGCACCGGGACAAGTTTGAGCGTCAGGGACGTCAGACAGAGCAAAGAGCCGAACGAGCGGGCGCTGGCCAGGTCCGCTCTCGGAATGAAATGATGCCGGTGCCTGCACCGGCCAAAAAGGGGCGACAAGGATGCGGATCGAGCGGCGCTTTACCAAGGACGGCCAGTCCCCTTACGCGGACATCCAGTTCCGCCTGACCACGAGCGAGATCAAGAATCCTGATGGCTCGGTGGTGTTCAAACTCGACAATGTCGAGGTGCCGCAAACCTGGTCGCAGGTCGCCTCCGACGTTCTGGCGCAAAAGTATTTCCGCAAGGCGGGCGTGCCGTCGCGCCTGAAGAAGTTCGAAGAGAATTCCGTCCCCTCCTTCCTGTGGCGCGGCGTGGCGGATGAATCTGCCCTCGCAGAGCTGCCCGAGAAGGAGCGCATTGTCGGCGAACATTCGGCGAAGCAGGTATTCGATCGTCTCGCCGGCTGCTGGACTTATTGGGGCTGGAAGGGCGGCTATTTTAATTCCGAAAACGACGCGCAGGTTTTCTACGACGAATTGCGCTTCATGCTCGCCACGCAGATGGTGGCGCCGAACTCGCCGCAATGGTTCAACACCGGCCTGCACTGGGCCTACGGCATCGATGGTCCGGGACAGGGCCATTACTACGTCGATTACAAAACCGGTGAACTCACAAGGTCCCAATCATCGTATGAGCATCCGCAGCCGCATGCCTGCTTCATTCAGGGCGTGAGCGACGATCTTGTCAACGAAGGCGGGATCATGGATTTGTGGGTGCGCGAAGCGCGCCTGTTCAAATACGGCTCCGGCACGGGTTCGAACTTCTCGCGGCTGCGCGGCGAAGGCGAAAAGCTGTCCGGCGGCGGCAAGTCCTCCGGCCTGATGTCATTCCTCAAGATCGGCGACCGCGCTGCTGGCGCCATTAAGTCTGGGGGAACAACACGTCGTGCCGCGAAGATGGTCGTGGTCGATGCGGATCACCCGGATATCGAAACCTATATCGACTGGAAGGTGAAGGAGGAGCAGAAGGTCGCAGCGCTCGTGACCGGCTCCAAGATCAACCAGAAGCATCTCAAGGCCATCATGAAGGCCTGCGTGAATTGCGAAGGCTCCGGCGACGATTGCTTCGATCCTGAAAAGAATCCGGCTTTGCGCCGCGAGATCAAGCTCGCGCGGAAAAACATGGTGCAGGACAACCTCATCAAGCGCGTGATGCAGTTTGCCAAGCAGGGCTACACCGAAATCTCGTTCGACACCTACAACACCGACTGGGATTCGGACGCCTATCTCACGGTCGCCGGCCAGAACTCGAACAACTCCGTTTCGCTCAAAGACGACTTCCTGCGCGCGGTAGAAACCGACGGCCCGTGGAATCTGATCGGCCGCACCAACGGCAAGATCACGAAGACGCTGAAGGCGCGCGAGCTGTGGGAGAAAATCGGTTACGCCGCGTGGGCGTCGGCCGATCCCGGCCTGCATTTCAACACCACGATGAACGACTGGCACACCTGCAAGGCGTCCGGCGACATCCGCGCGTCCAATCCGTGCTCGGAATACATGTTCCTCGACGACACGGCGTGCAATCTGGCTTCCGCCAACCTGCTGACGTTCTACAATACGGCCACACGCCGCTTCGACATCGAAGGCTACGAGCATCTGTGCCGCTTGTGGACCGTCGTTCTCGAAATCTCCGTGATGATGGCGCAATTCCCGTCGAAGGCGATTGCCGAACTCTCCTACGAGTTCCGCACGCTCGGCCTCGGCTACGCCAATATCGGCGGCCTGTTGATGACGATGGGCCTGTCGTATGACTCCGAGAAAGGCCGCGCGCTGTGCGGCGCCCTCACCGCGGTCATGACCGGCATCAGCTACGCAACTTCCGCCGAAATGGCGAAAGAGCTTGGCGCGTTCCCCGGCTACGAGAAGAACGCGGGCCACATGCTGCGCGTGATCCGCAACCATCGCCGTGCCGCGCAAGGTGAATCGCGCGGCTACGAAGGCCTCGCGGTCAATCCGGTGCCGCTCGATGCGGCGTCCTGCCCGCAGGCCGACATCGTCGGCCACGCGAAAGCCGCGTGGGATCTGGCGCTCGAACTTGGCGAGAAGCACGGCTATCGCAACGCGCAGACCACCGTGGTCGCGCCGACCGGCACGATTGGTCTCGTGATGGATTGCGACACAACCGGCATCGAACCGGATTTCGCCCTCGTCAAATTCAAGAAGCTCGCCGGCGGCGGCTATTGGAAGATCATCAACCGCGCCGTTCCCGAAGCGCTCCGCGCGCTCGGCTACAGCGAGAGCGACATTGCCGAGATCGAAGCCTATGCGGTCGGTCACGGCTCGCTCGGGCAAGCGCCCGGCGTCAACGTCTCAACTCTCAAAGCAAAAGGCTTCACCGACGAAGCGATCAAGAAAGCGGAAGCAGCGTTGCCGACCGCCTTCGACATCAAGTTCGCGTTCAACAAATGGACCTTCGGCGAGGATTTCCTCACCGGCACGCTGAAGCTTTCGCCCGAAGCGGTCGCGGCTCCCGGCTTCGATCTTCTTTCGGCCGTAGGCTTCACCAAGCGCGAGATCGAAGCCGCGAACGTCCACATCTGCGGGGCGATGACGGTGGAAGGCGCGCCGCATCTGAAGGCCGAACATTACAGCGTGTTCGATTGCGCCAATCCGTGCGGCAAGATCGGCAAGCGTTATCTCTCGGTCGAAAGCCACATCCGCATGATGGCGGCGTCGCAGCCCTTCATCTCGGGCGCGATCTCGAAAACCATCAACATGCCGAACGACGCGACGGTGGAGGATTGCAAGTCGGCGTATCTCCTCTCCTGGAAGCTCGCGCTGAAAGCCAACGCGCTCTATCGCGATGGCTCGAAACTCTCGCAGCCGCTCAACTCGCAACTCATTTCGGATGAGGATGACGAGGAGGATCAGGTCGAGGCGCTGCTCGCGCAGCCGATGCCCGCGCGCACCACGGCGGTCGCCGAAAAAGTGGTCGAGAAAATCGTCGAGCGCATCACGGTGTTGCGCGATCGCGAAAAGCTCCCCGCGCGGCGCAAGGGCTATACGCAAAAGGCCGTGGTCGGCGGACACAAAGTGTATCTGCGGACCGGCGAATACGACGACGGGCGTCTGGGCGAAATCTTCATCGACATGCACAAGGAAGGCGCTGCGCTTCGATCGTTCATCAACAACTTCGCCATCGCCGTGTCGCTCGGCCTGCAATACGGCGTGCCGCTCGACGAATATGTCGATGCGTTTACGTTCACGCGCTTTGAGCCGTCAGGCCCGGTGCAGGGCAACGACTCGATCAAGTTCGCGACCTCTATTCTGGACTATGTGTTCCGCGAACTCGCGGTCTCGTACATGGAGCGGTTCGATCTCGCGCATGTCGATCCTTCGGAGAATGCGTTCGATGCGCTCGGCAAGGGCGAGGAAGAAGGCAAGGCGCCGGCTGCCGCGCATTATGTGTCGAAGGGGCTGACCCGCTCGCGCACCGACAAACTGGGGATCGTGGCACCGCAACCGTCCACCGATGCGCGCTCGTCCGGCAATGTCACGGCGTTGCATTCGCAAGGCGCGGTTGCGCTGAAAGCGG
>CAMBBO010000229.1 GCA_945862935.1 Pseudorhodoplanes sinuspersici | reverse complement strand
AGAGGCTGCCTGCGACGCCACCATCCAGACAATCCAGTCCGGCATTCCGGTTGCGCGTATCGACTTGCTCGACGAAGTGCAGGTGCGCGCGTGCAATGCCTATTCGAAACTCACGCTGCCCGAAGTGCCGATGCTGTTCGTCGAA
Source organism: Pseudorhodoplanes sinuspersici (assembly GCA_945862935.1). Classification (GTDB taxonomy): domain Bacteria; phylum Pseudomonadota; class Alphaproteobacteria; order Rhizobiales; family Xanthobacteraceae; genus Pseudorhodoplanes; species Pseudorhodoplanes sinuspersici_A. The sequence continues at coordinate 4,771 of CAMBBO010000229.1, read as the reverse complement.
TTTCACGGCACGGAGGCAAGCGTCGCCGAGCAATCCGAATTGTTCGGCGAGATCGCCAAGGACAATGGCGGGGGCCCATTTCAGTGGACCACTAAACCCGAAGAGCGAACAAAACTCTGGCAGGCGCGGCACGATGCTTATTGGGCTTCGCGCGCGCTGCGCCCTGGAACAGTCGGGGTTGCGACCGATGTGTGCGTTCCGATCTCGCGTCTCGCCGAATGCGTCCGCGAGACCCACCGCGACATTCAGGAGACGGGGCTTCTCTCGCCCATCGCCGGGCATGTCGGTGACGGCAATTTCCATTGCATGCCGCTGCTCGACATGGGCAACCCGAAAGAGGTCGAGGCTGTCGAAGGCTTCCTGCACCGCCTGACCGAACGGGCGCTGGCGATGGAAGGTACCTGCACCGGCGAACACGGTGTTGGCCAGGGCAAGATCAAATATCTTCTCGGCGAGCACGGCGCCGAAGCACTCTCCGCGATGACCGCGATCAAGCGCGCGCTCGACCCTGACAACATCATGAACCCCGGCAAGATGCTTCCGACGGCTTGAGCCCGTCATCGAATTGCCCGGCATCAGGGGTTGAATGGGCGCGGTTTCCGGTTAGCTCAGGCTTTCGCGAAAGCTGGCTGCATCGGTGGCATGCGCCGTGCTTTTCATGCGAGACTGAGGCCGAACTCCACTTTTCCTCGGACGCAGCGCGCGGTCGTGCGCAGCTTTGGGACCTGAGGCGTGCAGACAACACTGCTTGGACTAGCGATAGCGATCATTCTGGCGCTGGTGACGGCGCTGGTCGGGCCGTTATTTGTCGATTGGGAACGCTTCCGGCCGCAATTCGAGGCGGAGGCGACGCGACTGATCGGCGCACCCGTGCGGGTTGGCGGCACCATCGACGTGCGGCTGTTGCCGTCGCCATCGCTGATCTTGAGCGACATCGAGATTGGCGCGCCGTCCGACGCCAATACCGTGAAGGCCCGCGCGCTAGGGATCGAGTTCGCGCTCGGCCCATTGATGCGCGGACGCTTCAGGGCGGCACAAACTCGTGTCATCGCTCCGCAAATCACTCTCGCATTGGACGGCGCCGGTAAGGTCGTTGTTCCGAAAATCGGATCGGGTCTGGAACTTGGCACGCTTGCAATCGACCGCCTTAACATCGACGAGGCGAAGATCGTTCTTGCGAATGCCGCGGCGGGTTCACGCATCACCCTCGACAGGTTCTGGTTTCATGGTGAAGTCCGCGCGCTGGCCGGCGCCTTTCGCGGCGAGGGCGCTTTCATTCTGAATGGCGGGCTGTACGGCTATCGTGTCGCGACGTCTCAGCCCGACGACACGGGTACGAAGATCAAACTCAGCATTGATCCTGCGGACCGTCCTGCGAGCGGCGAAGCGGAAGGCACGTTTTCACTCGACAATGGCGAGCCTCGCTTTGACGGCAATCTGACGTTGACACGTTCGGCAGGTGTTGTGCTCGCAGGCCGGCAGGCGGTGCAGAACGAGCAGATCCGCGTGACCTCGCGGATAAAATCCGGCGTGACGTCGGCGCTGCTGGAGCAGATCGAATTTCAGTACGGGCCGGATGAGCGTGCGGTGAAGCTCGCAGGCACCGCCGAACTGAAATTTGGTGCAAGCCCCCGTTTCGACGCGGTCCTGTCGGGACGGCAGATCGATCTGGATAAGCTCGCAACCTCAGGTGATTTGCCGCCCAAGTTGCCGTTCGCCGCCTTGAAGGAGCTGAAGGAATCCTTCGGGGACGGCTTGCGCCCATCTTTGCCGGTCAAGATCGGCGTCTCGATTGACAGTGCAACGCTTGGCGGCGCGCAACTTCAATCGCTGCGCGGAGACATCAGCTCCAATTCATCCGGCTGGTCGCTCGACAATTTCGAGTTTCGTGCGCCCGGTTTTACGCAGGTTCGTCTGAGCGGAAAAATAGACGGCAGCGCGGGCGCGAGCTTCGCAGGCCCGGTCGATGCCACGAGCACTGATCCGCGCGCTTTGCTCGCCTGGCTCGATGGCCGTAGCGAGACCGCCGCAGCGACAATCCGGCCATTGCGCGCGCGAGCCGATGTTACGCTTGGGGCCGAAACGATCGGCGTGGAGAGCGTGCGCGCGGAGATCGATCGGAAGATATTTGAAGGCCGCGCCGTTTACTCGTTTGCGCGCGCCGACCGCAAGGCGCGGCTCGATGCGGCCGTGCGAGCGGCCGAGCTCGACGCCGACGCGATCATCGATTTCGGTAAGGCGCTGCTGGCGGGAACGACATTCGACCGGCCCGGCGAGCTTGCGCTTGCGCTCGACCTCGATCGCGCGACATTGGCCGGTTTTTCGGCAAAGGAATTACGCGCGAACGTCAAATACGACACGAGCGGATTGCAGATCGAGCGGCTTTCGATTGCGGATTTCGGCGGGATGGGTCTCACCGGCAATGGTCAGATTGACACTGGTGGGGAAGCGCCGCGCGGAAACCTGGTTCTCGAACTCGATGCACGGGAATGGTCCGGCGCGAACGCGCTCGCTGCGAAATTCGCGCCGCAATCGGCGGACGACGTGCGCTGGCTGACCGGACGTATAGGGCCTGCGAAACTTCGCGCCAATCTCGAGGTAGGCAAGGAAACAGCCGCCAACATTCCAACCATCGCGCGTCTATCGATTGAAGGAAACGCTGGCGCCTTGAAGGTCAACTTTCAGGGCGAGGGACAAGGCGACAGCAAGGCCCCAGGCTCTGCGCGCATTCGCATCGACGGGACGCTCGCCGCTGATGACAGTATCGCGGTGATCCGTGCGGTTGGGCTCGATGGCATCGTGCCGCCGCAACCGGGCGCTGGCGAATTCAAATTTCAGGCTTACGGTCCCGCCGATGGCGAACTGAATATAAGCGCGCGCCTGACGGCAGGCGAATTGCGCGCGGAATCGCACGGCACCGGGCGGGCGAGCTTCGATAAAGGTGTGACTGCTTCGGCGAGCCTGATGGTGACGAAAGGCGGCGGAAGCACTTTGCCGCTGCCGTTCACGCTCCAGTCGCGCATTGCCATCGCGGGCGGCACTGCAACGCTCAGCGACATTTCGGCGAGCGTTTCCAAGACGCGTATCAAGGGGCGGCTCGAAGTGAAGCTCGCGCGCCCGCAAACGCTCGCTGGCAAGATTGAAACCGAATCCCTCGATGCCGCGGCGCTGATTGGCGCTGCGATCGGAATGCCTGCGCCGCGCAGCGATGGCGCATGGCCAACCGAACCATTTTTGAAGGTTGCGCTGCCGGCTATTACCGGCCGCGTCATGATTCAGGCGAAAGATGCGACGCTCGCGCCGGGCCTTCAGGTCCGCGATCTTGCCGGAGCCATCCGGCTGACATCATCCGAACTCGCGTTCGATGATCTCACCGGACAGGTAGCAGGCGGCAAGTTCACCGGCGCAGTCTCGTTCCGGCGCAGCGGCGACACCGTCAACGCGCAGGCGCGCATGATATTGAAGGGAAGCGACGCACGCGCCGTGATCACCAGCGGCGAAGGCACGCCGATTTCCGGCAAACTGAACGCGCAGATCGAAGTCGAAGGAACTGGACTGACGCCGCGTGCGCTGATCGGCTCGATCAATGGTACGGGCACGGTGTCGCTGGAAAAGGGGGAGATTGCCAAACTCGATCCGAAGGTTTTCGCAGGCGCGATGCGCGCGGTCGATCAGGGCATGCCGCTGGATGCCGGGAAGCTTCGCGATTTTGTTGCGCCCGCGCTCGATGCGGGGCGCCTGACGTTGAAAGACGCGGAAGGCGCGATTGGCATTGTGAACGGGCAGGCGCGTCTCGGTACGGTGATCGCGAAGGCTGACGGCGCGGACCTTGCGATGTCCGGCAATTTCGATCTCGTTACGCAGACGCTCGATGCGCGGCTAATGCTGACGGCGACCAACGCACCGGCTTTCGCAGGGCGGCCTGAATTGACGATGAGCCTGAAGGGCACGCTGGCCGCTCCGCGCCGTGAGTTCGACGTCTCCGCACTCGCAGGCTGGCTTGCGTTACGTGCCGTGGATCAGCAATCCAAAAAGCTGGAACAGATGGAAGCAGAGCGCGCGGGCCGCACCCCGCTGCCTCAGACCGTGGTCCCGGTGCCTAGCCCCGCAGCGTCTGCGGTGGTGCCTGCGCCGAAACCGATTGCTCCACTGCCCGCGCCGCTTGAGATCAAGCCTGCGCCGCGTGCGGCTGTACCGGCGCGTCCCGATTCGGGGTTGTCGGAACGCGACCGGTTTTTCAAGTCACAGCGCTGACGATTGAACAGTTCGGGTTGGCACGGGCGGACGGGCCGTCTCGGGCTCGCGCCGCTTTTCCGATTCGCCCGGAACGATGCTGTGGGCGGCCTGGCCCTGCGCACGGTAATGGTCGAGAACGAAAAGCCTGATGGCGGATGACAGATTGCCGTGACGGCGGTCGGAATCAATCGCAGCCACCATTTCCGACAAGGTCATGTCGCGGCTGGTTGCGATGTCTTTCAGTCCCTTCCAGAACGCATCTTCGAGACTGACGCTGGTCTTATGGCTTGCGATCACAATGGAACGTTCACCACCGGCGATTTCATTCCGCATCTCCATTTCCAATCCGGTGCTGATCGAGTGCGCGCTGGGCTTTCGTTTCGTGCGCGGCCGCGAGCTTTCGCTCGGCTTTCGTGCGGCCGTGCGCGAGACGCTGATGATCGGCCAATTGCTCGGCCTTGCGACGCGCCGCTCGCTTGCGCGCCGTTCGTAGATTGAGAATGTCGCCCATAGAACCCGACAGAACCGAGACGGA
>CAMBBO010000228.1 GCA_945862935.1 Pseudorhodoplanes sinuspersici | reverse complement strand
GGCTCGCCCTAAAACACTAACATATTGATTTTGTTATGCTTTTTATATGGCGCGGCGATTGCAAAGCCTGATGCGGAAAAACCGCATCGAGGTCGTCCGTGTCCAAAGTCGCGTCCGAAATCAAAGTCGCCGCCCATCAAAGCCCGCGTAATGCCCCCCGTCCGGCCGATAAGGCAGGTCGCGATCCTTTTGCGTCCCTTCTGGACACCCTGTCCCCGAGCGAAAAACCGGCCGCAAAGCCGGACCGTTCGGCCCCGGTGAAGGAGTCGCGCAAGCCCGATGCTTCCGACAACCGCAGCCCAGCCGACGATCCGGCACCGGCCACGACCGACACCAATGCGGCGGCGGACACTCCGGTCAGTTCCGATCAGAATTCCGATAAGCCCGCGGAGACCACGGCGAGCGCTGAAACAGCGCCCGAGGAAACGGCACAGCAACCGGACACGATCGACGCGGATCTGCTCGCGGCCCTCGACATCGCGCTCGCCGCTCCCGCACCGCAGCCTGTCGCAGCCGCTATTGCAATCACGCCGGCTCTCGCTCCGGCCGACGCTGCACCTGTATCCGCAACAGCCGAACAATCCGCCCCGGCAATTGCTGCCGCAGCAGCAGCGACATTGCAGGCACCCGCTGAAGAAATCGCAACGCCTGTCTTGCCGCAGGCCGATGCCGCCGACGCAAGCGACACCGACACGAAGCCCGTGGCGAAATCCGAAACGCACGGCACCGAACAACCGAAAGAAGCGAAATTCGACGCCGCTATCGCGCAGAAGCAGCCGCAGGATGGATCGCAGAAAAAATCCGGCGAACATCACGCCGCCAATCCGCAAGCCGTCGAACAGAAACCGGCTCCGGTTGTGACCGAAGCCAAAACTGAAACTTCGACCGACCTTGATTCCTCGCTCAAGGCCGCGCAACCGGCTGCGCCGGATTCGACGGCCACATTTACGCTGCCGACTCTGCACGCACATGTGAGCGCACAGGCTGGCGCGACCGCGCAAACGGCAACGCAGGTGGCGAATGCCGTGCCCGTATCAGGTATCGCAGTTGAAATCGCGGCACAGGCGAAAGCCGGCGGTCATCGCTTTGATATCCGTCTCGATCCGCCGGAACTCGGCCGCATCGACGTTCGTCTCGATGTCGACAAGACAGGCCAGGTGACGACGCATCTGCGCGTAGACCGCGTCGAAACGCTGGATATGCTGCGCCGAGATAGCCACAGCCTCGAACGTGCCTTGCAGGACGCAGGCCTGAAAACCTCCGACAACGCGCTGAACTTCTCGCTGCGCGATCAGTCACAGCAGCAGCAGGCGCGCGAACAGAACACTCCGAACGCCCGGCAATTCATTGCGACCGACGAAAATGCGCCCGCAATCGGCGGCGCGCAGGTCTCCGCCTGGGCAAGCCGCCTCGGCGGCATCGACATTCGCGTCTAAGGAAACAAAACGATGGCCGATCTCCTCTCCGGCGTGTCTTCGCAAGTCACCGCGGCGCAAACAAACGCCGCGGCATCGAGCACATCGAATTCATCCACCGGGGTGAATGGCAGCACCATCGCCGCGAATTTCCAGACCTTCCTGCAATTGCTGACGACGCAGTTGAAAAACCAGAATCCGCTCGATCCGCTCGACACCAACCAGTTCACCCAGCAGCTCGTGCAGTTCGCACAGGTCGAGCAGCAGCTGAAATCGAACGATCAGCTCGCAACTCTCGTCTCGCTGGAGAAATCCGCGCAGTCGACCTACGCGCTCGCGTTTGTCGGCTCCACCGTCGCGGTCGACGGCGAGACCGCGCAGCTTGCGAACAACAAAGCTGAATGGAATTTCACCACGACCAAGCCCGCAAGTGCCACGGTGAACATCACCAATTCGACCGGACAAAACGTCTACACCGGAAACTTCACCGTGCAGGCGGGCACAACGAATTTCGTTTGGGACGGCAAAGGCAACAACGGCACGCAATGGCCCGACGGCCAATATAAAATGTCCGTAACCGGCAAGGATGCGTCGGGCAACACAGTCGGCATCTCGACCGAAGTGCAGGGCGTTGTCGATTCCGTCGATCTCACGCAGAACCCGCCGTTGCTTTCGGTCGGCGGACAGACCTTCACCACCGACAAGGTCAAGCGCGTGGTGCGTCCGAGCACGGCCGCAGCGACTTAATCAGCGGTTAATTTGCGCGCTCGATCCAGCGCGGCAAAATATTCCTAATTGATTGGAACGCTTAGGCAATTTTTAAGTCGCGGCCGGTAATGTGAACAACAGTCAACAGTATAGTCAGTCGAGTAATTGCGAGTTCACATATGACTGAGCCCCATCGCCCGAGGGTGAAATACGTCATCGGGCCGGACGGTTCTCCGCTCACGATTGCGGACCTGCCGCCGACATCGACGAAGCGTTGGGTCATCCGTCGCAAGGCGGAAGTGGTCGCAGCCGTTCGCGGCGGCCTCCTCTCGCTTGAAGAAGCGTGCACCCGTTACACGCTGACCACCGAAGAATTCCTCTCGTGGCAATTCTCGATTGACCAGCACGGTCTCGCTGGCCTTCGCACCACGCGCATCCAGCAATATCGCCAGTAAGCGCAGCTTTAACGCTTCGTTAAGCGCCGCCGGCCGAGAGGCCGGCGCTTTGCTGTCCGGCCGTCGTCCACATGGCCTTTCCGAGCATTCCTTCCTCTCCCTTTTATCCCTATAAGCGTGGAAACGTTTGGGCTTTGGGAGTTCTGGAATGAAGCGGCTTGCGGCGGCAATACTGGCGATTTTAGCAATTTTGACGGTTTCACCCGCCTCTGCCGAGCGGCGTCTCGCGGTCGGGGCAGCCGGTGGATTCTACCTGCCCGAAGGGACGCGGATGATCCCGGTCTATACCTGGCCGCGCGGCACCCGATGGGAGCCGGCCGATACCGGCCTTGGCTATCGCTTCCGCGAGCCGATCTACACCGCGCCTCCGGGATATAAATACGTCTATGTCCGCGGCTATCAGATCATCCCGGCGCACAAGCCTTCGATTCACCGGGTGCATCGCGTGAAGGCTTCCGTCGTGCGGGTGAAGAAGGCGCGGCGCGCGCCCTGCGTCACCGACATTGGCAATGGCCGCTACGAATTGTGCTTCTGAGCGCTTCTTAAGCGACAACAATCGAACGAGGCGGGCATCAGGCCCGCCTTTTTTGTTGCGCGCGGGCGACAAATGCGCCGCCGTTAATCCTCATTAACCGAATGGAAACCATAAACTGGGCAATTCTTGCCGGGTGAGACGCGTCCGCGTCCGATTCTGAGGAATCCCGTGCAAGGTCTGGCCGAGTTTTTCAAAACGTTGGGTGCGACACGCATCGCGGCAATGGCAGCAGTCACGTTGGCGCTCGTTGGCTTCTTCGCCTTCATATTGCTCCGCGTCACCGCAACACCGATGACCACGCTCTTCACCGATCTGCCGGTGGAAGATTCAAACGCGATCATCAAGGACCTCGACCGGCAAGGCATTGCCTACGAAATCCGGCAGGAAGGCGCGACCGTCCTCGTCCCCAAGGACAAGGTGATACGGCTGCGGATGAAACTTGCCGAAGGCGGCCTGCCCAAGGGCGGCGGCGTCGGTTACGAGATTTTCGATAAGAGCGACGCGCTGGGTGCGACGAGCTTCGTCCAGAACATCAATCATTTGCGGGCGCTTGAGGGCGAATTGTCCCGCACCATCCGCGCCATCGAGCGCGTGCAAGCCGCGCGCGTTCATCTCGTTCTGCCCGAACGCCCGCTCTTTTCGCGCGACAAGGCCGAACCCTCCGCCTCTATCGTGCTGAAGGTCCGCGGCTCGCTCGAAGCGCAGCAGGTGCGCGCGATCCGTCACCTTGTCGCCTCCGCAGTCAACGGCCTGAAACCACAGCGCGTTTCTGTTGTCGATGAGAATGGCCGTCTCCTGGCCGACGGTGCCGCCGAGGAAACAGGCGGCATCAACGCCGACGAACGCCAGCTCACTTACGAACGCCGCCTGCGCGATCAGGTCGAATCGATTGTGTCCTCGGTCGTGGGATCGGGACGCGCGCGCGTGCAACTCACCGCGCAATTCGATTTCAACCGGGTGACGCAGACCTCCGACCGTTTCGATCCCGAAGGCCGGGTGGTGCGGTCGAGCCAGACGCGCGAAGAAACGAGCGCTGTCGATAGCAAAGGCGGGCAGGTTTCTGTCGGCAACGAATTGCCGGGCGCGCAGCGTTCCGCGGACGCAGACGCTGGCAAGAGCGATCAAAACAAAAAGACCGAGGAAATCGTCAATTACGAGATTTCCCGCACCACCAAGACCGAAGTGATCGAAGGCGGGCGAGTCAATCGCGTCTCCGTTGCGGTGCTGGTCGACGGCAATTACACCAAGAACGATAAGGGCGAAGCCGCCTACGAACCGCGCTCCAAGGAAGAGATCGACCGGATCGCGGCTTTGGTACGCTCGGCCATCGGTTTCGACGCCAAGCGCGGCGACCAGGTCGAAGTCGTCAATCTTCGCCTTGCCGAACAACCGCAAAACCTTTTGAGCGAACCGAAGGGCTGGCTCGATTTCCTGCAATTCACCAAGGACGACGTCATGCGCGGCGTCGAGCTGCTCGTCATGGGCCTGCTCGGACTCGTGGTGCTGTTCCTGATCGTGCGTCCGCTGCTGCGGCGCGCGATCGGATCGGACGCGATGGGCGGTGCACTTCTCGCGGGAGGCGCAGCCGCTGGCGCGCTCGCAGGCATCGCAGGCGTAACCCTTCCGGGTGCCGCGGGTACGATGGTCGCAAGCGGCGGTCAGGGCGGCATCTCGATCACAGGCAGCGCCGGCGGCGTTCAAAATCTCGGCGGCGGCGCGTCCGTGACGGTAGGCGGCGACCAGATGGCCGCGACGATTTCCACCCACACCTCGCAGATGATCGACATCGCGCAGGTGCAGGGACAGGTCCACGCGCAATCGGTGCAGAAGGTCGGCGAACTCGCCGAAAAGAA
>CAMBBO010000227.1 GCA_945862935.1 Pseudorhodoplanes sinuspersici | reverse complement strand
GATGATGCCGCTCAGGTCAATCCGCATGGGGGTGCGATTGCGCTTGGTCATCCGCTTGGCATGTCAGGGGCACGCCTTGCTATGACAGCGGCACACGGCCTCACCGCACGGGGCGGGAAGCTCGGGCTTGCCACAATGTGCGTTGGTGTCGGGCAGGGCGTGTCGCTCGCTCTCGAACGCGCGTAACAAAAGGAAAAGACATGGCGCTCGTTTATCCGCTCGAAAGTCTGAAGGCGCATCCGCCGCGCCCTTATCCGCCTTACAAAAGCACGGTGAAGCGTTCGCCGTCGAAGCCGCTCATCATCATGCCGCATACGTTGTCGGAATTGACCGGGCCGGTTTACGGCCACGAAACAGTGCAGCCGGGCGACGACGATCTCACGATCCACGGCAAGACCGGCGAGCCGCTCGGCGAACGCATCGTCGTGCATGGCAACGTGATGGATGAAGACGGCCGCGCGGTTCCCGATGCGCTGGTGGAAGTGTGGCAGGCGAACGCGTCTGGCCGTTACATTCATGTCGGCGAAAAGCATCCAGCGCCGCTCGATCCGAATTTTACCGGCGCGGGACGCTGCATCACCGACAAGAACGGGCATTATAAATTCATCACGGTGAAGCCCGGTGCGTATCCGTGGGGCAACCATCACAATGCGTGGCGTCCGGCGCACATCCATCTGTCGATCTTCGGGCATTCGTTCTTGTCGCGTCTTGTGACGCAGATGTATTTCCCCGGCGATCCGCTGATGGAATTCGATCCGATCTCGCAGGGCGTGACCGATCTCGCCGCGCGCGCGCGCATGATCTCATCCTTCGATCTCGACGCGACCGTGCCCGAATGGGCGCTGGGTTACCGCTTCGACATTGTGCTGCGCGGGCGCAACGCAACGCCGATGGAGAGCTGATCGTGGCAGGACTTACTCCATCCCAGACGGTCGGCCCGTGGTTCGCTTATGGCCTCGTGCCGAACAAGGAATATGACTGGTCGGATCTCGCGACCGGAAACCTGATCACGCCCGACGTCGACGGCGAGCGCATCCGCATCGTCGGGCGCGTGGTCGATGGCGACGGCAAACCGATGCCGGACGCGATGATCGAGATCTGGCAGGCGGATTCGCAAGGCCGCTACGCCCACCCGCGCGACAGCCGCGCACGCACCAATTCCTCGTTCAAGGGGTTTGGCCGTGTTGGCACGAATGCGGACGGCGATTATCGCTTCGACACCATCAAGCCCGGCGCGGTGCCGGGCCCGAACGGCGCGCAGCAGGCGCCGCATATCCTCGTGGCGTTCTATTCGCGCGGGCTTCTCACCCACATGTATACGCGCATCTATTTCGAGGGCGAGAAGGCCAACGATTCCGATGCAATTCTGGCACTCGTGCCGGCCGACCGCCGCTCGACGCTGATCGCCAAGCGTGACGGTTCGGCATCCGAGCCGGTTTACCGGTTCGACATTAGAATCCAGGGAGGCGACGAGACCGTATTTTTCGAGGTGTAAGCCCCGATCGCCGGATACGGCTATTGCAGAAATGGATTGGCCTAATCTGAAATACGCGAGACAGTGACCGCGTGCGTATCGATTTCCTTGGGATAGAGGCCTTTATCAGCATCGCCGAGCGCGGCAGCTTTAGCGGCGCGGCGGCGCACCTCAATTTGTCCCAGACGGCACTAAGTCATCGCATGAAGCGGCTCGAGAACGATCTCGGCATCAAGCTCTTCACGCGCACCACCCGGCACGTCGCACTGACGCCGGCCGGAAAGGAGCTTCTGCCGAAGGCGCGCACGATGCTCGCAACGCTGGAGAGCGCCTACGAACATTTGAAAATCCAAGGACGTGAAAAACATACGCGGGTGACAATCGGATGCCTTCCGACGATCGCGACTTACTATCTGCCTCCGATCCTCAAGGCATTTTCCGCGGATTTTCCCGAAATCCCCGTCCATATCCATGACACGTCCGCGGATTTGATCGCCGAGCTCGTGCAAAGCGGAAGAGCGGAATTTGGAATCACAATCGTCTCCGCCAATGGCTGGGACCTCGATATGCGTCCGCTCCTGAAGGAATCCTACGTTCTTCTCTGTCCGCGCGGTCACGCGCTGGCAAAGAGAAAGAAAGTGGACTGGGCTGACCTTAAAGGGATTCCGCTTGTGCGAATAAGTCCGCAAGCGGCAAATCGCTTCATTATCGACGACGCACTCGGCCCGCGCCGGGAATTTCTGCTCTGGCGTTACGAGGTGCAGCACGTCGCGACGGCGGCAAGCATGGTGGAATCGGGCATCGCGTTGACCGTCATCCCGCGTCTCGCAATCGACCTCGCGCGCGGACCTTCCCTGGTGGAAGTTCCGATCGTCAATCCGAGTGTCACCCGCACGCTTGGCGTCGTGACGAAGCGCGGCAGCCCGCTGTCCGAGCCGGGTCAGAGCCTGCTCAAACGCATCACAAAGAGCCTGCGCTCCGAGAAAAGCGGGTAAGAATATGCTTCGGGTAAAGACACCAAAGGCCGTGTCGATGGATTTTGCGGTCAAATTCATCAATTCCTTCAAAACATTCATTAGATCGCTAATTCGATGTGGGTCATGGGTGCGCGCCGTCGATAGTTCTCGGCCGCACGATCTGAGAAGGCCGCATGCTATGCGCCGCATAATGATGGACGACTGCTTCATAGGAATTCCCGCTATCGCGGGCGTGCCTGCGTCGTTTACGCGCGGCAATCGCAATCGTTTTGGCGCCGCCGCTTTCGAACGCCGCTATGTCCTGAATTCAGATGTGGGAGGCCGATAGATGGCAAGTCCGGCGTCCCAAAAGGCGGCTCTTGTTGTAACCGCGCATCCCGGCGACTTCGTCTGGCGTGCGGGCGGCGCGATCGCGTTACACGCAGCTAAGGGTTATCGCGTCAAGATCGCGTGCCTCTCCTATGGCGAGCGCGGCGAAAGTCAGTTCGCGTGGAAGAAAGCCAATGTTTCGCTTTCAGAGGTGAAAACACAACGTAAGGACGAAGCGTCACGCGCCGCAGCCTTGCTGGGTGCGGAGATCGAGTTTTTCGACGCCGGCGATTATCCGTTGCGCGGTACCGAAGCGATGATCGATCGCCTCGTTGAAATAAATCACGAACTCAAGCCGTCCTTCATTCTGACGCACAGCCTCGAAGATCCTTACAACATCGACCACCCGGAAGCGGCGCGCCTCGCGCAGGAAGCGCGGATTATCGCGCAAGCTGCGGGGCACAAGCCGGATCCGGCCCGGACTTATGCGGCGCCTCCGGTTTTTCTCTTCGAACCGCACCAGCCCGAAATGTGCAACTTCAAGCCGAATGTCATCCTCAACATTGATTCGGTTTGGGATCGAAAGCGAGAAGCGTTCGAAATCCTCGCCGCGCAGAAACATCTTTGGGAATATTACACGCGCGTCGCGCTCAACCGTGGCATGCAGGGCGGACGCAATTCCGGCCGCGCAATGACCTATGGCGAGGCCTATCAACGCCTATTCCCCATGGCGGTGGAGGAACTCGCATGAAGACGGTGGTCGTTCGCCAGATCAAGCGCGCGGATGCCGATCTCGTGCGCCGGCTTGGGGCGCTTGGCGTAGCCTCAGCGCATGAGGCGTATGGCCGCATCGGTTTGATGAAGCCGTATATGCGGCCGGTTTATCAGGGTGCCGAAGCGGCAGGGACCGCAGTCACAGTGCTCGCGCAGCCCGGCGACAACTGGATGATTCACGTCGCCGCCGAACAATGCCGGCCGGGAGACATTTTGGTTGTGGGATGCACCGCAGACAACACCGATGGGATGTTCGGTGATTTGCTCGCGACGTCGCTGAAAGCGCGCGGCGTTGTGGGTCTGGTCATTGACGCGGGCTGTCGTGACGTTCGCACTTTGCGGGAGATGAACTTCCCAGTGTGGTCGAAGGCGATTTCAGCGAAAGGCACGGTGAAGGCGACGCTCGGCGCGGTCAATGTTCCCGTCGTGTGCGCGGGCGTGAATGTCGAGCCTGGCGATGCCGTTGTCGCCGATGACGATGGCGTGGTCGTCATTTCAAAAGCGGAAGCGGGGCAGGTCGTCCGCAAAGGCGAACAGCGCCTCGCCGACGAAGAGCAGAAACGCGCCAAGCTCGCTTCCGGCGTGCTTGGGCTCGACATGTACAATATGCGCGAGCCGCTTAAAAAAGCCGGCCTGATTTACGTCGATGATTTGTCTGACCTGAAGCCGGACGAGTCATGACAAATGCCGGCTCGAAGGAGATGTGCGGCAATCGCACAACATATGGCCTTTATGCGAGTGGACACGTCATGCTTGCGCGTCCACAATCTAGAGTAATCAACCAAGAAACTTTCAGAGGGAGATAGCTATGAAGAACATCACGAGGTTGGCAGCTTTCGCAGCAGGCGTTCTGATCGCCGGCGCCGCGCAGGCTCAGGATACAGTCAAGGTTGGCCTGATCGTTTCGATGACCGGCCAGCAGGCATCGACAGGCAAGCAAATCAAGGCCGCGGTCGATCTCTACATGAAAGAGCACGGCGACAAGGCCGGCGGGAAAAAGATCGAGGTGATCCTGCGCGATTCCGCAGGCGTGCCCGACAACACGAAGCGTCTCGCGCAGGAATTGATCGTCAACGACAAGGTCAACATCATCGCGGGCTTCGAAATCACGCCGGCGGCGCTCTCCGTCGCGCCGCTCGCGACCGAAGCGAAGGTGCCCGCGGTCGTGATGGCCGCCGGTACGTCGATCATCACCGAGCGTTCGCCTTACATGACGCGTACGAGCTTCACGCTGCCTCAGTCCTCCGTTCCGATGGCGGAATGGGCGCTGAAGAACGGCATCAAAAAGGTCGTCACCATGGTGTCCGACTACGCGCCGGGCGCCGACGCGCAGAAGTGGTTCAAGGACACGTTTGCCGCCGGTGGCGGTCAGGTGACCGAGGAAATCAAATTCCCGCTCGCCAATCCTGACTTCGCGCCGTTTCTGCAACGCGCAGCCGATGGAAAGCCGGATGCGATCTTCGTGTTCGTTCC
>CAMBBO010000226.1 GCA_945862935.1 Pseudorhodoplanes sinuspersici | reverse complement strand
GCAGCGCCTGATCGGCATAGGCCGAGGAACGCAGGCCTTCGCCGACGAAGCGGTCGCGCGGGACCTCATCCATCGCGCGCAAGACGGCCGCATCGCCAATCCCGCGCCGCCGCAGGGTCAGCAGAAACTCCATTCGGCTGTCGGCTTGCGAGCGGGGCGTTTCGGTCAGGTCGGCACCTTGGGCGTTCGGATTTACGTCAGCATATCAAAACTGGGAACCATCGCCGAGGACGCGCGTTCCGCCATGTGGGACGGGTCGAGCCTTGAACAATTTAGCGCAGAAGAAAACGCCCAGCCGGGACCGCGACGAACCCTCAGCGGGCCTTGCGCCTTTGGACGACGGCATGCGCGCGGAAGCGCGCCTCGATCTCGCGTTGCAGGCCGGAAAGCTCGGTTTTTGGGAACTTCGGCCTGACAATCGCGAGTTGATCGCATCGGCGACCTTCAAGGAAAATTGGGGCCGCAGGGCGGACACGCTCTTCACTTACGACGCCCTGAAAACGGCGATCCATCCCGACGACCTGCAATCCCACGAGGACGCCGTCCAGACAGCCATCGCGACCGGCGGCGAACTCGACATAGATTATCGGGTCATCTGGCCCGACGGCACGACCCATTGGCTGCGCGCGCGTGGACGCGCGATCCATGACGCATCCGGCACGCCGCTGCGGATTGCCGGAATTTCGCTCGACATCACCGACCGCAAGGAAACCGAACAATCTCTGCGCGACGAGACGCGCACTCTGGAGACGCTCAACCGGATCGGTATCGCGCTTGCCGGCAATCTCGATCTCGACAAGATCGCGCAGACGGCCACAGATGCGGCGACCGAATTATCCGGCGCGCAATGCGGCGCGTTCTTCTACAGCGCCTCCGACGATCACGACGAAAGCGCGCTCTATGCGGTATCCGGTATCGCGCGCGAAACCTTTTCCAAATTTCCACTGCCGCCAAAAGCCAGGATATTCGCTCCGGCTTTTGCCGAGGCGGGCATCGTGCGTTGCGCTGACATCCGCGCAGATCATCGTTACAGCAAAAACGATCCGCCGCTTTTCGTTATTCCTCACGGCCAGTCGCCGGTTGTGAGCCATCTTGCCGTGCCCGTGGTGTCGCGTTCGGGCGAAGTGCTTGGCGGGCTTTTCTTTGGACACGCAAACAAAGACGTCTTCACTGAACGCGCCGAAAGTCTTGTTGCCGGCATTGCCGCGCAGGCCGCGAGCGCGATCGACAACGCGCGGCTTTTTCAGGCTGCGCATTATGAGATCGCAGAGCGCAGGCGTATCGAGCAGCATCAACGCCTGCTGCTGGCCGAACTCAATCACCGGGTCCGCAACACGCTTGCCATCGTGCAGTCGATCGCAGGGCAAACGCTGCGTCACGCGAGTTCTGCGGAAATGTTCCGCAGGCGCTTCGAGGAGCGCATCATGGCGCTGTCGGCAGCGCACGCACTTCTCACCGACACCAATTGGGAAGGCGCCTCGGTGCAGGTGATCGCCGACCGCGTGCTCGGGCCATATTCTGCGGACGGCAATCCTCGGTACGACATCGAGGCGGATGGCGATGTACGTGTCGGGCCGAGCGCTGCGGTGACCCTCGTCATGGCCCTGCATGAGCTTGCCACCAATGCCGCAAAATACGGCGCGCTGTCCCGCGTCAGGGGACGCTTGCGCCTCTCGTGGCAGGTTTACGAGAAACCCGGCATCATGCGGCGGCTGCGCGTGCGCTGGGAGGAAACCGGCGGACCGAAGGTAAAGCCGCCGACGCGGCAGGGGTTCGGATCGCGGCTTATTCGCGGACTTGCAGCGGAAGCCGGCGGCGAAGCAAAACTCGACTACGCCGAAACCGGGCTCATCTGCGAATTCGACCTGCCCTATCCCGCCGACACGGCCTGACGCTTATCCCAGAACCTCGGCGAGCTTGGTCATGAACGGCTCATCGGTCAGATCGAGCCTCAACGGTGTAATCGAAATCTTCTTTTCGGAGACCGCCACGAGATCGGTGCCCGCGCGCGTCGACTGAATGCCGGTACGCTTGTACGCGAGCCAGTAATACGGATTGCCGCGTCCGTCGAAACGCGGATCGATCCGCAGCGTTTCCTGATCGCGCTTGCCCTGCGTTGCGACCGCAAGCCCCTGCACTTCGTCCGGCGTGCAATCGGGGAAATTGATGTTGATCAGCACGTCCTTCGGAATGCCTTCCTTCAATATCCTGCGGAGGATGTCCGGCGCATGCTTGCGCCCGCAATCCCATTTCGGATGGTCGCGATTGCCCTGCCCGTAGCCTTGCGACAGCGCAAAGGACGGAATGCCAAGCACGGTGCCTTCCATCGCGGCGGCGACCGTGCCGGAATAGGTCACGTCCTCGGCAAGGTTCGAACCACGATTGACGCCGGAGATCACGAGAGCGGGCGGCTGATCTTTCAAGATGTGACGCGCGCCCATGATGACGCAATCGGTCGGCGTACCCGTCACCGCAAATTCACGCTCGCCGACATTGCGAAGGCGCAGCGGATCGTTCAGCGACAGCGAATGCGAGACGCCGGAATTGTCCATCTCCGGCGCAACCACCCACACGTCATCGGACAACGCGCGCGCGATGTCGGCGCAAACCTGCAGGCCCGGCGCGTGGATGCCGTCGTCATTCGTCACAAGGATACGCATTATTTCACTTTCTCGATTTTCTTGATGCCGCCCATATAGGGCAACAACGCTGACGGGATGGCGATGGCGCCGCCCTCGTCCTGATAGTTTTCCATCACGGCAATCAGCGCGCGGCCGACCGCGACCCCGGAGCCGTTCAGCGTGTGGACGTAACGCGGCTTTCCGTCCTTGCCGCGAGAGCGCGCGTTCATGCGCCGCGCCTGAAACTCGCCGCAGACCGAGCACGAGGAAATCTCGCGATACATGTTCTGGCCCGGCAGCCACACCTCGATGTCGTAGGTTTTTTGCGAGGCAAAACCCATGTCGCCGGTGCACAGCGTCATGGTGCGGAACGGCAAGTCGAGTTTCTTCAGGATCGCCTCGGCGCAATTCGTCATGCGCTCGTGCTCGTCCATGCTCGTCTCAGGTGTGGTCACCGAAACAAGCTCGACCTTAGTAAATTGATGCTGACGGATCATGCCGCGCGTGTCGCGCCCGGCAGCGCCCGCTTCCGCGCGAAAGCACGGTGTTAGCGCCGTGACACGCATCGGCAATTCGGATTCGTCGGTGATGGCTTCGCGGACGAGGTTGGTGAGAGGGACTTCGGCGGTGGGAATGAGCCAGAGACGTTTTAGAAGTTCGCCTGTTCGTCGATCGATTTTATCATCAGACAGATCACCGCGATCAAATTCGGCGATCGCCTGTCCTCGCGCCTCCAACATCATTTCAGTAGTAGTTGCTACAAATTGGTCGCTTTTAAATTTAGGCAACTGTGCGGTGCCAAACATTGCAGGATCCCGCACCAAAATCGGTGGATTGATTTCGGTATAGCCATGCTGCTGCGCGTGCATGTCGAGCATGAATTGCCCGAGCGCGCGTTCGAGCCGCGCCAACCCATTCTTCAAAACGACAAAGCGCGCACCGGACATTTTCGCCGCGATTTCGAAATCCATCTGGCCGAGTGCCATGCCGAGATCAAAATGCTCCTTGGCCCCCGCGATTTTCTTCGGCGCACCTACTTTGCGTTTCTCGACATTGCCGTGTTCGTCTTTGCCTTCCGGCACTTCCGCGAGCGGCAGGTTCGGAATTTCCGCCAATGCAGTTTCGAGCAGTTTGTCGGCATCCTTCGACGCCTGATCGAGCTTCGGCAGCTTGTCTTTCAGTTCGCCGACTTCGGCCATCAGCGCGCTGGCGCGTGCCTCGTCCTTGGCTTTCTTCGCTTCGCCGACTTCCTTCGAGGCTGCGTTCCTGCGCGCCTGCGCCTGTTCGAATGCCGTGATTGTATTGCGCCGCGTCTCGTCGAGCGCGATCAGCTTCTTCGCGGTTCCCGCAAAATCCGTGTTCCGCCGCATCAGCGCAGCGTCGAAAGCGTCCGGATTGTCCCGAATCCATTTGATGTCGTGCATGGCAGCGACCTACCAAAGATTTCCCGATCCCGCCATCGCTCCGGACGCGCTTCATCGCCCCTGTTTTTGAATGGCGCGGGGGCGCCTGCCCTGTTTTTCCGTTCCCCAAAAGGGGATGGAGCGCCGGGAGGCGCCCGGGTGCTTGCGAGGCACCCTCAAGGCCGGCCTTGCGATCGGCCAGCCTACGCGCTTGCGAGGCGCGCGCCCTTTACAGGGCGGCGCCTCCCGGCGCTCCACCAATCCAAGAGGGCGTTCTAGAAGCGCGACCCGCGAACAAGCGCGGCAACAATAAGCGCGGTTTCAGAGGCGGGGATAAGTTTTGTCTTAAGCCGACGGCTTTTCGTCGTCCGGGTCGGCGCGGGTGTCCTGCGCGTCCGCCCAGGCCTGCTTCTCGGCAGCTTCGGCCTTCGCCTTCTTCTCGACGAGCTTCACCGACCAGATCGAGCCTTCGTAGAGAAGCATCAGCGGGATCGCGAGCGACATCTGGCTGATAACGTCGGGCGGCGTCAGCACCGCTGCGATGACGAATGCGCCGACGATGAAATAACGCCGTTTCTCTTTCAGCTGCTCCGACGTGAGCACGCCGATGCGCCCGAGCAGCGTCAAGATCACCGGCAACTGAAACGCGATGCCGAAGGCGAGCACGAGCGACATCATCAGTGAGAGATATTCGCCGACCTTGGGAAGAAGCGCGATCTCGGCCGTGTCGTCGGTTGCCACCTGTTGCATGCCGAGCGAGAAGCGCACCAGCATCGGCATGACGACGAAATAAACCACCGTCGAGCCGAGCGCGAAGAAAAACGGCGTCGCGACAAGATACGGCAGGAAGGCCTGACGCTCTTTGCGATACAGACCCGGCGCGACGAACATGTAAATCTGCGCCGCGATCACCGGAAACGACAAAAACGCCGCGCCGAACATCGCAAGCTTAAGCTGGGTGAGAAAATATTCCAGCAAGGCCGTGTAGATGAATTTGGAATTGCCCGCACCCGCGACGAACACGAACGG
>CAMBBO010000225.1 GCA_945862935.1 Pseudorhodoplanes sinuspersici | reverse complement strand
AACTGACCTCACCGGCCATGCGCTTTACCGCCGAACCCCACAGGTCGAGATACGCGCGGCCGAGATTGGCCTGCAACTGCATCGCGCGTGCGGGATCGGACAGCCAGTATTCCGCCACCTGGCCAAGCGTCTTCACAGCGTCGGTGACTTCGTCGGACAACGCTTCGCCGGACGCTTTGCCTTCCTCGCGCGGCTTCAGATAGGCCGCGAGCGCCTTGCCGCCTTCTTCGACAAGGCGCGCAAGATTGCGGGCGAAGAGCTCGACGTTGACAGCTCCACCCGGCGCGACCGGCTTGTCCGGTATCTTGTTCATCGGCCCCACACGTTAGACGCTTTTCCGGCTCGCTTGTCGCCCACACATGGGCTGACGCGGCAGACCGTGCAAGGATGAGGCCGGACGACTCGATTCCGCACCGCAGCACAGAGAAACGGCATTAACCGCCGTCCGCTACACTTCATCCTTTCAACATATTACCCCGATAGCGGGACGATTGCTCCCTTAACGACGAGATATGATGCCGCGATCCACTCCGAGCGCGACTTTGCCGAAGCGAAAAAACGCGCTGCGACTGATGCTCGCACTGACGAGCGTGAGCTTTCTTGCCGCCTGCGCAAGCAATATCGGCGACAGCATGCCCGCATCGATTGGCGGTCTGCCGGCCGAGGCACCGGAGCGCCCCGCCGAAGCGCCCGCCTATCCCGCGATCCACGCGACCCCGCCCCCGCGCGCAGCAAAGGTGCTGGACGAGGACCAGCAGGAAAAGCTGGAAAAAGACCTCGCCGCGGCGAGGGAGCGGCAGGAAGGCCGTGCTCCCAAGCCAAAAAAGCCCAAATCCGAGAGTAGCGGTAAGTCCACTGGCGCGAAGCCGAACCCATGATAAAAGTTGGCCGCGTCGGCTCGCGCATCTGAGACGCAGGCCGCAGGAGCCTTGGCCATGGACGAGTTTCACCGCATCCGGCGCTTGCCGCCCTACGTCTTCGAGACCGTGAATCGCGCCAAGGCCGTCGCCCGCAACGAGGGAGCCGACATCGTCGACCTCGGCATGGGCAATCCGGATTTGCCGGCGCCCGCCCATGTGCTCGAGAAGATGAAAGAGACGCTCGGCAAGTCGCGCACCGACCGCTATTCGTCGTCCAAGGGGATTACCGGATTGCGCCGCGCGCAGGCTGCGTATTATGCGCGCCGTTTTGGCGTGAAGCTCAATCCCGAGACGCAGATCGTAGCGACACTCGGCTCGAAAGAAGGCTTTGCCAACGTCGCGCAGGCGATCACGGCGCCGGGCGATGTCGTACTGGTGCCGGACCCAAGCTATCCTATCCACGCCTTCGGATTCCTGATGGCGGGCGGCGCTGTGCGCTCCGTGCCGTCGGAGCCCACACCGGAGTTTTTTCCAGCCCTTGAGCGCGCGATCGCGCATTCGATCCCGAAGCCGATCGCGGTAGTGGTCTGCTATCCGTCGAACCCGACCGCCTTTGTCGCCGATCTCGACTTCTACAAAGACCTCGTCGCGTTCGCGAAGAAGCACGGCATCTTCATCCTGTCGGATCTCGCCTACGCCGAAGTCTATTTCGACGGCAATCCGCCGCCATCGGTGCTGCAGGTGCCGGGCGCAATGGATATCACCGTCGAGTTCACCTCGATGTCGAAGACGTTCTCCATGGCCGGCTGGCGCATGGGCTTTGCTGTCGGCAACGAGCGGCTGATCTCCGCGCTGACGCGCGTGAAGTCCTATCTCGATTACGGTGCGTTCACGCCGATTCAGGTTGCGGCCGCTGCAGCACTCAGCGGACCGGAAGATTGCATCCGTGAGATGCGCGATATCTACACCAAGCGGCGCGACGTTCTGATCGACAGCTTCGGCCGCGCTGGCTGGCAGGTGCCATCTCCAAGCGCATCGATGTTTGCGTGGTCGCCGATCCCGGAGCCGTTCCGCGAAATGGGCAGCGTCGAGTTTTCAAAGTTGCTGGTCGAAAAGGCCTCGGTCGCGGTGTCACCGGGCACGGGCTTCGGCGAGCGCGGGGAAGGGTTCGTGCGTATCGCGCTCGTGGAAAACGAGCAGCGTATCCGTCAGGCTGCGCGCAACATCCGCCGTTTCCTTGATACTGGCATCGAAACGCTGCACAACGTGGTTCCTCTCGCCAACCGGCGCTGAGCTTTCTTCCGGATTGTTTGATGACTGCGCCGCTGAAAGTTGGACTGGCCGGTTTAGGCACAGTCGGTGCATCGGTTGTGCGCCTGATCGAGGGTGATCGAGACGCGCTGACCGCGCGCTGCGGGCGTGCTGTCGAGGTGGTTGCCGCCTGCGCGCGCGATCCGAAAAAAGATCGTGGCATCGATACGAGCAAGCTGCGCTGGTTCGACGATCCGAAAAAGCTCGCCGTCGATCCGGGCATCGATGTTTTTGTCGAACTGATGGGCGGCGATGGCGATCCGGCCAAGGCGGCGGTCGAGGCTGCATTACGTGCGAAGAAATCGGTGGTCACCGCGAACAAGGCTCTGCTCGCAAAGCATGGCCTCGAGCTGGCAGCGCTTGCAGAAGAAAACTACGTTGCGCTGAACTTTGAGGCTGCGGCCGCTGGTGCCATTCCGATTGTGAAAACGCTGCGCGAGGGGCTTTCCGGAAATACGATTGCGCGCGTCTATGGCATCCTCAACGGCACCTGCAATTACATCCTGACGCGGATGGAGCAGGAGAAACTGTCCTTCGCCGATTGCCTGAAGGACGCGCAGCGCCTTGGTTACGCGGAAGCCGATCCGACATTCGATGTCGAGGGTTTCGATACCGCGCAAAAACTTTCGCTCCTTGCGAGCCTTGCTTTCGGAACCAAGGCCGACGAAAGCGCTGTCTATGTGGAGGGCATTTCTTCAATTTCGCCCGCCGATCTGGAAGCGGCCGAGGAGCTTGGCTATCGCATCAAGCTTCTGGGAGTCGCGGTTCGCACCGAACACGGCATCGAGCAGCGCGTGCATCCGACCATGGTGCCGAAGGATTCCGCCATCGCTCAGGTGATGGGTGTCACCAATGCCGTGACCGTCGATGTGGATGGTTTCGCGCCGCTCACTCTTGTTGGACCAGGTGCGGGTGGTGCGGCGACCGCAGCTTCCGTCGTTGCGGATATCGGGGACATCGCGCGCGGCGTGCGGACGCACCCATTCGGGCGCAAGACCTCAGATCTATCTGCCGCTGGTAAAGCGCCGATGCAGCGCCACGAAGGCGGCTATTATATCCGCCTCATGGCCGTGGATAAGCCAGGAACCGCAGCAACGATTGCAACGAGACTCGCGGAACAGCAGATTTCAATGGAATCCATCGTGCAGCGGCATCGCGGCACAAAAGGTGGCGCGGACGCGAAATCGGCCAGCGGTCCTGTCCCTGTCATATTGATCACCTATGCGACGACCGAAGATGCCGTGCGCCAGGCGATCGACGCGGTGAAACGCGACAAAGTGATATCCGGCGAACCGCAATTGATCCGGATCGAAAAAAACCGATAGAAGTTAGTCAAAGTACGCGAGGGGGCCGTCTTATGTCATCGTCGATCACCGTCCAGTCGGATCAAGTTCTCGAGCGCGTGCTCTCGATTGAGATCGTGCGCGTGACCGAGCGCGCGGCGGTGTCGGCTGCGCGGCTGCGCGGGCACGGGCGCGACAAGGCCTCCGATCAGGCTGCGGTCGATGCCATGCGGCGCGAACTCAACAAGCTGCCAATCGACGGAACTGTTGTGATCGGCGAGGGCGAGATCGACGAAGCGCCGATGCTGTTTATCGGCGAGAAGGTCGGCAACAAGCATGGCGCTCGTGTCGATATCGCGGTCGATCCGCTCGAAGGCACGGTGCTGTGCGCCAAGAACATGCCGGGCGCGATAGCAACGATTGCGATGGCGGATGCGGGCACACTTTTGCATGCGCCCGATTGCTACATGGAAAAAATTGCAATCGGACCGGGCTATCCGAAAGGCACGATTGATCTCGATGCGCCTGCGGACGAGAACATCATGAATCTCGCCAAGGCCAAGGGCGTGAAGCCGTCCGAGATCACGGCGATCCTGCTCGACCGCCCGCGTCACACACATGCGATTGAACTGATCCGCAAGACCGGTGCTGCTGTGAGCCTTATCAGCGATGGCGATGTGGCCGGCGTGATCCATTGCGCCGAACCTAAAACCGGCATCGATATCTATCTCGGTATCGGTGGCGCGCCAGAAGGCGTGCTCGCGGCTGCGGCCTTGCGCTGCATCGGCGGACAGATGCAGTGCCGCCTCGTCATCGACAGCGAGGAACTGCGCGAACGCACCAAGAAAATGGGTATCAAAGACCCGAAGAAGAAATACGAGATCGAGGACATGGTGCGCGGCGATTGTCTGTTCGCGGCAACCGGGGTGACCACGGGCGCGATGCTGAATGGCGTGAAGTTCAGCAAGAACCTGATTGAGACCGAGACGGTGGTGATGCGCTCGGTTACGGGCACGGTGCGCCGGATCGTCGCCGAGCACCGCCAGCTCGACAAATTCCATCTGGATTGAGCGCCTTGGCGAATTCTGCGCCGCCACTTATCTAACGTGGACATGAGCAGCGTGGCGCGGCGCCATTCGGCGTAGCGTCATTTCCGGTGCAAGCTTTTCAGAAATTCAATGGATGGCCGGGACAATTCCGGCCACGGCGGCGATAATCGCCATTGCAATGCTGAAACCCAATCGCATTTTTCTCGGCGTCGAACATTCCGTGTGTGGCCGCCCTTGGCGCGACCGGCTGGATGATCGCGGCGCTGCGCGGGCAACCACTATCGCGCAACGCAATGGCGTGACTGAGTTACTCGCGCGCATTCTCGCGGGGCGCGGCGTCGAACCCGATCATGTTGAAGAATTTCTCGATCCGACTGTGAAACGGCTTATGCCGGACCCAGCAGCGTTGACCGCGATGGAAACTGGCGCCGCGCGGATCGCCGACGCCGTCCAGCGTAACGAGCAGGTTGCAATCTTCGGCGATTATGACGTGGATGGCGCTACATCGACGGCGCTGCTGGCGCTTTTCCTGCGTCATTGCGGACTGGACCCGATCATCCAT
>CAMBBO010000224.1 GCA_945862935.1 Pseudorhodoplanes sinuspersici | reverse complement strand
CCCGATCCGAAAATCTGGCACATTCTTCTTGAACGCAACGGCATCGACCCCGCGCGCGCGGTCTATATCGACGACAATGCAAAGAACGTGGACGTGTCGCGCACACTCGGGCTGCACGGCATTCACTTCACGTCGCCGGAATCTTTGTCACGCGAACTCGTGACGCTCGGCCTGCTCGATCGCTAACGCGCAATCAGCCGGGCGAATTCGGGCGCTGCCCGATCAGCATCAGGCATCCTATCAGCACGAGCGGCACGATCACCGATCCATAGAGCAGGATGTGTGCGCCGTTATTCGAAATGAGGTCGAGGACAGACATTGCATGTCTCCCTGATGCGGACTTCATCCTCAGTGCGACGAGCGTTCAAGTAAATTGCGCGTAGAATCCGCAATGCGCCGGGCCATTCATAAGAGCTAGGCGCAATGACCGGTGGTCATCGTATTGCCTTATTTGGGAATTAAATCCTAGTCATCCTGCCCTGTTACAAGGGGCGTCTGATCAGCGTCATGAGACGCGGGGCGGGATGCGGTGGCCGGTGTGAGATGCGAGACGCGCATCGAACATCGGAGGCCCAAGCTGCGATGATCCGGCCCACCGGCCGTGGGTCACCAGCGGAGGATAAAAAGTTGGCCACCCCTGCCAGGGTGTCTGTCCTCCGGGGTTGTCGCAGAGCAAGCCACTCACACCGCGCGCGGAACCCCGGGCAACCGGCGGACTTCGCGGTTACTTCGACTTCGGCAAACCTCGGTGCCGCGAGGTGCCGGGGTCCGCAGGGTCCACAAGGGCCCGGCGTTCCGCGCGCCCTTGTTATTTTCAGGGCTGCGACTTTCCGAATTCAGGCGCGCCCGCGCCTTGCAAAGAATAGGGGCGGCGAAGCGTTGGCTAATTCGAAATTCGCGGTCATCATGCGCGCGGTTCAGTGGAAGGGGCGACATGAGCGAAGATCAGCCGCGCGGCAATCTCACGGTGCGTATCAGCGCGATGCCTGCGGACACCAACGCGAACGGCGATATTTTCGGCGGCTGGGTGCTGTCGCGCATGGACCAGGCCGGCGGCATTGCCGGAGTCGAGCGCGCCAAGGGCCGCGTCGTTACCATCGCGCTCGACGGCATGACATTCATTCGCCCGGTGCGCGTCGGTGACGTGCTCGAAGTCTATACAAACGTCGACAGCATCGGCCGTACTTCAATGACGATTCATGTCGAGGCGTGGGCGCGGCGTTTTGAAACCTATCGCCACGAGAAGGTGACGGACGCCAATTTCACGTTTGTCGCCATCGACCAAAACGGAAAGCCGCGGCCGATTCCGAAAGAGGGAGCGTAAGCATGTCTACCTTCAGCAAATTATTCGGCGGCGACGCTGCGCCCAAGGCCGGTGCTTCGGTCGAGCATGAAGGCTTCACCATTCGCGCCGAACCGTTCAAGGCCGAAGGGCAATATCAGACATGCGGCGTGATCGAGAAGGATGTCGCGGGCGAGCGCAAGTCGCACAAATTCATCCGCGCCGAACGTCACGCCTCATTCGAGGCCGCCGTCGATTTCTCGCTGCTCAAGGGCAGGCAGATCGTCGATCAGCAGGGCGAAACAATTTTCAAATAGAAAAGGCGATCAGCGCGGCGCAAGGGTGCTGGCGCTGAAATCGAGATTACGGACTTTCTTGAACCGCAGGGCGCGGCGCGGGGAAAGACGTTCCCACAGCGAGAGGCGCTTTTCCTCGACCGGTTCGGTCTGCGAATGAAGGCGGCCGAGCTGATACAGCCGGTTTCGCTCCGGCGACATCAATTCCTCGACCTGCGATTGCAGGACATGGACCATCCCGATCAATTCGGTGCGTTCCATCTGTTCGATCGGTTTGCGGTTCATGTGGAGTCCCTCGATACGGCCATCCCAACGCTGGTCGTGCCGTTTCGTTCCGGGACTCAAACCACCAATGTGAGTTTTTTTGCGGCGCGCGTGACGCCGGTATAGAGCCACCGCTGCGCGCTTTCCTGAAACGCGAAACTCTCATTGAAAAGAACCACATCGTCCCATTGCGATCCTTGGGCCTTGTGGACAGTCAGGACATAGCCGTAATCGAATTCGTCGTAGGGCTTCCTTCGCGGCCAGTCATAGTCCTCGATTCCGCCGGTGAAACATTCCGGCCGCACCGACACCTTGATCGCGCGTCCCGCGCCTTCGTCGGGTGTGAGACGCAACGTCATCACGCCGGAACGGCGGCCGCCGCGTTCCTTCACGTTCCACAATCCGCCGTTGAACAGGCCCTTCTTGCGGTTGTTGCGAAGGCAGACAAGCTTGTCCCCCGCTACGGGAAGTTCATCCTCGATGCCGCGACGCTCACGCAGTCGCGTGTTGTAGGCGCGCCGCGTGACGTTGCGCCCGACCAGCACCTGATCGGCGGACAGCACACGCTCCGGCTCGAGATCCGATTTGGCGACGATCTGCGTCTCGCCATATCTACCGATTTCCAACTCGCGGCCTTCGCGAATGTCCATCGACAACCGCACGATCGGATCGTCCTGCGCCTGCCGGTGTACTTCGGTCAGCATCGCGTCGGGTTCGGCCTCGGTGAAAAATCCGCCGCCTTGCACGGGCGGCAATTGCGCGGGATCGCCGATCACCAGCACCGGTACGCCAAAGGACATCACGTCTCGCCCAAGTTCTGCGTCCACCATCGAGCATTCGTCGATGATGATGAGGGCAGCTTTCGAAGCTGGCGCGTCGTCCCACAATTCAAAACTGGGCACTTCGTCACCGCTTTCGCGCGCCCGGTAGATCAGGCTGTGGATGGTCGAGGCGCCGTCGCAGCCCTTGCGCCGCATCACAAGGGCGGCTTTGCCGGTAAAGGCTGCGAATTTCACTTCGCCGTCGACATTGTCGGCGATATGCCGCGCCAGCGTGGTCTTGCCGGTGCCGGCATAGCCGAACAGGCGGAAGATGCGCTGTGCGCCCTGCGGTTTCGAGGCGAGCCACGCGCTGACAGCGTTCAGCGCGGCGTCCTGATGCGGTGTGAAGACGGGCATGGGGGCGGTTCGAGAATCGGGAAGCCTGCTTCTAGCTGCCGCAGCGTCATCTGTCGCGATGTTTCAGCCTGCAACACAGCTTGAACTTCAAGTCTCATCACCGCCGCATTTGGCCGTTCAAACGCGAGCCTTCCAAAAAATCGGAGTTCAAATGATTCAAGCCACGATTCGTGCTGGCGCCGTTGCAGCTGCGCTTACTGCTCTTGCTGCTCTTGCCGCTGCGAATACGGCACATGCCGGCGATCGCGCCGCGTTCGACGCTCTGGTCTCGCGCCATGCCGCCGCCAATGGTTTGCCTGAGGCTCTGGTCCATCGCGTGATCGTACGCGAGAGCCGATACAATCCGCGCGCCATCAGCAAGGGCAATTACGGGATCATGCAGATCCGTCTCGGCACCGCACACGCGATGGGCTATCGCGGCGGCGTTGAGGGTCTGCTCGATGCCGACACCAACATGACTTATGCGGTGAAATATCTCGCCGGGGCCTATCGCGCCGCGGGCGGCGATCATTCGCGCGCGGTCGCGCTCTATGCGCGCGGCTATTACTACGAGGCCAAACGCCAGGGATTCAATGCGTATGCGAGCGAGGGGCCTCACGGCGCGCAATGGAGCCGCGAGGCGGACATGACCCGCCCGGTCAATCGTGACCCTCGCATTCCCGCGCCAGTACCCGATCAGGGCGGCAACGCCTCCAATTAAGCTGCATAACCGCCGATGGAGCGCGCGGGACATTGCCGCGCCCACCCCGCGATTGCTAGACACAGGTCCGGCGGCACCCCGCCGGGCCTGTAGCTCAATGGTTAGAGCCGACCGCTCATAACGGTCTGGTTCCTGGTTCGAGTCCAGGCGGGCCCACCACGCATTCCATCGCTAACTCGTAATCTGAAAAAATGCGGTCAGAAACGCCGTTTTCTCGGCGATTTCCTCGAGCGCCCACGTCTCTACAGAGACTTTCATGCGCACTAATCCGTCAGGAATCCCGCTAATCTCCGCAAGTTGAAAATCTGTTTCCGCAACGAGTCGCCATTTCCGGGTTCGAACCCTCCCGCCCCAGCCAGCCAGTGGCCAACTTGAGAGAAAATCCTGTTTCAACCGAGGAACGCCCGGCATTGGCGAGCTTTTCCGAGACACAAAGTCTCTGCGCGTTTTCCGGTCGGTTAAACTTCCCCAAGGAATGAGGCTAAAATCTCCGCCGCACTTTAAGAGAATTCCCGTTTCCCATCTATTGACAGCAGCCGCGTCGACTGGATCCGGTAAAGACCCATTCTCTCCAGTGATTCGGCCTCCGATGCTTCAGCGAGCCGTTACCCGCTTACAAGTCGATAAGCAGGCCGTCATGGCCCGCGAGTCCAATCTCGACTTCATGCGGCCCCTCAAAGACGGATCTATGAAGCTGATCGTCACTTCCCCGCCTTACAACATCGGGAAGTCATACGAGCGGCGCACGGGCCTGGAGCATTACATCAAGGACCAGGCACAGGTGATTTCGGAATGCGTGAGGCTGTTGCATCCGAGCGGATCCATCTGCTGGCAGGTTGGCAATCACGTAAAAAACGGCGAGGTGTTCCCGCTCGACATCGTGCTTTATCATCTGTTTAAGGATCACGGTCTCAAACTTCGCAACAGGATTATTTGGCATTTCGAGCACGGTCTGCATTGCAGCAACCGGCTTTCCGGACGTCATGAAACAATTTTGTGGTTCACAAAGGGCGACGACTACACTTTCAATTTAGATCCGATCCGCGTCCCATCGAAGTACCCCAACAAAAAATATTACAAGGGGCCTAAAGCTGGACAGATATCAAGCAATCCGCTTGGCAAAAATCCGGGAGATCTTTGGATAATGCCGAACGTGAAAAATAATCATGTCGAGAAAACGCTCCACCCCTGTCAATTCCCCGTCGAATTGGTTGAACGGCTAGTGCTCTCGATGACCAATCCGGGGGATTTTGTGCTCGATCCCTATATGGGAGTGGGAACATCGGTGGTCGCAGCGCTGATGCATGATCGTGTTGGCTTCGGCTGCGACACTGCGAAAAAGTACGTGGATGTTGCTTGGCAGCGGGTTCAT
>CAMBBO010000223.1 GCA_945862935.1 Pseudorhodoplanes sinuspersici | reverse complement strand
CGTGGCCACAGCGCGTTCACGCCGATGCCTTGGCCGCGCAATTCACCCGCAAGCCCGAGCACGACAAGGCTCATTCCAAACTTCGCAATCGAATAGGCGGTGTGCGGCGCGAACCACTTTTCCTGCATGTCGAGCGGGGGCGACAGCATGAGAATGTGCGGGTTCGCCGATTTTTCCAGATGCGGAATTGCATATTTGGACACCATGAATGTGCCGCGCGCATTGACCTCGTTCATCAGGTCGAAGCGGCGCATTTCGGTGGCTTGCACATTGGTCAGTTGGATTGCGCTTGCATTGTTCACCACGATGTCGATGCCGCCGAATTCCGATGCGGTGCGCGCAATCGCGTCGTTCACCGATGCTTCCTCGCGCACATCGACCACAAGCGGCAATGCCTTGCCGCCAGCCTGTTCGATCTCGGCGGCTGCGGTGTGAATCGTACCCGGCAGCTTCGGATGCGGTTTGTCTGTTTTCGCGGCAATCGCGATGTTCGCGCCATCGCGCGCGGCGCGAAGCGCGATGGCTAGGCCGATCCCGCGCGACGCGCCGGTGATGAATAGTGTCTTGCCCTTCAGCGACATCGCGGTCCTCGCATTTTCACGGACGCCTTCCTACATAAGCGCCGAAACATTCATTCAACGAGTATTGTCCCATGCAACTCACAGGCATTCATCATCTTACTGCCGTTTCTGCCGACGCGCCCGGCAATGTGAAATTCTACACCGGCCCGCTCGGCATGCGTCTTGTGAAAAAGACCGTCAATCAGGACGATGTCAGCGCGTATCATCTGTTTTACGCCGACGGCGAAGCTTCGCCCGGCAGCGATCTTACGTTTTTCGATTTTCCAACCGGCCCCGCGCGCCACGGCAATCACGAGATCAGCCGCACGGGATTTCGCGTTTCGGGGCAGGCGTCGCTCGAATGGTGGAAGAAGCGCCTGAGCGATGCGGGTGTGACAACGTCCGGCATCGCCGAGCGCGACGGACGATTGACACTCGATTTTACCGACCCGGAAGGCCAGCGCCTGAGCTTTGTCGATGACGGCGGAAAGGGCGCGTCGCATCCGTGGGCAAAAAGCCCGGTGCCGGCGGAGCATCAGATCCGCGGGCTTGGTCCGATTGTGATGACCGTGCCGGATCTTGCGCCGACCGACGCCGTGCTGACGCATGTGATGAACATGACGAAGCTGCGTGACTACGCGCATCCGGAATCGAATGCGGATCGCGTGCATGTTTACGGGATGGGCGAGGAGGGACCACAAGGCGAATTGCATGTCGCGGTGCGCCCCGATTTGCCGCCTGCACGTCAGGGCGCGGGCAGCGTGCATCATGTCGCGTTCCGTTCGCCGGATGCGGACTATGATGCGTGGGCCGCGCGTCTGGCAGAGCTTCGCGTACCGAACAGCGGCAAGGTCGACCGCTTCTGGTTCCGTTCGCTCTATTTCCGTGAGCCAAACGGCATCCTGTTCGAAATCGCGACGGATGGGCCTGGCTTCGCGGTGGATGAGCCGGCCGACAAGCTTGGCGAGAAGCTTGTGCTGCCGCCATTCCTCGAAGCGCGGCGTACGCAGATCGAAGCAGGGCTGAAGCCGATTTAACGGCCTTGTCATTCCGGGACGCGCAGCATGCGATCCCGGAATGACGCTATTTCTTTTTCTCGAAAAACTTTTCGAACGCGGCGCGTGCCTCGGGCGAACGCATGAATTGCTCGTAGAGCAAAACTTCCTCGTCGATCCGCTCGACCAGTTCGCCGGGCCGCCGCATCAGGCGGCGCGATGCCATGACCGCATCGTGCGGCAAGGCTGCGATCTCTTGTGCTGCTTTCATCGCAGTGCCTTCGACCTCGGCGGAATCTACGATCTCGTTGACGAGGCCGCATTCGCGTGCAGCTTGCGCGTCGAGCGGGCGCCCCATCACCAGCAGCGAAAACGCGCGGCGGTGCCCCATCAGTTCGGGTGCAAGAAGACTTGATGCTGCTTCCGGGACAAGTCCGAGCTTCACGAACGGCGTCATGAAGCGCGCGTTCGCCGATGCGGTCACATGATCGCAATGCAAGAGCATCGTGGTGCCGACGCCAACGGCAAGCCCATCGACAGCTGCGACCAGCGGCACCTCGGCATGCGCCAGCGCATGCAGGAAGCGCACGACCGCGCCGTCGAGTTCGCCTTCGCCCGTTGCGGCACGTTGGAAGTCGGCGAGATCGTTCCCGGCGCAGAACGCGCCCGGCGCGCCTGCAAACACGATGCAACGGATCGATGGATTGGTCTTTGCCTCGACAATGGCCGACGCCATTTCTGCGTACATGGCCGATGTCAGCGCGTTCTTCTTTTCCGGCCGGTCCATCCGAATGAGCCGGACCGGGCCTTCGTCTTTGATAGCGATATGCATCAGGCGATGTCCGCAAGGCTGGATTGCGCGCCGTCCGTGACCATCGTTGCAAGGCCGCCGCATTGCACCGCGATGTTTTCGGCAAAGAAGCGCGCATGCGCGACGCGGTTTGCAGAATTACCGTCCGGCATACGCAAGGCGGCTAGAGCCTCGTTCGCGATCATGCAGCCGCCAGCAGCGTTGCCGAACAGGCGCAGATAGGGCGTTGCGCCTGCGAGCGCGGATTGCTGGCTTGTCTTTAATGTTGCGAGCAGCCATTCGCCCGCGCGCTGCAGATGATCGAGCGCCTCGGTGAGACGCGGCGCGGTCGCGCCGAAGGCCGGATCGTTGGTCGCGCGTACGGCGTCCGCGATGGCCCGCAGTTCCTTCATCAAGGCGCGAAACGTCTCGCCACCCGATAGCGGAAGTTTGCGTGTGACGAGATCGATCGCCTGAATGCCATTGGTGCCTTCATAGATCGCGGCAATGCGCGCATCGCGATAATGCTGCGCGGCGCCGGTTTCCTCAATGAAGCCCATGCCGCCATGCACCTGCACACCGAGCGAAGCGACTTCCACGCCGATGTCGGTGGAGAAAGCCTTCGCGACGGGCGTGAGCAGGGACGCGCGCTCGTGCGATGCCTTGCGCGCGGTGTCGTTCGCGGCCGCATTCGCGCGGTCGAGCGCGACGGCGGTGGAATATGAAATGGCGCGTGCAGCGGCGGTGAGCGTTCGCATGGTGAGCAGCGTGCGGCGTATATCGGGATGCTCGGCAATCGGTACGCTCGATGCGCCGTTCGCGCCGCGGCCCTGTTTGCGATCTCTCGCGTATTCGAGCGCCTGCTGCGTGGCGCGTTCGGCAATCGCGACGCCTTGCAGGCCGACCGCAAGCCGTGCCTCGTTCATCATAGTGAACATGCAGGTCATGCCGGCGTTTTCCTCGCCGACCAGAAAACCTGTCGCGCCGCCATTGTCGCCATAGACCATGGTGCAGGTCGGGGAAGCGTGAATGCCGAGCTTGTGCTCGACAGAATGCGCGCGCACGTCGTTTCGTTCGCCGGGCGTGCCGTCCGCGTTGAGCGTGAATTTAGGCACGAGAAAGAGCGAAATTCCTTTCACGCCGGGCGGCGCATCGGGCAGGCGTGCCAGCACGAAATGGATGATGTTGTCCGTGAGATCGTGCTCGCCATAGGTGATGAAGATTTTCTGCCCGGTGATGCGATAGCTGCCGTCGCCCGCGCGCTCGGCTTTCGTCCGCAACGCGCCGACATCCGAACCCGCCTGCGGCTCAGTCAGTTGCATCGTGCCCATCCATTCGCCGCTGATGAGTTTCGGCAGATAATCTTTTTTCAGATGATCGCTGCCGTGAACTGCGAGCGCGTCGATTGCGGCCATCGTGAGAACCGGACCGATGCCGAACGCCATCGAGGCGGAGTTCCACATCTCGATGCAGGCGGCGTTGACGGCTTGCGGCAATCCTTGCCCGCCCCATTGTTCGGGTGACGCAAGGCCGTTCCATCCGGCCGCGGCCCAGGCGGTGTAAGCTTCCTTCCAACCGGGCGGCATGGTGACGACGCCGTCCTTGAACGGCGTGCCGTGTGTGTCGCCGATGCGATTGAGCGGGGCGAGAATATCGGTTGCGAATTTTCCGGCTTCTTCCAGTACCGCGTCGAGCGTGTCGCCGGTCAGGTCGCCATACAAGCCCTCATCCAGCGCCGCGCCAAATCCCGCGCCGTACCGGAGGGCAAAGGCAATATCGGCAATCGGGGCGCGATAAGGCATGGGTATTATCTCCAGCAGACGCGGCTTCCGGCGGCTCTTTATCCTTTCTCGTAGATATGGGTCCGGTCAATGCGCGGGGAGGGCGGCGCATTGAAATCGGCGGATGTGGCCGCTATGGTCCGCTCGCCGTGAAACCTGCTTTGCGCGGGCTAACGGCCATCAAGCTCTTGTCGGATTGGGGCGTAGCCAAGTGGTAAGGCAGCGGATTTTGATTCCGCCATTCGGAGGTTCGAACCCTCCCGCCCCAGCCAGCCAGTGCAAAATCCAGAGAATAGTTTTTCTAGGTGCTACAAATGCGCGCCAAATGGGCGTTTTAGTCAGTGATCCAAAGTCTCTGCGCGGGCTGTTATCGAACTTTTGCTCGTAGAATTCCCGAAAGTCTCCGGTGAATATAAAGAGAATTCCCGTTTTCTGGAGGCTCGGTTCGGAGACAGAAGAATAAAACTACTGCGTGGTTGGGCGGCAGTGGAAGCGCGGCCATGATTACCGCCAGCGTGGTTGCACCTATCCCACTGCTCGCGTGGCACTTAGCAAGCAGCCACAGTCAAGAATTTACTAGAGCAGATTCGCCTCGTAACTTTGGGAGATACGGCTGCTCGCATGATTAAGTTCCGCAAGTTGGACGGAAATGAAATGCGACAGGCTTAGACCTTGCCAGGTTTATGCAAAGTAGAAACTTCGTTTTTCTGACGCCGAGAAAAGGTCAGCTCCGATAATTCGGCAGTTACCTTCCTTTTCGCTAATTAACTGATTCTCCAAAACAAGACCTTCAGCTCTCCATGTCGAACCATAATAGTTCTTGAGGATAATCATTGTGAACGCCAGGGGCGTTAGGACTCTGCTGAGGGGCCAACGATTATCAGCGTGACCTGCTCCCCAACTTGCCCTCGTTCATAAGGAGAATCTGTTCCGGTTATGCCCCGATGCGGGGCGTGCTGCGAACTCAGTTGGTGTGAGCCCGTTGAGGCTCGTGTGCGGTCGTTCGGTGTT
>CAMBBO010000222.1 GCA_945862935.1 Pseudorhodoplanes sinuspersici | reverse complement strand
TCCTCGCTCGGATACCGGCCGCCCGCACCACAAGCCATCCAATGGCCGGCTACGCGACCGGCATCCGCTGCGCCGGCCACACCACCCGTGGCGCAATCAACGATCATGCAATAACATTCAAACTGGATCACTTAATGCGGCAGTCCACTCACGCTGCGGAAAGCCGCGTACACGCGCTACAGATAGGTCCGAAAGCCATATTTTCAATTCGTTCGAATCCCTACGAACGTGGACATGGATTGGCTCGTTTCGCTCGTTTGAGTAAAAGAACACAACATACGGACCGATGCGAAAGATTACGGGCACAATACATTAGCCTCACACCGGCAAATTGTCGTGCTTGCGCTTCGGCATTTCCACCTGCTTGCCCTTGAGCATCGCCAGCGCCCGTGCGATCCGGCGGCGGGTCGAGTGCGGCATGATCACGTCGTCGATATAGCCGCGCTCGGCGGCGACGAATGGTGACAGGAAGCGGTCCTCGTACTGCTTCGTTTGCGCAGCGATGGTGTCGGCATCGCCGCCGCGGAAGATGATCTCGACCGCGCCCTTCGCCCCCATCACCGCTATCTGCGCCGTCGGCCATGCGTAATTCAGATCGCCGCCGATGTGTTTCGACGCCATCACGTCATACGCGCCGCCGAACGCCTTGCGCGTGATCACGGTGACGAGCGGCACGGTGGCCTGCGAATAGGCGAACAGCAATTTCGCGCCATGCTTGATGAGGCCGCCATATTCCTGCGCAGTACCCGGCAGGAAGCCCGGCACGTCCACGAAAGTAACAATGGGAATGTTGAACGCATCGCAAAAGCGCACGAAGCGCGCGGCCTTCCTCGACGCATCGGAGTCGAGCACGCCCGCCAGCACCATCGGCTGATTGGCGACAAAGCCGACGCTCCTGCCCGCGATGCGCCCGAAGCCCGTCACGATATTGCGCGCGAACGTCTCGCCGATCTCGAAGAAGTCCCCCTCGTCCACGACCTTGAAGATCAGTTCCTTGATGTCATAGGGCTTGTTCGGATTGTCGGGGATCAGCGTATCGAGCGATTCATCAATACGATCAGTGTCGTCTTGCGTGGGCCATTCCGGCACGCCGCTGTCGTTACTGCTCGGAAGAAAATCGATCAGCCGGCGCATCTGCAACAGCGCCTCGACGTCGTTATCGAACGCGCCGTCGGCGACCGACGAGCGCACGGCATGCACCGACGCGCCGCCAAGTTCTTCCGCTGTGACCACTTCGTTGGTGACGGTCTTCACCACGTCCGGGCCGGTGACGAACATGTAGCTCGTGTCCTTCACCATGAAGATGAAGTCGGTCATCGCGGGCGAATACACGTCGCCGCCCGCGCACGGCCCCATGATGACGCTGATCTGAGGGATAACACCGGACGCGATCACGTTGCGCTTGAACACTTCGCCATAGCCGCCAAGTGCCGCGACACCTTCCTGAATGCGCGCGCCGCCCGCATCGAACAGCCCGATGATCGGCGCGCGCGCCTTCATCGCCATGTCCTGCACCTTGATGATTTTCTGAGCGTGTGTTTCCGACAGCGAGCCGCCGAACACTGTGAAGTCCTTGGAGAACAGATAGACGGTGCGCCCGTTGACCGTGCCCCAGCCGGTGACGACGCCGTCGCCGGGGATTTTCTGCTTCTCCATGCCGAATTCCGCCGAGCGATGCTCGACGAACATGTCGAATTCCTCGAACGAGCCTTTATCGAGCAGGAGTTCGATGCGCTCGCGGGCGGTCAGCTTGCCTTTGTTGTGCTGCGCCTCGATGCGCCTTTCGCCGCCGCCGAGTTTCGCCTCGGCGCGCCGCGTTTCGAGCTTTTCGATGATGTCTTTCATTGCGCCCGCTTCTTGTTGAGCATGATCTTTTCCGAAAGCCTGCTTCCACTTTTCGGGATCATGCTCCTGCCCTGCCCGTTCATCCGGTCAGGGATAGCATGCACATTTGATGCCGTCATTCGGGGGCAGCGCGCCCCTCAGCGCATCGTGCGCGAGACGTGCAGGATATAGGTGATGACTTCGGCCACGGCCCGGTAGAGGTTTTCCGGGATGTGCTGGTCGAGCGGCACTTGAGCGAGCGCCTGCGCGAGTGCCGGATTATCGCGCACCGGCACGTTATTGGCCTGCGCCGTTTCCACGATCTTTTCGGCAACCGCGCCTCGCCCGATGGCGGTGACGCGCGGAGCGTCCGGGGCCTGATATTCGAGCGCGACCGCGAGCTTTTGCGAGCCGCTCATGTGGCGCGGTCCATCAGGATGCCGGGATTTGTGGCGCGGACGGGCGCGCCCTCGCGGCATTCCAGTTCGCCCGGCTCCAGATTGGCCTCGCCGAACGCCGCCTGAAGATAAGGCAAGCCCTCACGCAATTGCTTTGCTGCGTCGGAGCGTTCCGCAAGCAGCGTCACCGCCGCGCGGCCGCCCTGCATCGCGATGCTGGCGTGAACCGGGCCGAGCGGATCGAGGTTGATCGAAAAACTCGCGCGCCATGTTTTCTGTTCTGGATCGTCGTCACTGTTCTCTCTGCCGTCGCGCTCAATCGCCATTTGCGTGATGGCCGGTCCCTGCGGCGTCAGCAACGGAATGTCGAACACGAGCCGCATCGGCTTGTCAGGTTGCTGGTCGGTGAATGACGCCACCTGTAAAAGATCATGACGCGCGATGGCGCTGTCGGCCTTGTCGATGAGTTGTTGCACGGGCGCGCCGCCTTCCCAGTTCCGCAGCGTGTCGCGCAGATTAATCAAAGCGGATTTCAGATCGTTGCCGCCGTTCTGCGGCGTGACGCCAGAATGGGCCAGCGCCAGCTTGATCGTGCCTGCATCCACGCGTGCATTGGAAGCATCGGCCTGCATCGCGAGCAAAGCATTCGCGGAATCGCGAACATTGGCCGGAACGCCCGGTTGTTTCGCGACGAGCGACTGAAGATCAGACAGAAGCGAAGCCAGCCCCTCTTTCCCGTTCGTCACGGTGAGGATCGCAGCGAGCACGGCTTCGAGCGATGGCGCAGCCGGGACAGGCACCTGACTGGCGGCCTTCGCCGTCTGGCCGAGCATGTCCTTCGCCGCATTCATCGCAGCGTTGGCAACAGACCCTGCCGGTGCGCCGGCATTGGCGGTCACAAAGGATGCAAGCGGGCCAATTGCGGCCATGAGCGTCTCCGATTCGAGAGACGCTAACCGGCCGCAATTAACGCGCTGTTAACCTCGCGGGCAGTGCTCAGGCCGAAGTCATCTTCTTGTTGAACTGCCACAAGCCAAGCGCGAACACGAGCATCAGGATGCCGCCGATAAAGAACGTCATCGGATTCGGCCCGAGCTTCTCGAACCATTGCGTATAGAAGTGGATGCCGCCGAACACGGCCGCGACATTGACCACCCAGCGGCGGTTCGCCTTCACGCCCCACACCGCGACAGCGATCAACGCCACGGCCCACGCGATCACGAACGTCCACGGCCCGATCACCAGCGACTTGATTGAGGACGCCACCGCATTCGGATCGGTGGCCATCATCGAGCGGATCATGATCATGCGGTCGCCCCACAGCGAACCGATCCAGAACCCGAAATTGACCAGAAAGACCGACGTGCGCGATGCGATGATCGCAAGGCGCTCGAAGTCAGAGGGAAGATTCCGTGACACCAGATAGGCGACCCACGCGAGCGCGCCGAACACGACGACGGTGAGCGTCGGCTCGTAGATCGCAAGCGCGTAGCTCGCGTGCCAGTAGCCTGCCTTCGCGCCAAAGCACGACGCCAGCGCCAGCACTGCGCCCGCCATCAGGAGACTGGACCGTGCGAGCAAGGCCGCGCCCGCGAAGGTCGCGGTCACCATCATCATCGACGCAAGCGAGCCTTTGTTGAAGGCGAGAATGCCGCCCGCGAACATCAGCGCTCCGACCACGATGCAAACCTGCGCAAGCAAATCCCATTGCTCGGATTTCTTCAGCGTCAGCGCAAAGCCCGAAGCAAACATCATGATGCCAAGCACGATCGCGGTGAATGGCGTTGGCACAAGCGCAAGCGCGCCCGCCGCAACGGCGACAACGCCGAACCCGATCAGGATGTTGATGCCAAGCGCGCCGGTTTCATGCGCTCCGAGCGCACGGAGGCGTTCGGCCTCCGCGGACGTCAGCTTTCCGGTTTCGACCAGCTTGGTCAGATCGAGCGTGATTTTCATGGCCTATCTCCACGCATCCATTGAAGCGCACGCCTTTGTCGCAAGACAGAGCCGCCAGGTTCAATTCGCCGCTTTATTATGTGTCCACAAGCGCCAGCACGCATGCGGCGGCATCAAATTCGGCGCGGCGATACGCGCGCCGCTTCAATGCAAGCTCGTCACGGCCCCAAGTCTCCATGCTCCAGTCTTCGTCGACATGGGCTGCGAGCCAGGCGGCATCGGGCGAAAGCGCGCCGCGCAGAAGCGCAATCGCAATCAGCGCCGATCCCGCGATCGAGGTGACGGAATGCATAGCGCCAAGCCTCCACGCATCGGCCGGGAGCGCAGCACGCGCGGCGGCAATCGCCTCCTCCGGCTGTGCCGCGAACATCACGCCCTGCGCGAGAATAAAGCGCGCACCAAGCTCATCGCGCGCGAACGCAACAACCGGGTCCCAGTGTTCGGTCTGCTTTTCGATCAAGCCTTCCGGCCCGTCGGCGCGATAAAACACAAGATCGGAACCGAGAAACTTCGCGATGTCGTCCGCGACCGGCAAAGGCTGATCGGCAACGCCGTCGATGATCGAATTGGCAAGCCGCGTCAGCGGCATCAACGCCGGATCAATGAATTCGCCCTGCGCGTCCCATTCCGCGGCAATCGACTCGGCGAGCTTGCGCGCGGGCGCTGCAAGCTGACGCCGCGCGGGCGTCCGCACCGGCTTGCCGTCGAGCAGCACGCCAAAAGAGCCGTCCGCCTCCCCAACGCCGACAATCTTGAAAAACCGTTTTGCAATCGGCCGTGCACCACGGCGCGCCGACTCCATAGGGTCGATGGGATCGCTCTTGTAAATGTCCTCAAAAATATCGCGCATCGACCCTAAACTTCTGCCCGCGCACGCGCCCAAATCGGTTTGAGCAATGGCGCAAGCGCCGCATAATCATCAATCACGATATGCGCGCCGGCTTCGCGCAACGCGTCGGGCCG
>CAMBBO010000221.1 GCA_945862935.1 Pseudorhodoplanes sinuspersici | reverse complement strand
ATGCCCGCGCCCTGATCGGCGCTATACCAGCCGAGCATTTGCCCGATGAAGGTGAACAGGAATGCGCCGACGATGCCAAGCACCGTTGTAAGGATGAATCCGCGCGGCTCATTCGGGCCGGACGACAGCAGCCGTGCGATGATGCCGGCGATAAATCCGACGACGATGATCCAGAGAATGCCCATATTCCGCTCCTGATGACTTGGTTTTTGAAATCTACACGCAAGCGCAAAGCTTTGCACCGGCCTCCGGGGCCATCTTGCAACCGTCACAATGATTGCCAAGTATCCCCACCATACGCGATTGCTATAATCGGCCAGCGCATTTTTCGTTCCGCAAGAGGAGACGACCCATGGGATTGCTCGACGTATTGAATGGTATGCAGAACGGCCCGCGCGGCGAAAAAACGCCGGGAAGCGGCGGCATGTCGCCGATCACAATGGCGATCCTCGGTTTGCTTGCCTACAAGGCGATCAAGCATCTCGGCGGCAGCGGAGCGCAGGCGCCGGCCGGAAACGCGCCGCAGCGGCTTCCGGATAATACCACGCAGGCGAGCCTGCCCGGCGGCATTGGCGATCTGCTGAAAGGCGGCATCGGCGGATTGCTCGCCGGAGGAGCCGCCGGAAGCGTTCTGAGCGGCGGCCTGAACGACCTGCTCAAGCAATTCCAGCAGGCCGGGAAGGGCGATACCGCGAAAACCTGGGTCGATAAGGGCGCGAACAAGGATATCTCGGCAACGGATCTGTCCTCGGTACTCGGCTCCGAGCAGATCAAGATGCTGATGGAGCAGACTGGTCTTTCGCAGAACGATCTGCTCGCAGGCTTGAGCCGCGAATTGCCGGGCATCATCGATCAACTGACGCCGCACGGGCGCGTGCCGACCGCGGACGAGCTTTCCCGCTGAGGCGTTAACCATAGCGCGCGGCCCAATTCCTGAGCACGCCGCCGGGTGATAAGCTCACTCCCGAATGTGGGGGTGAGCCATGATCCGTTTTGCCGTTGCCTTTGGATGTCTCGCAGCCGTCGTGACGAGCGCGCCCGCGCTTGCCGTGACCGCCAAAGAGAAAATGGAAACCTGCAAGTTCGGTGCGGACGACCAGAATCTTGAAGCCGCCGCCCGCAAATCCTTCATGACGAAGTGCATGGCGCATTCCGACGCGCCGGCGAAGAAGCCTGCCGCGAAGCCAAAGCCCGCGGCGGCGGCTCCCGCCGCTGCTGCTCCGGCACAGTGATTGCCTGAAGGTCAGGCGACAAGATCCTGAAATTCCGGATGCTGCGCGATCACCCTGTGTGCGAAACCGCAGAGCGGGCGCACCTTTAGTCCTTGCGCGCGCACATCCTGCATCATGCCTTCGACCAGACGCGAACCGATGCCGCGCTCGCGCAGCGACGCGGGCACTTCGGTGTGGGTGATCGATAGAACGCTGCCGTCGCGGCGATAACTCGCGAACGCGGTCGCGCCGTCAATGTCCAATTCGTAGCGGGAGCGGGCGGGGTTGTCGCGAACATCTGTCATGCGGCAGATGTAGGAGCGTTTCGCGTCCGCGCCAAGAGCTTCCGTGCCAAGGGCTTGCTCGCTCCAATTGCGCGCTCAACCGTTTCGCGCCAGTTCAGCAGCGCCTCGACATCGTCATAGGCGCGATCCTGCACGGCGTCGAACTTCGCGCCATCTTGCCTGCCTTCGATCATCGCCTTGACGCCTTCGCGCGCGCCTTCCGGCACGAGAAGCGCTTTGCGCGCAACGCAGGCGCACACATCTCCGCGGCAGGCGCGGGCACGCCGGCATTTTGCATTTCCGCACACGCCCCAGAGCGCGAGCATGTTCGCGGTGAAGCGAAAAAGATGTGTGTCATGTGCCGAATGATTCATTCTGGCATATCCTTTCGTTCTGCGGCGCGATGCGCTGCATTGTCTGCATTTGAATTGCTGGAGGCGTGCGCCATCGCCCGTGTTGCTTGAAGGCGCCGGGTGCGCCTGAACTCTAACCCCCGAAACGAGGGGAGGACGGAGCACCGGATGGCGCACCTGTCCTTCAGTGTGCCGCGCTGCCTTGCGACAACGCGGGCGCCTTCCGGCGCTCCGTCACGGCGTTTTCCTTCCGGCGCCGGGCCGCGCTTTCGTCCGGGACATTTCCCCGGATCGTCAGCAAGCTCCTTGCAGGGACCCCTAGTGGTCCCTGGCGGAGCCCCGGCGCCGCCCGAGTGCGCGGGGCTTGCGAACCCGCGCCCGCAGGCGCCGCACCCAACCCCACGAACGGCGCAACCGGTTCGCGTCCCCAGCGGGGTTAGGCAGATAGGAATATAGTCATTTCAATCATTCTGTCAAGGACAGCGCGGCCCGCACGCCCCAATCCGCAATTGCGCGTTAAAGCGCATGCCTCCCACGCGGAATCCTGCGGCAAATCCGGCGATGGCCAATGCTAGTCTGCGATCCATGAAAAGAAAGAAACTTGGCATCTGCGGCGTCGGGGCCATCGGCAAAAAGCACGCGCAACTCATCCGCATGCAGGAAGGTGCCGAACTCGCAGCTCTTGCCGATCCGTCGCCGGCCGCGAGCGAACTGGCGCAGAAAACGGGAGCCAGGCATTTTTCATCCCTGTCCGAAATGCTCGCCAACGTGCAACTTGACGGCGTGCTGATCGCGACGCCGGGTGAACTGCATTGTGAGAATGTGATCGAGGCGGTTTCGCGCGGCATCCCCACATTCGTCGAGAAACCGATTGCAACGTCAGTCGAGGAAGCGCGGCGGATGCAGGATGCTGCCGCGCGCGCCGACGTTCCGGTTCTCGTCGGCCATCACCGGCGGCACAATCCGATCATCCGCAAGGCGCGGGAGATCGTCGCGTCCGGCATGCTCGGCGATATTACGGCCGTGTCGGCGCGCGTGCTGTGCCGCAAGGCCGACGACTATTACAATGTTCCCTGGCGCGTGCAGGCCGGGTCCGGCGGCTTCGTGCTGAACAGCCTCATCCACGACGTGGACAGCATTCGCTGTGTCGTTGGTGAGATCGTCGGCGTGCAGGCGATGGTCACGGCGCGCCGCCGCAAATTGCAGATCGAGGATGCGGCAGCGATCCTCGTGGATTTTGCCAATGGCGCGCTCGGCACATTCACCGCGAGCGACATCACGCCGT
Organism: Pseudorhodoplanes sinuspersici; assembly: GCA_945862935.1. Lineage (GTDB taxonomy): Bacteria > Pseudomonadota > Alphaproteobacteria > Rhizobiales > Xanthobacteraceae > Pseudorhodoplanes > Pseudorhodoplanes sinuspersici_A. The sequence goes on along the minus strand of CAMBBO010000221.1, from coordinate 2,010 downwards.
CTCCGTCAAGCTGGGAGGTCACCAGCGGAGAGAACCCGGAATTTCCGCAAGTGGAGTCCGATTGCTACATGATCGCGGGCACGCAAGGCACGCTGGAAATTCCTTCGCTCCGGCTGTGGCTTCAGGATGAACCGAAGACACGCTCGCGTCCGCTTCAGGTCGAACTGGCTGCGGTTGAAAAAGCCGATCCGCTCGTCCTCCAGCTTCGGCATTTCATGAGCGTGATCGACGGCGGCGTTGCGCCTGCGGTGACGATTGCGGATGCGGCAGGCTCGCTTGCGGTCATCGCCGCAATTCATTCCGCGGCGAAGACGGGCGGACGCGTGAGGCCGGAGGTTTTGTAGGGCGGGAGAGAGTGTGTGCTGCGCGCGTGTTCAACCGCGCCCGCAGGCGCCGCACCCGACCTCGCGAACGGCGCGAGCGGGTCTGTACCCGGAGATTCAGGCGAATAGGAACATAGTCATTACAGGAAAAATGCCAAGCGTTCTACTTTGTGAATTGCTTCAATAGGAGCCGCAATGTCTGATAGCGAGAATGTCGAATTGTTCAGGAATGCCGGAATAGAATTTAGGTCTGTCCGCTTAGCAATTGAGACGGGCGGAGAAATTCGATTATCCGCGCAAGACATGGGGCCGACAGTCGAACAAACCTGGAATCGCGATGACTATGAATTTTGGATCAATGTGCCTGTGCAGGCGATTGCTCGGCTAGCATTCGTACTCTTGCGCGATCGATATGTAGGCAGGGAAAAAGCGGTCGATGAATTTAGATCATTCTGCGAACAGAGTGGGATCGAGCATTCATTCGAGACTTGGCCATAGAGGAAATAACAGTAGGTCGCACACAACTTTTGTGGCGTTAGATCAAGTATGTGTGTCTGCGTATGGTGCTTTGAGTTGTTGCTGGGCGAGCGGAAAGTACGGCAAATCACTCCGCCGCCTGCATTCCCTTCTTCTTCCCACGCCCCGCGTCACCCCTTGCCAGCACCGGCTTCAAAAACTGCCCGGTGTAACTGCGCTTTTCCTTCGCCACGACTTCGGGCGGGCCTTGCACCACGATCTCGCCGCCGCCGTCGCCGCCTTCGGGGCCAAGGTCGATGATCCAGTCCGCGGTCTTGATGACTTCGAGATTGTGCTCGATCACCACGACCGAATTTCCCGTTTCGACCAGCTCGTGCAGCACGTCGAGCAGTTTCGCGACATCGTGGAAATGCAGGCCCGTGGTCGGCTCGTCGAGAATGTAAAGCGTGCGGCCGGTGGCGCGGCGCGATAATTCCTTCGCAAGCTTGACGCGCTGCGCTTCGCCGCCGGACAGCGTCGTCGCCTGCTGGCCGACATGGATGTAGCCAAGCCCCACGCGCTGCAATGTGGTTAGGATCTCGCGGATTTTCGGCACCGCCTTGAAGAACTCGGCGGCTTCATCCACCGTCATGTCGAGCACGTCGGCGATGGATTTCTGCTTGAAGGTGACTTCGAGCGTTTCGCGATTGTAGCGCTTGCCCTTGCACACATCGCAGGTGACATACACGTCCGGCAAAAAGTGCATCTCGATCTTGATGACGCCGTCGCCCTGGCAGGCCTCGCAGCGGCCGCCCTTCACGTTGAACGAGAAGCGGCCCGGCTCGTAGCCGCGCGCCTTGGATTCCGGCAGGCCGGCAAACCATTCTCTTATCGGTGTAAAGGCCCCAGTATAAGTCGCAGGGTTCGAGCGCGGCGTGCGACCGATCGGCGACTGGTCGATGTCGATGATCTTGTCGAGATGTTCGAGCCCCTCGATGCGGTCGTGGGGCGCGGGAGCTTCGCTCGCGTTGTTCAGCCGGCGCGCGAGCGATTTATACATCGTGTCAATGAGCAGCGTGGACTTGCCGCCGCCGGAGACGCCGGTGACGCAGGTGAACAGGCCGAGCGGCACGTCCACCGTGACGTTTTTCAGGTTGTTGCCGCGCGCGTTGACGATACGCAGCACGCGGTTTTTGTCCGGCGCGTGGCGCTCAGGCACGGGAATGCCGTA
>CAMBBO010000220.1 GCA_945862935.1 Pseudorhodoplanes sinuspersici | reverse complement strand
TGTTCGACGCGGTGAAGGATGCGATCACCGTCATTACGCCAGTGCGACCCGAAAAGGGTGTCACGTCATCGGCGGCACTCTCCCGCGCGACCGAGCGCCTGTCCGCGGTGGTCGATGCACTCGACAAGCCGCTCGACAAGTCGACAGTCGAGTTCGACGCAGGTCCGCTGATGGTCGATCCGACCTCGAACACGACGGCTGCGGAATACAATTCGATGGTGCTGCGCGCGAAGGAATACATCGCCGCGGGCGACATCTTTCAGGTCGTTCTCTCGCAAAGATTCCAGGCCCCGTTCACGCTGCCGCCGTTTTCGCTCTATCGCGCGTTGCGAAGGGTCAATCCTGCTCCGTATTTGTATTTTCTGAATTACGGCGCCTTCGCTGTCGCGGGATCGAGCCCGGAAATTCTGGTCGAGACAAAAAGCGGCAAGGTCACAGTGCGCCCGATTGCCGGAACACGACCGCGCGGCGCGACCCCGCATGAGGACCTCGCGCTCGAACAGGAATTGCTCGCCGACCCGAAGGAGCGCGCCGAGCACCTGATGCTGCTCGATCTTGGGCGCAACGATGTTGGCCGGGTCGCGAAAATCGGAACGGTGAAAGTCACCGATCAGTTTTTCATAGAACGCTATAGCCATGTCATGCACATCGTCTCAAACGTCGAAGGTGAGCTTGCGGCCAATCGCGACGCACTCGACGCGCTGGCAGCGGGGTTTCCGGCAGGCACCACATCGGGCGCGCCGAAAGTACGCGCGATGCAGATCATCGATGAACTCGAGAAAGAAAAGCGCGGCATCTATGCGGGTGCTGTCGGGTATTTTTCCGCAGGCGGCGACATGGATACCTGCATCGTGCTGCGCACGGCGTTGGTAAAAGATGGCGTGATGTATGTGCAGGCGGGAGCCGGGATCGTCGCCGATTCCAACCCGCAATCCGAACAGCAGGAATGCATCAACAAGGCCAAGGCGCTGTTTCGGGCCGCCGAAGAAGCGCGTCGCTTCGCAAGCGGCGCCGAGCGCGGCCAATAAACGCAAAGCCCTCTAAGGGACGGCTTCTTGACCCTCCGTGACCCCAAGTCTAAGACCCGGTAGCGGCACGGGAAACGGCCCTTCGATGATCGTCCTGATCGATAATTACGACAGCTTCACCTTCAACCTCGTCCATTATCTGGGCGATCTTGGAGCGGATGTGGTCGTGCATCGAAACAACAAGGTGAGCATCGCTGAAGTCATGGCCGGTGGACCTGACGCCATCGTGATTTCGCCCGGCCCCTGCACACCGAAAGACGCCGGTATCTGCCTCGATCTGATTGAAGCCGCCCATGCCACGACACCGATCCTCGGAGTGTGCCTTGGCCATCAGGCGATCGGCGAAGTCTTCGGCGGCAACGTCGTTCGCGCGCCCGTTCCGGTGCACGGCAAGCTCTCCGAAATCAAGCATCAGGGCCAAGGCGTGTTTCGCGGCATCAACGCACCGTTCAAGGCGACGCGCTATCACTCACTCGTGGTCGATCGCGCGACCTGGCCGGACGTGCTTGCTGTCACCGCAGAAACCGACGACAAGCTAGTTATGGGCCTTTCGCACAAGACGCTGCCGCTCCACGGCGTGCAGTTTCATCCCGAGAGCATCGCTTCGGAAAACGGCCACACGATCCTGAAGAATTTTCTCGATCTTGCGGCGGCGTGGAATGCGAAACGCGGCACGAACAACGCACGAACCGCGCGGGGGCGCGCATGATCGATGAATTCAAGGCGCTGATCGCCAAGGTCGCCACCGGGGCCGCGCTGACGCGCGAAGAATCTTCCGCAGTGTTCGAGCGCATGATGAGTGGCGAAGCGACCCCCTCGCAGATGGGCGCGGTGCTGATGGCGCTGCGCGTGCGTGGCGAAACCGTCGACGAGATTACCGGCGCGGTATCGACGATGCGCGCCAAGATGCTGAAGGTCGACGCACCTGCCAATGCCGTCGATGTGGTCGGTACCGGCGGGGACGCATCCGGCTCCTACAACATTTCGACTTGCGCGGCCTTTATCGTTGCAGGCGCCGGCGTTCCGGTCGCCAAGCACGGCAATCGCGCGCTGTCGTCAAAGTCCGGCGCTGCGGACGTACTCGCGGCACTAGGCGTCAATATCGAACAGACTGCCGAAGGCGTCGGCCGCTGCATCCGCGAGGCCGGTCTCGGGTTCATGTTTGCGCCCGCGCATCACCCGGCGATGAAGAATGTCGGTCCGACGCGCGTCGAGCTTGGAACGCGCACGATCTTCAATCTGCTCGGCCCGCTTTCCAATCCGGCTGGCGTAAAGCGTCAACTCGTCGGCGTGTTTTCACGCCACTGGATCGAGCCTCTGGCGCAGGTTTTGAAAAATCTTGGTGCCGAGCGCGTGTGGGTCGTTCATGGCTCCGACGGCCTTGACGAAATCACGACGTCGGGACCGACCGCCGTTGCCGCGCTGGAAGATGGCAAAGTGCACGTTTTCGAAATCACGCCGGAAAGCGTTGGTTTGTCGCGCGCCAAGCCGGACGCGCTGAAGGGCGGCGACGCAAAAACGAATGCGGCGGCGCTGAAGTCCGTTCTCAGCGGCACCGATGGCGCTTATCGTGACGTTGCCGTGATGAACGCGGCCGCAGCTCTCGTGATCGCGGGTACGGCCACGGACCTGAAGGATGGCGTCGCGCTCGCGCAGAAATCGATCCAGTCTGGCGCAGCGGCAGCGCGCCTCGAACGCCTGATCGCCGTCTCGAACGCGTGACGATCAAATGGCCGACATCCTGAAAAAGATCGAGGCCTACAAACGCGAAGAGATCGCAGCGGCTAAACGGGCGCGGCCTTTCGCGGATGTCGAAGCCGCGGCCAAGGCGGCTCCAGCACCGCGCGGGTTTCTGGCCGCGATCGAGCGTAAGCATGCGCTGAACCAATATGCGTTGATCGCCGAGATCAAGAAGGCCAGCCCCTCGCGCGGGTTGATCCGTGAGGATTTCGATCCGATCGCACTTGCAAAAGCCTATGAGGCGGGAGGCGCAGCTTGCCTTTCCGTGCTCACGGATGAGCCGTCCTTTCAGGGCAAGCCGGAATATCTCGGGCAGGCGCGCGCTGCGACAGCACTCCCCGTGTTGCGCAAGGATTTCATGTACGACCTCTACCAGGTCGCCGAAGCGCGGGCCTGGGGCGCCGATTGCATCCTCATAATCATGGCGGCCCTCGACGATCACATCGCGGCCGATCTCGAAGAGACAGCATTCAGCTTCGGCATGGATGTGCTGCTGGAAGTGCACGACGACTACGAACTCGAACGCGCGCTGCGGCTGAAATCGCGGCTCGTCGGCATCAACAATCGCAATCTACGAACATTCGACACGTCGCTGAATGTCAGTGGCCGCCTCGCTCCGAAAATCCCGCGCAATCGCGTGAGCGTTGGCGAAAGCGGCATTTTCACATCGAGCGATCTCGATCACCTTGCCCGCTTTGGAATATCCACGTTCCTTGTCGGCGAAAGCCTGATGCGCGCTGGCGACGTGACCGAAGCAACGCGCGCCCTGCTCTCGTCACGGCCCGCTACCAGCAGCGCCGCGGCGGGCTGATGGCCAAGGGCAAAAAGCTCTCGCATATCGGCGCGTCGGGTGATGCGCGCATGGTGGATGTGTCCGGCAAGCCGAACACGTCGCGCACCGTGATCGCGCAAGGCCGCGTCAATATGTCGAAGGCGACACTCGATCTCGTGCTGAAGGGCAACGCAAAAAAGGGCGATGTTCTCGGCGCCGCGCGGATCGCAGGCATCATGGCCGCGAAACGCACGCACGATCTGATCCCGCTTTGTCATCCGCTGCCGGTCTCGCAGGTGATTATCGATCTGACACCCGACCAGAAAAAGCCCGGCATCGTGGTGCAGGCCACGGTCAAGGTCGCGGGACAAACCGGCGTCGAGATGGAGGCCCTCACCGCGGTATCGGTCGCCTGCCTCACCATCTACGACATGGTGAAGGCAGCACAGCGCGACATGCGAATCGAAAATATCCGCGTGATCGAAAAGCACGGCGGAAAATCCGGCTCGTATCGCGCGAAGGGATAAGCCGTGCCGCTGACGCCTGTCGCTGACGCGCTTGCCCTGCTGCTCTCACAGGCGACGGCGTCGCCGTCCGAAACCGTTTCGCTCAATGAAGCACACGGCCGCGTGCTCGCGCAGGATCTTGTGGCGCTGCGCACACAGCCGCCGGACGATGTCTCGGCTATGGACGGCTACGCGGTTCACGCCGCCGATGTCGCTTTCTTGGGCGCGCAACTGAAAGTCATCGGAGAGGTCGCAGCTGGCCATCCGTTCGATCGCGCGGTCGCGCGTGGAGAAGCAGCGCGTATTTTCACCGGCGGCGTGGTGCCCAAGGGTGCGGATACGGTCATTATTCAGGAAGACGTTACGCGCGGCGGCGATACGATTGTGGTGAACGAAGCGGGACGCCCCGGCCGGCACATTCGTCGTGCCGGGATCGATTTTACCGAAGGCACGGCGCTGTTGGCAAAGGGCCGCTGTCTGACCGGACGCGATGTCATGTTGGCCGCCGCGATGAACCACCCGCGCGTACTGGTGCACCGGCGACCGAATGTCGCCATCCTTGCAACAGGTGACGAACTTGTAGCACCAGGGCAAACACCCGGCCCCGGCCAGATCGTCTATTCCAATGGCTACGGCGTGATCGCGCTGGCGCGAGCCGAAGGCGCGGACGTGATCAATCTTGGCATCGCGCCGGACAAGCTCGACGTGATCGTAGCGTCAATCCGAAAGGCGAAAAACGCTGGCGCAGATGTGCTCGTTACGACAGGCGGCGCTTCGGTCGGCGATCACGACCTGATGCAGCAGGCGTTCGCAGCCGAAGGCGTCACGCCATCGTTCTGGAGGATCGCGATGCGGCCCGGCCGGCCGCTGATGCATGGCCGTTTGGGGGCGATGCACATTCTCGGCCTGCCGGGAAATCCGGTCTCATCCTATGTGTGCTCGGTTCTGTTTCTCGTACCACTGCTGCGAAAGCTGTCAGGCCGCAGCGATGTCGAGCATCAAACCGAATCGGCGGTGCTGGGCGGCGCCTTGCCCGCGAACGATGAGCGTGCCGATTACCTGCGTGCGATCCTTACCCCCGGCCAGAATGGTGGATCGCCGGTCGCTACACCTGTGCCGGTA
>CAMBBO010000219.1 GCA_945862935.1 Pseudorhodoplanes sinuspersici | reverse complement strand
ATGCTCGCGCTTGTGACATCGGACAATCTTGCGCAGATGTTCTTTGGCTGGGAAGGCGTGGGTCTCGCGAGCTATCTGCTGATCGGGTTCTGGTATCACAAGCCGGAAGCGAACGCGGCGGCGATTAAGGCGTTCGTGGTCAACCGTGTCGGCGATTTTGGATTCGCGCTCGGCATCTTTGCCGTGTTCATGCTGACCAACTCGATCGACCTCGACATCATTTTCGCGGCAGCGCCCGGCCTCACAGCCAAGACCATAAATTTCTTCGGCTGGAACGCAGACGCGATGACGCTTATTTGCCTGCTGCTCTTTATGGGGGCGATGGGCAAGTCGGCGCAATTCCTGCTGCACACATGGCTGCCTGACGCGATGGAAGGCCCGACGCCGGTGTCGGCGCTCATTCATGCCGCGACCATGGTGACGGCGGGCGTGTTTATGGTGGCGCGTTTGTCGCCGCTATTCGAATTGTCCGCGACGGCGCTGACATTCGTCACCTTCATCGGCGCGACGACGGCGTTCTTCGCCGCAACCATCGGGCTCGTGCAGAACGACATCAAACGCATCGTCGCGTATTCGACCTGTTCGCAGCTCGGATACATGTTCGTTGCGATGGGGACGGGCGCTTATTCCGTCGGCATGTTCCATCTGTTCACGCATGCCTTCTTTAAGGCGCTGCTATTCCTTGGGTCCGGCTCCGTCATCATAGCGATGCATCACGAGCAGGACATCCGCAACATGGGCGGCCTGCGAAAAAAAATTCCACTGACCTACGCTGCGATGCTGATTGGCACGCTGGCACTGACCGGATTTCCGCTAACCGCAGGCTACTTCTCCAAAGACGCGATCATCGAGGCGGCGTTTGCTGCGCATAATCCGATGGCGCTCTATGCGTTTATTATGACCGTGCTCGCGGCCGGCATGACTTCATTCTATTCGTGGCGGCTCGTGTTCAAGACGTTCCACGGCGCGCCGCACGACAAGGAACATTACGATCACGCCCACGAAAGTCCGCTGGTCATTCTTATCCCGCTCGGCGTACTTGCCGCAGGATCGATCCTGGCCGGTTTCCCGTTCAAGGAATATTTCGCTGGCCATCACGTCGAAGAGTTTTTCGGTGAGGCGCTGAAATTCGGGCCGAACAATCACATCCTCGAAGAAATGCACCACGTTCCGGCATGGGTCGTGTGGCTTCCAACCGTGATGATGGCGGGCGGCTTCGCCGTCGCGTGGCTGTTCTATATCCGCAAGCCCTATCTGCCCGGCGAACTCGCGCGCCAGCACGAGGTGCTTTATCGCTTCCTGCTCAACAAGTGGTATTTCGACGAGATCTACGACGCGATCTTCGTGCGTCCGGCGAAATGGCTTGGCCGCTCGCTCTGGAAGGGCGGCGACGGCTACATCATCGATGGGTTTGGGCCGGACGGAGTGTCCGCGCGCGTGCTTGACGTGACGCGCAATGTCGTGCGGCTGCAGACCGGCTATCTCTATCACTATGCCTTCGCGATGCTGATCGGTGCGGCTGCTCTCATCACCTACTTCATGTTCGTGGGCGGGGGAGTGCACTGATGGCGAGCTGGCCGATCCTCTCGATCACGACCTTCCTGCCGCTCGCGGGCGTGGCGTTCATTGTTATCCTGCGCGGCAGCGAAGAAGCCGTGAAGCGCAACGCGCGCTGGGCGGCGCTCTGGACCACACTGGTCACCTTCGCGGTGTCGTTGATCCTGCTGCAGCGTTTTGACCCATCCTCGCCGGAATTTCAGTTCGTCGAAAAATTACGCTGGATGGGTGGTGCGTCGACCTATCACATGGGTGTCGACGGCATTTCGCTGCCTTTCGTGATCCTCACGACCGCTTTGATGCCGTTCTGCATCGCGGCCTCGTGGCGTGCGATCGATACGCGCGTGAAGGAATACATGATCGCGTTTCTGGTTTTGGAAACGCTGATGATCGGTACCTTCTCCGCGCTCGATCTCGTGCTGTTCTATCTGTTCTTTGAAGGCGGCCTGATCCCGATGTTTCTGATCATCGGCGTGTGGGGCGGCCCGCGCCGGGTCTATGCGAGCTTTAAGTTCTTCCTCTACACGCTGCTCGGCTCGGTGCTGATGCTGCTCGCCATCATGGCGATGTTTTGGGATGCCGGCACGACCGATATTCCGACGCTGATGAAGCACGCTTTCCCGCGCAACATGCAGACATGGGCGTGGCTTGCCTTCTTCGCGTCCTTCGCCGTGAAGATGCCGATGTGGCCGGTCCATACTTGGCTGCCGGACGCGCACGTCGAAGCGCCGACTGCAGGTTCGGTGATCCTCGCGGCGATCCTATTGAAAATGGGCGGCTACGGCTTCGTGCGGTTCTCGCTGCCGATGTTCCCGCTCGCGTCTGCCGATTTCGCGCCGCTGGTATTCGTGATGTCGGTGATTGCGATCATCTACACATCGCTCGTGGCGCTGATGCAGGAGGATATCAAGAAGCTGATTGCGTATTCCTCGGTCGCCCATATGGGCTTCGTCACTATGGGTATTTTTGCCGTGACCGCGCAGGGCGTCGGCGGCGGCATCTTCCAGATGGTGTCGCACGGCATCGTGTCGGGTGCGCTGTTCCTGTGCGTCGGCGTTGTTTACGATCGCATGCATACGCGCGAGATCGCGGCCTATGGCGGTCTTGTCGAACGTATGCCGCTCTATGCCGTGGCCTTCATGGTGTTCACCATGGCGAATGTCGGCTTGCCTGGCACCTCTGGTTTCGTCGGTGAATTCCTGACGCTGCTCGGTACTTTCAAGGTCAACATCCCTGTGGCCACGTTGGCTACACTCGGGGTCATCCTGTCGGCGGGATACGCGCTCTGGCTTTATCGCAAGGTCGTGTTCGGCAAGCTTGAAAAGCCCGCGCTGATGAATATCCGCGACGTCGGCCCGCGCGAGATAGCAATCTTGTTGCCGCTCGTCGTTCTCACCATCCTGTTCGGCGTCTATCCGAAGCCGATCCTCGACATGTCGCAAGCGTCCGTGACCGCGCTCGTTTCCAATTACGAGCGCGCGACCGGCGTGAAACGCGCCGATGTGTCATTGCCGGTCCGGAACTGATCCATGATCCCGCAGCAATTTCCGACATTGCTTCCCGTGTTTCCTGAGCTTTTGCTCGCGGCCGGTGCGATGGGCCTGCTGATGCTCGGCGCGTTCCGTGGTGAGCGCGCAGCGCCCGTGGTCGATCTCGGTGCCATAATGGTGCTGATCGCGGCCGCGGCGCTCGTGCTGTGGCTGCCCGCCGGCAAGCTAACCGCATTCGGCAACGGCTTTGTGGTCGACGATTTCGCGCGCTTCCTGAAGGTGCTCGCGTTCGGCGGTTCGGCGGCTGCGATTTTCATGTCGCAATCCTATTTCGCGCGCGACAAGATCCGTAAATTCGAATACCCGATCCTGATCCTGCTCGCGACAGCAGGGATGGGAATGATGATCTCGGCCGGCGATCTCATTGCGCTCTATCTCGGCCTCGAATTGATGAGCCTGTCGCTTTACGTGGTCGCGTCCGTCGATCGCGACAACGTCCGCTCGACCGAAGCAGGCCTGAAGTATTTCGTGCTCGGCGGTTTGTCGTCGGGCATGCTGCTTTACGGTTGCTCGCTGATTTACGGTTACACCGGCAGCGTGACATTCACCGCAATTGCGCAGGCCGCGTCGCAGGGAGGCATCGGCATCCTGTTTGGGTTGGTGTTTCTGTTTGCCGGATTGTGTTTCAAAATTTCGGCGGTGCCGTTCCACATGTGGACGCCGGACGTCTATGAAGGCGCGCCTACACCAGTTACGGCCTTCTTCGCTGCTGCCCCGAAAGTTGCCGCCATCGCTCTGTTCATGCGCGCCGCGCAGAATGCGTTCCCGACCATTGTCGTGCAGTGGCAGCAAATTCTCGTATTCGTCTCGATTGCCTCGATGCTGCTCGGCGCATTCGCCGCCATCGGCCAGACCAACATCAAGCGCCTGATGGCGTATTCGTCCATCGGCCACATGGGCTTTGCGCTGGTCGGCCTCGCCGCCGGAACGCCGGAAGGCGTACAGGGCGTGCTGATCTACATTGCGATCTATCTTGCGATGACGCTCGGCACCTTCGCCTGCATCCTGTCGATGCGCCGCGATTTCCGCATGGTCGAAAACATCTCCGACCTTTCCGGCCTTTCGCGCACGAATCCGGCGATGGCCTTCTTCCTTGCGATGCTGTTGTTCTCGCTTGCGGGCATTCCGCCACTCGCGGGCTTTTTTGCCAAATACTATGTGTTTCTCGCTGCGATTAAGGCGGGCCTGTTCGCGCTCGCCGTCATCGGCGTTCTCGCGAGTGTCGTTGGCGCCTATTATTATCTTTTGATCGTTAAGACGATGTATTTCGATGAACCGCTGAAGCCCTTCGAGCCGATGCCGCGCGAGCAGGTTGCCGTGCTCGCGGTGTGTGGCGGGTTCAATATGCTCTTCTTTGTGTACCCCGCGCCATTGATTGAAGCCGCGACCGTCGCGGCGAAATCGCTGTTCTAGCGAATGGCATTCGCGCTATCGGAACGCGCACAGGCGGCGGGCTATCGTGTCCTCTCCTTTAACGAGATTGGCTCGACCAACGAGGAAGCGCTGACGCACACCCGTGCGGGCGAGCGGGGTCCACTCTGGATCGCGGCTTTGCGCCAGACGGCAGGACGTGGACGGCGCGGCCGTGACTGGCAAACTGCGCACGGCAATCTCGCGGCAAGCCTTCTTCGCACCGTGACAGTGCCGCCCGCGACAGCGGCAACGCTTAGTCTCGTTGCGGGCCTTGCCGCGCAAGAAGCGTTACGCGCCTGCGCGCCGGGCCTCGACGTTGCGCTCAAGTGGCCGAACGACGTTCTAGTTTCGAATGCGAAGCTTGCCGGCATTCTGCTTGAGTCCGAACCGTTTCTGGGCGGGCTCGCGCTGGTTGTCGGCATCGGCATTAATGTGGGGTCCGCGCCCGAAGGTTTGCCGTATACGGCCGCATCGCTTTTGGCGCTCGGACGCCATGTAAGGCCGGAACAGCTTTTCATCGCGCTGGCCGATGCGTGGCTCGATTATGAGCGCGTCTGGGACGAGGGGCGCGGCATGGCTCGCGTTCGCAAACTTTGGCTCGACCATGCAGCGGGCGTCGGACGCGAGGTTACCGTGAAGCTTGGAGAGAA
>CAMBBO010000218.1 GCA_945862935.1 Pseudorhodoplanes sinuspersici | reverse complement strand
TAGAAACGTCTCAACCAGAAGAACGCCTCAAGGAAGGAAAAGGAAATGAAGGGAAGGAAATCTATCGCGCTTGCTGCTGCCGCGGCATTTGCGCTCGTGTTTGGCGCAGCCCAGGCGCAGCAGAAGACAATCGCGATCGGCACCGGCGGCACCGGCGGCGTCTATTATCCGATCGGCGGCGGTCTTGCGAACCTGATCTCGAAGAATATCCCGAACACGCAGGCGACCGCGCAGGTCACCGGCGGCTCGGTCGACAACCTCAAGCTTATCGGTTCAGGCCAGAGCGAGCTTGGCTTCTCGATGGCGGACGCGGCCCTCGACGCGCTGAACGGCGAAGACAAGTTCAAGGGCAGCAAGGTCAACCTGCGCACGCTGATGGTTCTCTACCCGAACATCATGCATGTCGTGACCATCGAAGGCACCGGCATCGAAAAGGTGGCCGACCTGAAGGGCAAGCGCGTCTCCACCGGATCCGGCGGCAGCGCGACCGAGGTGATGGCGTTCCGCGTGATCGAGTCCGCGGGCCTCGACAAGGATAAGGACATGAAGCGTGAACGCCTTGGCGTTGCGGAATCGGTCAATGCGATCAAGGATCGCAAGATCGATGCCTTCTTTTGGGTCGGTGGTTTGCCGACCGCAGCGGTAACCGATCTTGGCGCGACACCCGGCGTGAAGATCAAGCTGATCGACCACACTGACGTGCTCGATGCGATGAACAAGAAATACAACAACCTTTATGCCGGTTCGGTCATCAAGGCCGGCACCTATCCCGGTCAGGACAAGGACAACAAGGTGACTGCGGTCTGGAACATTCTTGTCACCGACGACAAGATGAAGGACGAGGACGCCTACAACATCGTCAAGCTGATCGTGGACAAGAAGGCTGACTTGGTCGCGGTGCATGCGGAAGCCAAGAGCTTCACGGTCGACAACCAGGTCAAGGGTAATTCGCCGGTCCCCTGGCATCCCGGCGCAGTGAAGTTCTTCGCCGAAAAAGGCGCCAAGATGTAATCAGTCGCGTCAGCGATTGGATGAAACGGCCCCGCTCGCGCGGGGCCGTTTTCGTTTCGGTGCCATCTTCATACTTCGTTTACCAAACGGTTCCGCGAACGCTGCGCAAACGGGCAGCACGCAGTTAACGCGATCGAAACGTTGATCCTACAATTTGATCAAAGGCCGGGTGTATCCGGCCTTTGTGCTGTTGTGTCTTTTGTTGCGTCGGTTGCGTTGCGTGAGCGTATCAATGTCTGCGTCGCGTTCCCGGCCGAAGAGGCGCAAGCGTCTCTTCGGCCTTTGCATCTTTCTGCTGGCCATGATGCCGGCACCCATCGGCTATCAGGATTTGGCTGCGCTGATTGCGCGCCAGCCTGCGGTGTCGGAACGCTGGCGTCAGCATATCCTGCATTCTCCGTTCGGAACGATCCACGCCGCGACGCTCTCGTTTCCGCGCCCGATTGGCTCGCTCATTCCCGAACCGCTGCAATACCAGCTCGCCAATTTCGATCCGCGCAGTCTCGATATCACCGGCTCCATTCCGCGCAGCCGCGGCCTCGATCCGCTCGACGATTCCCCGCAGCTTGAATTTCCCGTGCCAAACCGCCGCCTGAAGGGCGATCTGCTAGTGCCGCGCGCAAAGCCGCAGCCGAAGGCGCCCACCGTTGCGCCGAAGCCGGACAAGGAACGCGATTACTCCGCGACGGATGCCCCACCAGCCGTCACTGCGCCGGATTCCGTGGCAAACCAGACGCCGCTCGAAATCGTGCCGGACGTTGCCGAACTGCCGGCGCCGAAACCCGACTCGGAGGACGTCGTCTCCGAAGCTCCGTCCGAAGCGCTCGTTCCCGCATCGCCCGAACATCCTTCGATCCAGACGGCGCGGCTTTTCTTTGGCGCAGATACGTTCGGCGCGCAGGAAGGGCTCCAGCCGTGGAAGCAGGGCGAGGAGCCTGTTGTCACCTCGCGCGGCGACCCGGACATCAAACTGTCCGCGCTCATCCCCGATCGCAAAATGCCCGGCGGCCATTTGCCGGATACAGAGAATGGCGAGAGCGTTGCGCCGAAGGGCGAAGTGACCGGCGAGGGTCGCCGTCCGAAAACGCCTGCGGAACGGCTCGGCCTGACCGATGCCAAGCTGCGCGCGAAACACGAGAAGTGTCTCGCCGACGCGGTCTATTACGAGTCACGCGGCGAGGCGATGAAGGGGCAGGAAGCCGTCGCGCAGGTGGTGATGAATCGCGTGTTCTCGGGCAAGTATCCCGACAATGTCTGCGGCGTCGTCTATCAGAATTCCAATCGCTATCTCGCCTGCCAGTTCACCTTCGCCTGCGAGGGCAAGAAACTTATCGTCGATGAGCCGGACATGTGGGAGCAGGCCAAACGCATCGCGCGCGATACGCTCGACGGCAAAATTTGGGTGCCGGAAGTCGGCAAGTCGACGCATTACCACGCCTATTGGGTGCGGCCGTCCTGGGTCAACGAGATGAAGAAGCTCTATCGTTTCGGCGTGCACACATTCTATCGGCCGCGCGCGTGGGGCGACGGTTCCGACCAGCCGGCATGGGGCAGCGGCGCCAAGCCCGTTGCGGACGCGGGTGACGACAAGCCGAGTGCGGCTCAAGCGAAACTCTAGTCGCGCAAGGCGGCCAATCGCACCGGCGTAAAGTTCCGGGATGAGACGCACGGCATCTCGGAAAATTCCCAGGCCGTGTTGTTCAACACCATGCCGCATGTGGCGAGACGGTTTCCGCTCGGCAAGCGCAGGCAGACTGTTTGCCCGACCTCGAACGATTTGCCCATTGCACGGCAGGTGCATTTGTCGTCGGCCGCCGCCGGAAATGCAGCGGCAAACAGAATGAAAGCTGCAAGGATGTGTTTCATCGCTATCGCTCCCTGACGGGAGGATAGCGCAGTCACGTCTCGATATCGAGGGCGACGTCGAGGCTCGGCGACGAATGCGTGAGCGCACCGGACGAGATGATATCCACGCCGGTTGCGGCAATCGCCGCCACCGTCGCAAGAGTGATACCGCCCGAGGCTTCCGTGACGAGCTTGCCATTCACGAGTGCGACGGCTTTCTTCAGCGTCGGCACGTCCATGTTGTCGAGCAGGACGACTTCGGCAAGTCCGCAATCGAGAACTTCGCCAAGCTGGTCGAGCGTATCGACCTCGATCTCGATTTTCACCAGATGACCGGCTTTGGCCTTCGCGGCTTCGAGCACCGCGCGGACGCCGCCTGCAACCGCGATGTGGTTGTCCTTGATCAGGATCGCGTCGTCGAGGCCGAAGCGGTGATTGAATCCGCCGCCGCAGCGCACGGCATATTTCTGTAACGCACGAAGCCCCGGTATGGTCTTTCGGATTTCCACGATCCGCGCCTTGGTGCCGGCGCAAAGCCGCACGAATTCGTGTGTCGCGGTCGCGATGCCCGAAAGATGGCCTAGAAAATTTAGCGCGGTGCGCTCGCCAGTGAGGATCGCGCGCGCGTTACCGGAAATCGTCATGAGGTTTGTTTTCGCGGCAACCGTATCGCCGTCGCGCGCATGCGCTTCGATCTTCATGTCGCTGTCGAGCTTGCGGAAAGCGGCTGCAACCAGCGGCAGACCCGCAATCGTTCCAGCGTTGCGTGCAACGACGATGGCGCGTGTCTGCTTGTCCTCGGGAATGGTCGCGACAGATGTGATGTCGCCTGCGCGGCCAAGATCCTCGGCAAGCGCGCGATGCACCGCTTCGTCGATTTCGAGCGGCGAGAGAAAAGCATCGGGGGCGAGGAGAGGCGTCATGACGCAGCTTTCAAAATCCCGGAGGCATATCCGCCTCCGGGACGACGCTGGCGCGTCAATTCTTCAGGTTGATCATCCGCTCGACCGAGCGGCGTGCCTTCGCAGCGATCGCGGGATCGATCACGACTTCCTCTTTCATGTAAACGAGGCTGTCGAGGATCTTCGCAAGCGTGATCCGCTTCATGTGCGGGCAAAGGTTGCACGGGCGCACGAATTCCACGTCCGGCAATTCCGCCGCGACATTGTCCGCCATCGAGCATTCCGTGACCATCACGATCCGCTTCGGCTTGTTGTTACGCACCCAGTCGATCATGTGCGCGGTCGAGCCGGTGAAGTCCGACTCCGCGATCACGTCCGGCGGGCATTCGGGATGCGCGATGATCTTCAGGTTCGGATCGTTGTCGCGATAAACGCGAAGCTCGTCCGCGGTGAAGCGTTCGTGCACTTCGCACGCGCCCTTCCACGCGATGATCTTCACCTTCGTCTGCGAGGCGACATACTTCGCCAGATACTGATCCGGCAGGAAGATGACGGTTTCCGCGCCAAGGCTCTCCACCACCTGAACGGCGTTGGATGAGGTGCAGCAGATGTCGACCTCCGCCTTCACCTCGGCTGAGGTGTTGACGTAAGCAACCACCGGCACACCCGGATACTGGTCGCGCAGCAGACGCACGTCCTCGCCCGTGATCGAGGCGGCGAGCGAGCAGCCCGCACGCAGATCGGGGATCAGCACGGTCTTTTCCGGGTTCAGGATCTTCGACGTTTCCGCCATGAAGTGAACGCCGCATTGCACGATGATGTCCGACTTCACCTTCGTCGCCTCGCGCGCAAGCTGCAGCGAGTCGCCGACGATGTCGGCAACGCAGTTGAAGATTTCCGGCGTCTGGTAATTGTGCGCCAGGATCACGGCGTTGCGTTTGCGCTTCAGTTCATTGATCGCCTTGACGTAAGGTGCAAAGAACGGCCACTCGACTGCGGGGACCACGGTCGCGATGCGTTTGTAGAGATGCGCGGTCTCGCGCTCCACAGCGGGAGTCCATTCGAGCTTCGGCATCGGCAGGACGCCATACTTGCGCGCAGCCGCGGACGAACCCTGCGGCACCGGAACCGGCGCAGCGGTGACAGGACGGCTCTTCGCCGGACCATGAAGTTCGAGCAGCATCTCGGCCTCCCTAAGCAGCCTTCCCAATTAATATGCTCAACTTGAGCATATATGGGACACAAAATATCCGGCGCAAGCCGGTGCCCCTATTTTTTGCAGGGGGTTTATTATTCTCAGTTCGAGCAAAAGAGTTATAGCACCTTTGCTCCGCCGTGGCGAGAGGCGGAGCTATGCCCTGCGGGCATTCTTCGCAGGCGTCCGGTGCTTGGCACCCGGCGTGAGAAGGCCCACGACGGTCTCTTCCAGCACATTGATCGCGC
>CAMBBO010000217.1 GCA_945862935.1 Pseudorhodoplanes sinuspersici | reverse complement strand
GGCGTTTGGCTTTTTCATTGCCGGCAAGTTTCCGGGAGAGCAAGTAGCCGAACCCTGCGCCGATAACCGCGCCTATCGGCCCGGCAGGAAACAGGAAGAAGAATCCCGCCTGCCCTTCGCGCGACGTTATGCCCAGCAGCTCGGTCAATCCGATCCCGATGCCGAAAGTGCCGATAATCATCCAGGCGATAACGAGCAAAGCGGTCACGGCAGCCTCTTTATTTCAGGGCCGGCATCATATCGCGCCTTTCGGTGCTGCGAAGAAGCCCGCCTCCCCCTTCCCCGCCCGCTGTGTTAAGCATAGGAAGATGCTGGAGAAAATAGACCTCGTGCCGCGATGAACAGCGCCTTGCAAAACCCCGTTTCCGAACCCGCCGCGACTGCTGAGACTGCGGCGCATCACGTTGTGTTCGAGACGTTCGAGCGCACCCCGCCGCGCGACGACGCGACCTATCATTACAATTTCATGGGCACCCGCATCGCCCACGAATTCGAGCGCGACTTGATCGTTCATAACCCCGGTTTCGACCACAAGGTCGCTGACGGGCTGAAGGCCAGCGGCCGCAGCGCCCGCTATGACAGCGATCCGACCTACCCGCTCCGCAACAGCGAAGACTATTTCGAGTGGGTCGATCTGCTGACGGCAATCGACCGCGCCAAAGACAAATTCACGATGATCGAAATCGGCGCGGGCTACGGCCGCTGGATCGCCAACGCCGCAGGCGCGCTGACGCGCCGAAAGTCCGGCAATCCGCTTTCAATGCGACTGATTGCGCTCGAAGCGGACAAGGGCCGGTTCGAGATGATGATCCGCAACTGTCAGAATAACGGCATCGCCAAGGAAGACGTCGGGCTTTACCGCGCGGCCTGCACGCCGGACGGCAAGCCGGTCTTCATGTTCGTGAATAATAATTACGGCGAAGGCGTCTGGTACGATCCGCGCATCGAAGCGCAATTCGCCGGCAAGCCGGTCGACATCCTGCCTTTCACCCACGACAACGGACAGAAATTCGTGATCGAGCGCATTCCGGCGATGCGACTCGACAGCCTGCTCACCGAGCCGGTCGATTTCATCGACATGGATATTCAGGGCGCTGAAATAACGTCGTGCCCGCCTGCATCGATGCACTCGACAGGTTCGTCAAGCTCATTCATATCGGGACGCATTCCAGCAAGGTGGACGAAACACTCACAACCCTTTTCCGCGCGCATGGCTGGCGCCCGCGCCATCTCTTTGCTTGCGGTGTCGAGAACCAGACGCCGTACGGCACGTTTGCATTCATCGACGGCATACAGAGCTGGGACAACCCCAGATTCGATTGAGGAACGCGTAACGCCATGCCCCGCCTGTCCTTAATGCCGGACGAAAAGCTGCTCGACATGCGGCTGAAGGATTTGCCGATCCGCGTCGAAGGCACATGGCTCGAACGCTGCCTGAAAGAACTTTACCGGGAGCTCGACGAGCGCGACATCCAGTTGCACCCGCACGTATGGCTGTCGAGCGAGTGGTTCAGCCCGGTCGACATTCCGGGCATCGCGATCCCGTTCTTTCTCGCACATCCACGCCTGATGCGGCTTGAGCGCAAGAAGATCCTCGAAATCGAAGGCGGCACGCGCACCGAATGCCTTCGCATCCTGCGCCATGAGGCCGGTCACGCGATCCAGCGTGCATTCCAGCTTCACCGCAGGCGCAAGTGGCAGGAGATTTTCGGCTCCGCGTCGAAACGCTATCCGAGTTTTTACAAACCTAATCCTGCGAGCCGTCGCTACGTGCAGCATCTGCGCCTGTGGTACGCGCAAAGCCACCCGGACGAGGATTTCGCCGAGACCTTCGCGGTGTGGCTGCGCCCGCGCTTCAATTGGCGCAAGCGCTATGAAGGCTGGCCTGCATTAAAGAAGCTCGAATATGTCGACGAGCTGATGACGGAAATCGCGGGCAAGAAGCCAATCCTGAAAAGCCGCGGTGCCGTCGATCCGTTGAGCAGCCTGAAGGAAACGCTGCGGGATTATTACAACCATAAAGAAGCGAGCTATTCGTTCGAAATTCCCAAGGTCTACGACCGCGACCTGCGGCGCCTGTTTTCCGACAGTCCGCGCCATCACCGCTCGCCGTCGGCGGCAGCCTTCCTCAAGCGCAATCGTGCGCGCATCCGCCCGATCGTGTCGCGCTGGACCGGCGAGTATCAGCTTACGATCGATGCCGTCCTCAACGACATGATCGCGCGCTGCCGCGCGTTAAAATTGCGCGCGGTCGGCTCCGAGCGGCAGTTGCGGATGAATTTCACCGTGCTCTTGACCGCCAAGACCGTGCATTCGTTGTACGGCGCCTCACGCAAGAAGTTCGCGTTATGAGGAACCTGCGTATCCTGATGCTGCTGAACCCGGACCACACCCCGCCGGAATCGCTCAAAGGATATTCCGAGCAGGAGACGATCCTCTGGCAGACTGGCCACGACGCGATCACCGGATTGCGCGCAAACGGTCACGACGTGCAGATCCTGAGCGTGCAGCACGAATTGCAGCCGATCCGTGAAATGATCGAAAACTTCAAGCCACACGTCGTCTTCAATCTGCTCGAAGAATTCCACGAGCAGACCGGATACGACCAGAACGTCGCGGGCTATCTCGAATTGCTGCGTATGCCCTATACCGGGTGCAACCCGCGCGGCCTCGTGCTTGCGCGCGGCAAGGACATTTCCAAAAAGCTCCTGCACTATCACCGCATTCCCACGCCCGGCTTTGCGGTCTTTCCCATTCGCCGCGCCATCCGCCGCCCGGTGCGCCTCGAATTTCCGCTGATCGTGAAAAGCCTCAGCGAGGATTCCTCCGCCGGCATCGCGCAGGCTTCGGTGGTGGACAACGACGAAAAGCTGAAGGAGCGCGTGACCTTCATCCACGAACAGATCGGAACGGCGGCCCTGGTCGAACAATTCATCGAGGGCCGCGAGCTTTACGTTTCGGTGTTCGGCAACGATCGCGTCACGGTGCTGCCGATCTGGGAACTGGAATTCGGCGACATGGGCGACAAGGCCCACGCGATCGCGACCGAGCGCGTCAAATACAATGTCAGCTAT
Organism: Pseudorhodoplanes sinuspersici; assembly: GCA_945862935.1. Lineage (GTDB taxonomy): Bacteria > Pseudomonadota > Alphaproteobacteria > Rhizobiales > Xanthobacteraceae > Pseudorhodoplanes > Pseudorhodoplanes sinuspersici_A. Next base: position 2,130 of record CAMBBO010000217.1, on the reverse strand, counting down.
GGCAAGAGGCGCGGCATCGAGCAGGGGCCTGCAAAAAATCTCTCCGCCGAAATTCGCGACCGCATCAAGAACATCGTCAAGCGCATCTGCCGCACGCTTGAACTTGACGGTTATGCGCGGATCGATTTCCGGCTGTCACCCGACGGGACGCCGTATTTCCTCGAAGCCAATCCCAATCCGGACATCGCCGCGGGAGAAGTCTTCGCCCAGTCGGCGGCGCAAGAAGGAATTGAATATCCCGATCTGCTCGACCGGATCGTTGCGCTGGGATTGCGCCGGGCGAAAATGGTGCGGACGGCGTAACCGCCGGACGTTATTTCCGGCCGGGCCAGGTCTGCGTGAAGCTTGCGGCTTCCTTGGGCTTGCTGTCCGGCATGCAGCGCACCGAACCTTCGACCATCACGCCCCCGGCTTTGTTGTCGAACAGAAGCCGGTCGCACATTTCATTGCCGCGCGGCACGAGAATCCGGCCAGGTGCTGAACGGGTGCGTTCGGCTTCGGCCGATTGCTGCGCCAAGACGCGGTCGGCTGCTTCGCGCATGCTGGTGCCCGCGAAAAACACGGCGACCCCGATGATCGCGGAAAAACCTGCGGCGATGCCGAGCGTCAAGCCGACGCCCGAGGATTTCTTGCGCGCGGCGTTTCGTTTGGCACGCGGACGGAGCATGTCTTCAAACGCGGATTTAAGCGCCGGCGCAGGAACCTGAACCTCGGCGCGGAACGGCGGGCGTTCCCCGCCGGTGCGCGCGATGATGCGCTCGGAAACGATCCGGTTGTTTTTGTCGTGATGAATTTCGTAGATCGCGAGATTGCCCGTATTTTCGGCAATCGGCGCCTGCAATTCCTTGAGGCGCGCGGAGGCCAGCGCCTCGGTCGGGAAGGCAAGGTCCACCCACCACGCGACTTTTTTACCTTGCTGGCGGAATTCCGGCGTGGCCACGCACCACGCTACATCGTAGCGGATGCTGGTCGGTGCCGGGGAGCCATCGCTGTTGCCGCCAAAAGTAATGCGCATGCCAAAACTTGTTGAATGGAACTGGCACCACCATACCGGGAGAGGATTTCGGAACCGTTAAGCAAAGCCTAAGTGCATTCACGTCTTGCCCTTTCTGGTCATGGCAGCGTCGGGCATCAGAATGGACTTGGCCTTTTCAAGATCGGCGCGCGCTGCTTCGTCCAGCTTGGGAAATTGCAGATCCAGCTTTTCCAGCGCGTCCACCATCGCGTTAACGACAACTAGACGGGTGAACCATTTGTTGTCCGCGGGCACGACATACCAAGGGGCGCGCTCGCGGCTGGTGTTACGCACCATGTCCTCATAGGCTTCCATATAAGTATCCCAGAGCTTGCGCTCTCCGACATCGCCCATCGAGAATTTCCAGTTTTTCGCCGGATCCTCGATGCGCTCGATGAAACGCCGCCGCTGTTCATCCTTGGACACATGCAGCATGAATTTCAGAACTACCGTTCCGTTGCGCGCAAGATAGCGTTCGAATGCGCGGATATCCTTGTAGCGTTCATCCCAGATATCTTTCGTCACCAGTTCCGGCGGAAGTTTCTGGCGCGCGAGAATTTCCGGGTGGGCGCGCACGACCAGCACTTCCTCGTAGTACGAACGATTGAATATCCCGATCCGCCCGCGTTCCGGCAGGCACGCAGTCGTGCGCCAAAGATAATCGTGATCGAGTTCATGCGCGCTCGGCGCCTTGAACGAAAACACCTGACAGCCCTGCGGATTGATGCCGGACATGACGTGCTCGATCGCGCCGTCCTTTCCAGCCGCATCCATCGCCTGAAAAATCGCGAGCACGGCCCAGCGATCCTGCGCGTAGAGTTTCTCCTGCAGCTTGCCAAGCTTCTTTACGCCATCGGCGATCATCGCCTTGGCGTCGTCCTTGTCGATATCCATCCCGCAGGTGTCGGCGGGATCGACATCTTTCAGACGGAACTTGTCACCGTCGTCGATGCGGAATGCCTTGGCGAGCTTGTCTGTTTTCATGCGCGCGATCCTGTCACAGCGGCCTCAGCCGCGCCAGACATGGTCCAGAAACGGCCCGACATATTCCATCATGCGGCTGTCGATGTCCTGCGGGCCGCGCACGATCACGACGTCCGACAATTCGGGCGCTT
>CAMBBO010000216.1 GCA_945862935.1 Pseudorhodoplanes sinuspersici | reverse complement strand
CAGGGCTCTGGTAGCGGGAAATGCCCGCCCGGTCCATCCGGCGGCAGCGGGCTTACTTAACGGTGAGGGCCAGCGGCGCGCGGGACAGGCATTCCGGCGCGCCTTCGGTCACCAGATAAGTGCGGCCAAGGCACATCGCGGTTTGGCTTTCGGAATCCATCAGGATCATGTGTGCGAACATCACCATCCCCGGCGCCAGCGGCCAGTCATTGTCCGAAAAGAACATCGGCCAATCCATCCAGGAGGGCGTGAATTTCGCGCCGAGCGAGTAGCCGCACGCATTCAAACGATGCGCGGACAGCCCGTGTTGCTCGAACACGCGCGCATGAGCCGCGAACACATCGCCCGCCGTCTTGCCAGGAAGCATTTCACCGGCGCAGGCGGATAATGCCTCGTTCGCCGCATTGAAATAAGCGCGATGGCGCGCGCTCGCCTCGCCGACGCACACGGTGGTCATCATCGCTGAATGATAGTGGCGATAGACACCGGCAAATTCGAGCGTGATCTGATCTTTTGCTTCGAGCTTGCGCCGCCCCGCCTTGTAGCGGCAGAGCAGCGCATCGGCGCCCGAGCCGATGATGAATTCGTTCGCCGGATAGTCACCGCCTCCGCGAAAGATTGCGTCGTGCATTGCCGCAAGAATATCGCCCTCGTCCGCGCCCGGCCCGATCAGCGCAAGTGCCGCATCGTTCGCAGCATCGCCAAGCAGCGCGGCATTGCGGACATATTCGATTTCGGCGGATGACTTTACTGCGCGCAGGCGCGTGACAATGGCGGACGCATCCTTGAGCACGGCAAAGTTCTCGAACGCGGTATCGAGCGCCTTGCCGTTCGCCGCAACCAATCCATAGCTTTCGTATTCAACGCCGAATGTCTTGCCCGCGCCGCCGAGGCTCTCGACCATGTCGCGCAACTGCCCTGCGGGACTTGCGCCCTTGCCGTCGCCCCAGATGCGGATGTTGCCGATGATCGAGGTATGCTGCGCCTGCCGCAGATCGGCCGAGCGCGTAAGCAGCGCCATGCGCCCATCCGCCATCAGCACGAGGCACTGGAAGAAGCAGAAGCCAAAGGTGTCGTAGCCGGTCAGCCAGTACATCGATTCCTGCTGGAACATCAGCAGGCCGTCGAGCTTGTTTTGCGCGAGTGCGGCAAGAAGCTTGTTCTTGCGCTCCGCGAATTCGTTTGTGCTGAAATGAACGGCCATCAGTCTTCGAGGATGATGGCGTTGATGTGCCGCCCGTAATCGGGTTCGGATTTGTGCGTCGAGCGCCGGTAGCTGAAGAAACGCTTCGGCTCGGCGTAAGTGCAAAGACCGAGATCCTCGATCTGGCCGATCTTCGCCGCCGTCAGCCGATGCGCGATGTAGCCCGGCAGATCGAATTGCGCGTGGCGCTCGCGCGCGCCCGGCTTGAAGAAACGCGTATTGGTCGCCTCTTGCGCGACGAAGGTCGCAACAAAGTCCGCGCCCACTTCATAATTGTCCTGCCGGATCATCGGGCCGAGCGCCGCAATGATGTGGTGCCGGTTCGCGCCGAGATTTTCCATCGCGGCAATCGTCGCCTCAAGTACGCCGCCGAACGCGCCGCGCCATCCGGCATGCGCCGCACCGATCACGCGGGAGCGCGGATCGGCGAACAGCACCGGCCCGCAATCGGCGGTGGATGCACCAATCGCGAGGCCCGGAATTTTCGTCACGATCGCATCCGCGCGCGGGCGTGAATCCGCCGTCCACGGCCTTTCGGCGGTCACGACATCGGCGGAATGGATTTGAAAGACCGAGAGGAATTTGTGCGGCTGCGTTCCGAGCGTGCGCGCCATGCGTGCGCGGTTTTCCGCGACATGGTTCGCGTCATCGCGCGAACCGACGCCGCCATTCAGGCTCGCATACAATCCTTCCGAGACGCCGCCCTCGCGGGTGAAGAAGGCATGGCGGATTCCCGGCAGCGCGAGCGCGCCGCTTTGCACGAAGCCCTCTGTGGTGTGCCCTTCCATGTCAGACCTCAAAGACGTCGAATCCCGGCAGCGTACCGAGCTTTGGATCGGCAATCGCCATCGCCTTGAACAACTCGCCCATGCCCGTGCGGCCGCCTTCCGTCAACCGCAACCATGCGGAATCCACTTCGGCGGCCTGCGCGGCGCTCGCGCGCTCCTTCAGCGCGGTGGCGCGCGCCTCGATCCCGAGCTGGTGGAGAAACTCCCGCTGCATAACCGGACCTTGAATCGCAGCACCCATCGTCTCCGCAGAATAGCCGAAGGCTTCAAAGTCGACATGCGCGGTGATGTCGATGCGGCCAGCCTGCGCGGCAGGATCGGCAAACGCGTGCATATCCATGCCCTGCAACGTGTCGCCGATGTCGCTTTGCGCGTGACCGTAATCCACGATCAGCGCAGCACCGCGTTCGCGCACGCGCCGGGCGATTTCGAGCGGGACATTGTCGGTGCGCCATTCGAAGATTGCGCCTTCCGCAGCGCCGCGCACAGCCTTTGGCATCAGCTTCTCGAAATGCGGAATGGGATCGGGCGCCGCACCGAATGATAGATTGCCGTCGTCGTCGATGCCGACGACGCGCTCGTGCCAGCCCTTCGCCATCTTCACCGCCTGATGAACGGGAAGCGCATCCACAAACTCATTGGCGAGAATAATGCACGGCGCTTTCGGTATTTCGTCGAGGCTACGGTGCCATTCGATCGGCGCGTCGACATTGGCCAGCGTTGCGCGCTGCGTCTCTTCGAGGCGCGGACTGATCTCGACCATATGCACCGAAAGGCCCCCGCGGAATTTCGGCACGATCTGCGCCGCGCGCAGCACGTCGCGCATCATTGTGCCGCGTCCGGGTCCAAGTTCGATCAGCTGCACATGCGCGGGTGAATCCATGATCCGAAAGACCGTCGCCGCCCAGATACCGATGAGTTCGCCGAACATCTGGCTGACTTCAGGCGCGGTCGTGAAATCACCCCGCGTGCCGAACGGCTCCTGCGTCAGGTAGTAGCCATGCTGCGGATGGGTGAGGCAGAGCGCCATGTATTGCGCGACCGGCATCGGGCCTGCGACCGAAATGATGCGCCGGATCTCGTTTTCGAGCGGAGACGCCGCAGGATTCATCGTCGCGCACGCAGCGGCGGACGCCGCAGCGCGTAGATCACGAATCCAACGCCCGCCAGAAACAGCGGAACGGACAGGATCATTCCCATCGTCAGCGGCCCCCACAAATAGCCAAGCTGAACGTCGGGTTCGCGGAAAAGTTCGCTGATGCTGCGCGCAATGGCGTAGCCGATTGCAAAGAACCCGATAATCAGGCCGGGCCGCCGCAGCGCGCCGCGCTTGATGAGTGCTGCAAGCACGACAAACAGAATGACGCCTTCGAGTACGGCTTCATAAAGCTGGCTCGGATGGCGCGGCACGCCGCCGCCTGCGGGGAACATCACAGCCCACGGAACGTCGGTCGTGCGCCCCCACAATTCGCCATTGATGAAATTCGCGATGCGCCCGAGCAGCAATCCGATCGGGCCGACGGCGCAGGTGATGTCGCCGAGCGACAGCATCGAGATGCCGCGCTTATAGGAGAACAGAACCACCGCCAGCAGGCAGCCGAGGAAGCCGCCATGAAAGGACATTCCACCCTTCCACACTTCGAGAATTTCCAGCGGATGGTCGCGAAAGTGCGGAAAATTATAGAACAGCACATAGCCGGCGCGGCCGCCGAGGATGATGCCGAGAGTGATCCAGACGATGAAGTCGTCGTAGTCGTTGAGCTTGACCGGCGCGCGGCGCTGCCAGAACTGCTCGGAGCGGATGAGAAAGCGCGCATACCACCAGCCGAGCAGGATACCGCCGATATAGGCGAGCGCGTACCAGCGGATCGCGAACGGCCCGAGTTGCACGATCACCGGATCGAAGTTCGGAAATGGGATGGCAAGGAGCGGCATCGAAATCCTTCAGACGGCTGGGCTTTGCAAAAACCTTTACCATAGAGCGGCGGGCGGCGCCGCTCGCCTTGCGGGATGGGCACGCCCGCGCCATATCTCAAAGCACGATTCGAGCGCCCGGAGAGGCATATGACCCAGACCACCAGCCGGTTCTTCGACGAGGTTGCGCGCCTGATGAACGACGCCGCAGGCGTCGCGCAGGGCGTCCGCCGCGAAGTCGATACCCTGTTCCGCACCCAGGCCGAGCGCTGGATGCGCGACCTCGACCTCGTGAAGCGCGAGGAATTCGAGGCGGTCAAGGATATGGCCCGGCTCGCCCGCGAGGAGAACGAGGCCCTCAAGACCAAGCTTTCGGCAATGGAATCCGCAGCCGGTCAGCATTCCAGTTCGGACCATGACGCCATGAAGGCGCGGCTTTCGGCGCTGGAAGCGCAGGCCGGGCAGCATGCGAATACCGAGCACGACGCGATGAAGACCCGGATCGCGGCTCTGGAGGCGCAGGTAGCCAAGCTCGCCGCTGTGGCTCCTTCCGCGACGCCCCCCTCGGACACCCCGCCGACCCTCTAACCGGCTTTTCCCGGCCTACCCCTGAGTTGTGCTGCGGCCCCATCGCCGCTATAAGCCCGCGCGACCGCTGGCGATTTCCGCACCCCTGGAGGCAGGCCACGGTCGTTCCGAAAATTGGCCGAAAATCGGCAAAGAACACAAGGACTTAATACTATGGCGACCGTCAAGGAAATGAAGGCGACGGTTCGCGCGAAGGCCGGCAAGGGGGCCGCTCGCGCTGAACGCCGCCAGGGCAAGACGCCCGGCGTAATTTACGGCGACAACAAAGCCCCTGTGAGCATCGCGCTCGACCATGCCGACCTGCGTACCAAGATCTACGCGGGCCGCTTCATGACCACGCTCTACGACATCGACGTGGACGGTCAGAAGCATCGCGTGATCCCGCGCGATTACCAGATGGACCCGATCAAGGACGTGCCGATCCACGTCGACTTCCTCCGTCTCGCGCCCGGCCAGATGATCCGCGTGAACATTCCCGTTCACATTCTGAATGCCGAGCAGTCGCCCGGCGTGAAGCGCGGCGGCGCGGTCAACATCGTGACCCATTCGATCGAGGTTATGTGCCCGCCGGACCAGATTCCGGTTTCAATCGACGTCGACGTGTCGACGCTCGACATCAACCACTCGAAGCATCTCAGCGACGTGAAGCTTCCTGAAGGCATCAAGGTGCGTACGCGCGGTGACATGACACTCGTCACCATCGTGCCGCCGTCCGGCTACGCGGAAGAAATCAAGG
>CAMBBO010000215.1 GCA_945862935.1 Pseudorhodoplanes sinuspersici | reverse complement strand
GGCAAAGCGGGGAGCCGCCCGTTGCACAGGCGCTGCGATGCGCGGCGCCGCACGTTGAACAGGTGCTGCGATCCGGGGCGCGGCACGAGGCGCGGGTGCCGCTGCTCTCGGTGCCGGTGCAGCGCGGGCCGCTGCTGGAGCGGCGCCGGGGCGCTTTCTGTCTTGCGCGTCGGCATCGCCGGTCAGCGCGAGAGAACCGATCAAAATAATACTGCTGAAACACGCCGCTACGCGGATCATGGCGAAACCCTCACACACGCCCCCACCGTGATTAACGCAGAAGCCGGCTGTCGGTTTCGTGAACATTCTGTCATCCGCCCGTTCATTTTGGCCGTTTGACAGCGATCCCGACTTGCTGCTTTTCGTCGCTCCGGATTGCTGGCGAGGAATGGAATGCAGGTTCTGGTGGTCGGAGCGGGCGTGATCGGGCTTGCCGTGGCGCGCGCTGCAGCAATTTCGGGGCACGAGGTGATCGTCGCCGAGGCGCAGGACGGGATCGGCACCGGAGTTTCGTCGCGCAACAGCGAAGTGATCCATGCCGGGATGTATTACCCATCGGGTTCGCGGCGGGCACTTCATTGCGTGCGCGGCAATGCGATGCTGTACGAGTATTGCGCTTCGCATGGCGTACCGCACCGCAAGTGCGGCAAGTTCATCGTCGCAACCAACGAGGCCGAGCGGGGAAAGCTCGAAGGCATCCTGAAACAGGGTTTGGCCAACGGCGTGCCGGGCCTCGAGCCGATCGGCGGCAACGCCGCGCGCGATCTCGAACCGGAATTGTCGTGTGTCAGCGCGCTGGTTTCGCCGCAGACCGGCATTATCGACAGTCATTCCTATATGCTGGCACTACAGGGCGATCTGGAAGATCGCGGCGGCATGATCGCGTTTTCAACGCCGGTCGAGCGGCTCGAACGCGCCGGAAATGGCTGGCGCGTTTATTTCGGCGGCGCGGAGCCGGGATCGTTCGATGTGGATGCGGTGATCAACGCGGCGGGCCTCGGTGCACAAGCGTTGGCGAAACGGATGGACGGTTACCCGCAGGAGCGCATCCCGCGTCTTGTGTTGGCGAAGGGAAATTATTTCGGTTACGCGGGCAGACCTGTTTTCACGCGCCTCATTTATCCGACGCCGGTGGATGGGGGCCTTGGCGTGCATGTCACGCTCGACATGGCTGGGCGCATGCGCTTCGGGCCGGACGTCGAATGGATCGACCGTGAATTTTACGAAGTGAATGCGTCCCGTTCGGAGTCGTTCTACGAGCGCATCCGCACGTATTGGCCAGGCTTGCCGGACAAGTCACTGGTGCCGGATTATTCAGGCATCCGCCCGAAACTCACGGGACCGGGAGAGGCCGCGGCGGATTTCATGATCGAAGGCCCGGAGCACCATGGCGTTCCGGGCCTCGTTCAGATGTTCGGAATTGAATCGCCGGGGCTAACGTCGTCGCTGGCGATCGCAGAAGAAACGATCTCTTACCTCTGAGTGCGCTTCTCGCTCGCTGCCGGCGCGCCGGTGGTTTCAGCCGACGGCGAACTGGCATCTGATGCCGCCTTGTCCTCACCGTTATATTCCGGCTGGATGCGCATGTTGGCGAGACGGTTTCGCATTTCCGAAGACACGCGGCTCTTGTCGATCGGCGTGAACTGCGCGACTCCGCCACGCGATTTGCCCTGATAAGTCACCATGCCGTCGGCGGTCGCGACAATGTCGCCCGACCGCAACGTCGCGTCCTCCGCGACATTCACGCGCGCAACACCGGACGCGTTGCGTCCATTGCAGGTGCAGCCATCCACCACCTTGTCGCGATAGGTGAAGGCATTATCGAGATCGGCGTAACGCTTGCCGCTGGTTGAAACGGCCTGCTCGATACCGCTGCCGGAATAAATCGCCGTTTTGGCTGCCGGGCAAAACGAGCTGCATGTTTCCGCAGGCTTGGCACCGCGCGGAAGCGGGAAGAAATGTCCGTCGCACAGACGCACGCAATAAGTGGCGTAGGTCGCGGCCGGAGCGGTTCGCTCGACAGGCGCGGATGCGTCACCGCTAAACGGGGCGTAGGGCTGAACCTGCGGCGGCGGTGAGGATCGCCGGCCCATGCCGAAAAGATCGAAAAATCCCTGCGCGGATGCGCTGCCTGCCGAGAAGGCAGCCGTTGTACCAATAGCCGCAATGATGACGAAATTCCGAACGCGCACGATTGATCCTCCCGCACAGTTCGACTGCGCCGACAGATCAACGTTTTGCGGCGCAGAAGGTTGCAGCGGAGTTTGGTCGTGGGCGAAAGCGCGCGGGTTCAACGATACCGCGCGTTTACCTTGTTGGGTGTCAGCGCTTCAGGCAGGCGAGGCGGTATTTCCGGCGCTGGTAAGCCGACAGGTTCTGCGCCTTGGCTTCGAGGCGGCAAGCTTCGCGCTTTTCCGCGAGCAGGCGGCTCGCTTCGGCGATCTCGTGCGGCGAATGAGGTTTGGCGCTTTGGGCGGCAGCGCAGTGCATGCTCGCAGCCAGAATGACAACAACGCTCATTGCACGAAGCATATTCGCTATCCCTTCAAAAATTCCGATGCACGAAAGATGGAGCGGAAATCCAGTCCCGCGTCCTTGAATGTTTCGGCGGCGCCTTCTTCGCGATCCACCATGGTGAGAACGAACGCGACCTGCGCGCCCGCCTCACGTAAAGATTCCACAGCCTTCATCGCCGAGCCGCCGGTCGTGGTGACGTCCTCGACGACGACCACGCGCTTGCCCGAAATGCTTTCGTGTTTCGCTAGCCCTTCGATGGACAGCTTCGCGCCATGCTCCTTCGGCTTCTTGCGTACGAAGAAGGCCGGGATGGGCTTGCCGCGCATGAAGCTCAGTTGCGCGATCGCGCCCGCAATCGGCACCGCGCCCATTTCAAGGCCGCCGACGTAATCGACCTTTTCGCCGGCGAGTGCGTCGAGCGTCAGTTCCGCGAGCAGGGCAGCACCCTCGGCGTCGAGCATGGTCGGCTTGAGGTTGAAATAGAAATCGCTCTCGCGGCCCGAGGCCAGCATGATCTTTCCGCGCCCAAACGAGCGGGTGCGGATGATCTCGGCGAGGCGGGCGCGGTTGTCGGCTGCGGATTTCAGTGCGGTGGCGGGCATGGCGTCGTTTCCCGTGTGAGATATGACGCCGATATTACGGGGATGTGACAGGACCGGGGCGGGGAATTTCCGCTTTCTCCCCGGTGATTTACCCGCGGCGCGCTTCCAGCGCCATGCGGACCGCAAGGCCCGCAAGCACTGTTCCCATCAGCCAGCGCTGGATCAAGAGCCATGTCGGGCGCGCGCCAAGGAAGGCGGCAATCGACCCCGCGGTAATCGCGATAAGCGCGTTCACCGTGACGCTGACCGCAATCTGCGTGAAGCCAAGCGCGATGGCCTGCGCAAATACATTGCCCGCCGGATCGATGAATTGCGGAAGCAGCGATAGATAGAGCATCGCGATTTTCGGATTGAGCAGGTTGGTCAGAAAGCCCATCGCGAATAATTTGCGCGGTGAGTCGACTGGCAACGGACGCACCTGGAAGGGCGAATGACCGCCGGGCTTCACGGCTTGCCATGCGAGCCAGAGAAGATAAGCGGCGCCGCCGAAGCGAAGTGCGTCATAGGCGAACGGGACGGCAAAGAGCAAAGCCGTAATGCCGAGCGCCGCCGCCAGCATGTAGAAAACGAAACCGAGTGCGACGCCGCCAAGCGAAATGATCCCGGCCATGCGCCCCTGCGTGATTGAGCGAGAGATCAGATAGATCATGTTCGGTCCCGGCGTAATGACGAGGCCGAAGGATACGAGTGCGAAGGCGAGAAGTGTGGCGACGGACGGCATGACGGCAATTAAGCCGGACGCGCCGGAATATTCAATCCACGCTGAACGGCGGGCCGCGCGAGGCCGCGTTCGAGCCATGCCGCGACATTCTTGAACTGGTCGAAGCCGACGATCTCACCCGCGCCGTAAAAACCGATCAGGTTGCGTACCCAGCCGAGCATCGAGATGTCGGCAATCGTGTAGTCGCCGTCCATGAACCATTGCTTGCCGGCGAGATGCTTGTCCATCACGCCAAGCAGCCGTTTGGTTTCGGCGACGTAGCGGTCGCGCGGACGTTTGTCCTCGTAATCTTTGCCGGCAAATTTGTGGAAGAAGCCAACCTGCCCGAACATCGGGCCGACGCCGCCCATCTGGAAATGCACCCATTGCAGCGTTTGCCAAGCGCGCGCGGGATCAGACGGGATGAGCATCTTCGTCTTGTCGGCGAGGTAATGCAGGATTGCGCCGGACTCGAACAAGGCGAGCGGCTTTCCGCCGGGACCGTTTGGATCGAGGATTGCCGGAATTTTTCCATTGGGATTGAGCGCGAGAAATTCAGGCTCCTGGGTTTCGTTCTTCGTGATGTTTATCGCGTGTGGCTCGTAGAGGAGACCGATCTCCTCCAGCGCGATCGACACCTTCACGCCATTCGGCGTCGGAAAGGAATAAAGCTGCAACCTGTCGGGATGCTGCGCTGGCCAGCGTTTGGCGATGGGGAAGGCGGAGAGATCGGGCATGGGCAATCGAGCCTTTCGATTTGTCGGTATCGAGGGAGATAGGAGATTATTATTCGCTCGTCCCCGCGAAGGCGGGGACCCAGATATGCGCGATGCGCTTAACTTGATCCGGTTGTGCGATTGTTTGTGCTGCGACGCTTTATATTCTGGGTCCCCGCCTTCGCGGGGACGAGCGGATCACAACAAAGGCGCGTCGTTAAGCCTTAATGCGCTTCTTCCCAGTTATCCGCAGCGCGCGCGTCCACTTGCAAAGGCACATGAAGCTGCACGGCGGGATGCGGTGCGTCTTCCATGACGCGCTTCACCACGGGCAACGTCTTTGCGACTTCCTTCTCCGGCACTTCGAAAATCAGTTCGTCGTGCACCTGAAGTAACATCTGCGCCTTCAGTTTCGCATCCGCCAAGGCGTCATCCATGCGGGCCATCGCGCGGCGGATGATGTCGGCGGCCGTGCCCTGCAGGCGTGCATTGATCGCGGCGCGCTCGTTGAAAGCGCGGATCGACGGATTGGAATTGCGAATGTCCGGGTAATGGCATTTGCGCCCGAACAGCGTCTCGACATAGCCCTTGTCGCGGCAAAATTCGCGCGTGGCATCCATGTAGTCCTTGATGCCGGGAAAGCGCTCGAAATACTTTTTGATATACGCGCCGGCTTCTTCGCGCTCGATCGAAAGCTGGTTGGCTAGCCCAAAAGCCGAGATGCCGTAGATGATGCCGAAATTGATTGCCTTCGCTCTGCGCCGCACATCGCCCG
>CAMBBO010000214.1 GCA_945862935.1 Pseudorhodoplanes sinuspersici | reverse complement strand
CAGTCGGCGGCACGCTTTTTCATTTCCGCTTCGTCGATAAGCAAGTCGATCTTGCGCGCGGCTACATCGAGCTTGATGCGGTCGCCGTTGCGAATAAGGCCGAGCGGGCCGCCTACCGCCGCTTCCGGCGAGATGTGCAGGACAATCGTGCCGAACGCCGTACCGCTCATGCGCGCATCGGAAATGCGCACCATGTCCTTCACGCCCTGTTGCGCGAGCTTCTTTGGAATTGGCAGATAGCCCGCTTCCGGCATTCCCGGCGCGCCGACCGGACCTGCATTGCGAAGAACGAGCACGTCGTCAGCCGTCACATCCAGCGCCGGATCGTCCATTCGCGCCGCCATGTCGGCGACGGAATCAAACACCACCGCGCGGCCTTCATGCTGCATCAGTTTCGCCGATGCGGCGCCCTGCTTCAGCACAGCACCGCGCGGCGCAAGATTGCCGCGCAGCACCACAAGCCCACCCTCGGATTTCAGTGGCGCATTGCGCGGGCGAATCACGGTCTGGCCCGGCACGTCTTCAAATTCCTTTATGGCATCGCCGAGCGTGCCGCCCATGACATGCTTGGCGTCGAGCGCGAGCAGGTCCTTCAATTCCTGCATCAGGCGCGGCACGCCACCGGCCTGATGGAAATGCTCCATGTAGGCGACGCCAGTTGGTTTCAGATCGACCAGCACCGGAGTCTTGCGGCCGATCTCGTCGAACGTGTCGAGCGCGACGGGATTTTGCGTGCGCCCGGCAATCGCAGACAGATGCACAACACCGTTGGTCGAGCCGCCAATCGCCTGCAGCATCACGATGGCATTGCGGAATGCCTTCTCGGTCAAAATCTCTGACGGCTTCACGCCGCCCTTCGCCATCGCAGCGGCCTGCTTTCCTGTTGCTTCCGCCATGCGTACGCGGTCGGCATGCGGCGCAGGAATGGAGGCACTTCCCGGCAACGACAATCCGAGTGCCTCGATCATGCAGGCGATGGTGCTGGCCGTACCCATCACGCCGCAAGTACCGACGCTCGGAACGAGGCGGCCGTTCGCTACATCAATGTCCTCCTGGCTCATCCGCCCGCCACGAAATTCGCCCCAGAGCCTTCGGCAATCGGTACAGGCGCCAAGCTGCTCGCCCTTAAAATGACCGACCAGCATCGGCCCGGTCGGCAGCACAATCGCGGGCTTGTCGGCGCTCGCAGCACCCATCACCTGCGCGGGAATCGTCTTGTCGCAGCCGCCGATCAGAACCACGGAATCGACCGGGAGCGCGCGGATCATTTCCTCGGTGTCCATCGCCATCAGGTTGCGAAGAAACATCGAGGTCGGAAACGCAAAACTCTCGTGGATCGAGACGGTGGGAAACACCATCGGCATTGCGCCCGCGAGCATAACGCCGCGCTTTACCGCTTCGATAAGCTGAGGGACGTTGCCGTGGCACGGGTTGAAGTCGGAATACGTGTCGGTGATGCCAACAATCGGACGATCCAATGCGTCGTCGGAATAGCCCATCGCCTTGATGAAGGCCTTGCGCAGGAACAGCGAAAACGCCGGATCGCCGTAACTCGTCAAACCTTGCCGCAGACCGCTTGCCACTGAGACGTCTCCTGAAACACCAAGCCGCGCGCGGCCGCGGCATTTGTCCGACGAAAATGCTCAGGAAACAAGCGAGGGGGGTTGATCCGCCTGCGCTAGTCCGGGAATGTCCTGCAGACACGACGAGGATCAGATGACGACGATTTCGACGATCGAGCAGCTGGAGGCGATTTATGGATCGCCCAGCGAGGGTGCATTGGCCAAAGAAACGCCGCATGTCACGGACCATTACCGTGCGCTGATCGAAGCCTCTCCTTTCGCTGTGCTGGCGACCAGCGGCCCCGAAGGCCTCGACTGCTCGCCGCGCGGGGACCTGCGCGGCTTCGTGCGCGTCCATGACAAGAACACGCTGATGATCCCGGATCGGCGCGGAAACAACCGCACCGACTCTCTTCGCAACATCATCCGCGATCCGCGTGTCGCGTTGCTGTTCCTGATCCCCGGAAGCGGGACTACATTGCGCGTAAACGGGCGCGCCAAGATCAGCAATGAGACTGCGTTGTGCGAGTCTTTCGCGGTTGCCGGCAAAGCACCCCGCACCGTCGTCGTGATCGATGTCGAGACGGTCTATTTCCAATGTGCGCGCGCATTGATGCGGTCCAACCTGTGGAACCCGGACGCGCTTGTCCCAGCCGAATCAATCCCAACACCCGGCCAGATACTCGGTGCGCTGACGCAAGAGCGCCTCGGCGGTGAGCCGTATGATCGCGCCTGGCCCGAACGGGCGAAGCAAGGCATGTGGTAATTGCCGAACATCGGACCACGGCAATCGACTTGGACCTCCGGCTCCTCTAGCCTGACAGCCAGAGCTTCGGGGCTGTACCATTGGACGGCACTTTCAATAACTCGATTGAAGACGATCTTCGCCGCCGCAGACGCGCGGCGGAACTGCTCGCTAAGGCCGAACTTTTTTCCGGACTCGATCGTGTCACGCTCGCCAAGCTCGCGGCCAATCTCGATTCCATAGCATTCAAAAAGGATGAGCCCGCCTGCACGCAAGGCGAGGCGGGCGACAGCCTCTATCTCGTGTCCGAGGGGACATTTGGCGTTTACGTTCGCGGAGCCGATGACCGGCCGGCGGTGCGCGTGGCCGAGTTGAAGCGCGGCGGCTGTTTCGGCGAGATGGCGCTGCTCACCGGCGAGCCGCGCTCGGCCAGCGTGCTTGCCGATGGCGACGGCGAATTGCTGCGGCTCGATAAGGAACGGTTCACCGATCTCGTCCGGCAGGATCCGACCATCGGCCTTGCGTTGAGCGCCTCGCTGAGCCGCAGGCTCGGCGTCGCGTCGCGCAGCATCAAGGATTCCGAACAACTCGTTCGCGAGCGCGTCGACAAGCAGCTCGATGCACTATCCTCGGAGGACCGCAATCGCGTCTTGCGATCCGGCACCCTGGACAACGCAAGCACCGATGACCTTGATGCGATATTCGGCGCCGACGCGCAGACCATCGCTACGCAGCTCACCGAACTCGGGTGGCGCAACGGGCACTTGCCCGCTGCTGTGACCACGGCCCTGCGCGCCGCCCACATACGAATTTTCGGAAGCGAAAATGTCGCGACATTCGCACTCGACACGATCGGCAAGCTTGTCGACGCCGACGCTTGGGAACAAGCACTCACAGTCGCGGAGAATTTTGCGCCGCGCGAACATTTCGTCGAATTGTTCGGCAGCGCATTGCGCAGTGGTGCCGAGATTGCGCCGGACAAAATATCCCACTGGCTTCAATGGCTGACCGAGGAAGAAGCCGCGAGCGATCCGGTTCTTGAAGCCGGGCGCGCGGCATTCCGGCAGGCGCAATCCACAACCGAGACTTTATCCGAACCACCGTGGCGGGAACGGATGACTTCCACCTGGGTGCGTTTGCGCGCCCGGCCCGTGCGGCTGTTCTTTGGCGCCGCCAGCGCAATGCTGATTCTCACCGCGATTGCTGCGAGTACCTATTCAAAACCCGCGGCTTTCGTCCTGCTGCTCGCCGCAGCGATTGTGCTGTGGGTCGCGGCGATCTTTCCTGAATTCGTTGTCTATCTCGGGCTTGTGGTTGCGTGGGTGTTTCTTGGGATCGCAAAACCCGCCGAAGCCGTTGCAGGATTTGGAAGCACGTCATGGATTTCCATTTTCGCGATTCTTGCGATTGGAACTGCGCTCGCCGAATCCGGGCTGGTATTCCGCTTGGGACTTCTTCTCGTGCGCCGATTGCCGAAGGGATTGTTCGCGCAGGGCGCAGCCTACCTCGCGTCAGGTTTGCTGCTGACGTTTCTTGTTCCGGCGAGCGCCGCGCGCGCCCGTTTGCTGTTGCCGACAGCGCTCGCCGCCGCGCAATCGCAGCGCTTCAAGGATCGCAGCCCCGAAAGCGCCTTTCTCGGCCTGTCGGCATTTATCGGAGCCGGTCCGCTCCTGTATGCATTCCTGAACGGATCGAGCTCCAACTTTCTCGGCCTCGGCCTGATCCCGGAAACGAGCCGCGCGCGCTTCGATCTCGCCTTTTGGTTTGTCGCCGCAGCGCCACTTACGGCGATTGTCAGTGTCGGCTCGCTCGCCTCGCTCTGGTTCATCCTGCGTCCTCAATCGACGCAGCAATCCTCGCACGCACAGGTGGACCTGCAGCTCTCCTTGCTCGGCCGCACCACCGGCAATGAAATTGCGATGGGTCTGATATTGCTTGCGCTCGTGATCGGCTGGAATGTCGGCCCGAGCTTCGGCGTCAATCCTGCAATCGTCGGTCTTGCAAGCGTCGTCGCTGCTGCCCTGGCAGGCTCACTCAACCGGCAATCGCTGCAGGAACTGAACTGGGATTTTCTCGTGAGCTTCGGCGTCGTGCTCAGTCTCGCGCCAATCATGTCGGCGCTCGGCATCGACGCAGCCATCAGCGACGGAGTTCGCCATTTCATCGGCAATGCAACGCTCAGTCCGGCGATTTTTGTGCTCGCGATCGCGGCCATGAATATTGGCCTGCGCTTCCTGCTGCCGCGCGGACAGACCGTGCTCCTGCTTGCAATCATCCTCATCCCGGTCGCGCCAGTCTTTAACGTGCACCCCTGGATCGTGGTGATCACCGTGCTTTCGACATTTACACTGTGGGTTCTGCCGAACCAGTCGATCAGCTACGTCGTCGCCTACGAGTCCTCCGAGGAACGGATGTTCTCGCACGCGCAGGCGCGCCAAGCCTGCTTTGGCTTTATCGTCGTGACGCTGCTCGGATTGCTTTTGTCGCTGCCCTATTGGCGGCTGCTCGGGCTGGTCTGACAGCTACGATCAGGAACTGGCGGAGAGGGAGGGATTCGAACCCCCGATACCCTTGCGGGTACGCCGCATTTCGAGTGCGGTGCTTTCAACCACTCAGCCACCTCTCCGCGGCCGACGCGCAGGCTTGACGCCCGCCGACGGCGTTACTTAGCCAAGCCGCCTGCGACAAACAAGGCCGCTGCCTGCTATTGTCCCGGTGATCCGCAACGGATGCCTTCGGTGCCCCGTCCCGTCTTCAAAATGCTGCTCGAAGAAGCGCGCAACGTGCTGCTCGCGCTGGCGTTGGTCGCTGCGGTCACGATCGTCATGTTGGCCCTCGTGCGCTGGTCCAGCCTGCGGCACGATTCGGTCGTCTATGTCATGCCGGTCATCGTTGCCGCGATCCGCTGGGGGATCGTCGCGGGGATTGCCTCAGCCATTGGCGGGGTCGCGGCATCGGCGTTTTTCTTCTTTCCGCCCCTGTTCGATTTTCACGTCTCCAATCCCGATCAGGCGCTCGACCTCGTATTGTTCATTTTCGTTGC
>CAMBBO010000213.1 GCA_945862935.1 Pseudorhodoplanes sinuspersici | reverse complement strand
CGCAGGACGGCTTTGATCCGCGCGATCAGTTCACGGCTGCCGAAGGGCTTTGGGAGGTAATCGTCGGCCCCCATCTCCAGTCCGATGATGCGATCAATCTCCTCACCTTTTGCGGTCAACATGATAATCGGGACGTTCGACTCGACGCGAAGCTTCCGGCAGAGCGAAAGTCCATCCTCGCCCGGCAGCATGAGATCGAGAAGGATGAGGTCGATCCGGCTGTCTGCAAGGATACTCCGCATGGCCCGTCCGTCCGCGGCGGCGGTGACCCGGAATCCCTCCTTGGACAATGCGCGCGAGACGAGATCGCGAATCTCACGATGATCGTCGACGACCAGGATGTGTGGCGAGTTTTGCATTCTTGTAACATAGACTAATCATCCCGCAGTTTTTGCGGAATGTGTGTCGGATTATGGCTGCAGCCGCGCCTGACAAACTTTGTCACATAAAACTCTGTTTCTGAAAAACTTGGGTGAAATCCTCTCCCTCCAATGCCCATAAGCAACGGACCTTCCGTTGCACAGGCATCGGAGATTTGGATGAAGACGAAGACGTTAGTTATCGGCGGTATCGCCGCCGCCACTTTGTTCGTTGGAGGTTGGGCTTTGGCGCAGTCGACCGGTCATGGGCCGGGCGGAATGCGCGGCATGGGCCCGGGAATGCGCGGGCAGATGGGGCCGGGCATGGACGGTCAAATGGGCCCCCGCATGCGCGGCCGCATGGGCCCCGGCATGATGGGTATGGGAATGATGGGGGGCAACGCAACCATGGACGAGCGCAGCGACCTCCATGACCTGTTCTCCAACCACGAGAAAATCAAGCGCACGGTGACGAATCTCCCGGACGGTATCCGCACTGTTACGGAATCGGACGATCCCCAGGTGGCGGCAACAATAAAGAAGCACGTTGTCGAAATGGGTAAGCGGGTCGACGAAGGACGTGACCCGGGTTTGCCGATCGAGAGTCCAGCGCTGCACTCGATCTTCCGAGACAAAGACAAGATCAAAAGCACATATGAGGTGACCGAGAAAGGGATCATCGTCGTCCAGACCTCGACCGACACGACGGCCGTCAAGGCTCTCCAAGATCACGCCGCGGAAGTGACCGATCTCGCCAGGCGCGGGATGGTCGCGGCGTACGAGGCCATGATGAAGAACGGTGGCGGCATGATGGGACGTGGGATGCGCGGTGCCGTGAATGATTCACAACACCAGCACTGAGCGATGATAAAGGCTGTTGGCGGCGATATCGAACAGCTACGCCGCCAACAGTTTAGTTTAGCACTATCTCACCGTTTCGATGTCGCGAACGGGATTAAGCGTTCGCGATGAGGCGCCGCTTTTCCTCGAACTCCGCCGTGTCGATCTCGCCACGCGCGAAACGTTGCTGGAGGATTTCCTGGGGATTGGCTGTTGCGGCGTTGGCTTCGTGCTTGTGTGAGGAACCACACTTGCCACGGCGCTGGGCGCGATGGACGCCGCTTTTGTGACAGCATTTGCCTTTGGGTTCGGGGTGCGTTTGAGCTTCTTGCATTACCTGTCTCCAGTGATGCCGGACATGGTCCGGTTAGAATGTTACACGTGATGTCAGGAATGCCGTCGGCTGTCGCCGGGACGATGCCGGCTCAGGGACTGAACTTCGTCGATTTACGAGGATGTTCTTTTCGATGCCTCCGTTGGGGCATCCTGAACTGACCAACATCTAGGACAGACATGTCACAGACGTTTTTCAATAGAGCACTATTTTGTGACAATGTGTGTCGATCTTGTCTCGCAATAGGAAAAACCATTTTCAACGCATGCCAATAAACCGAAGTTTGACCCAGCGCTGAGCCTGTTAAGCCTGGCAACACGTGCCGCAGCGAACCTACGGGGGAGCTACGACACGCGCGAGCGGCTTTCGATCAGCGCGAATACCGCAACGGCAATGACCGCGAGCGCTGCAAGCAGGACCGGCGCGGCGACACCGAGAAGCTGCGGAAGCTGCACTTTGCCCATCGCGCCGGCCGGAAGGATGTTGACCTTCATCCAGTCGAAGCTGAGCGCGTAGAAGATGCCGCCGAGCAGCATTCCCCCGGCACCGACGAAAGCATGCGCGCTGCCCGCACCGATGGCGGCGAGCGCCGTGCCCGGGCAATAGCCGTAAATCACCATGCCGACGCCGAAGATGCCGGCGCCAAGCGCGACCGCGAGAAGATCGGCCGGCTTGATGTGGAATTGCGCGTAACCGGCATTGACGAGAGCGAACACGCCGATACCGCCGACCACGATCGCGGTAAGCATGATCTTGATGACGGTAAAATCTTGGAACAGGAATTGCCGGACGATAGTGTTGTAGTCGGCAACGCGTCCGCGATGCAGAAGGAAGCCGAATGCCGCGCCGAAAACGACGGCAAGGACGAGAGATAATGTTCCGGTGACGGGAAGCATGTGCGATCTCCGGTCAGGTGCGAGTTGCGCGGAAAAGAATGAAAGCGGTGAGGGCGCCGGTGGCAAACATCGCCGCGAGGAAAACCCAGCCGCTGAGCGCGAGCTGCAATCCTCCGGAAATGCCGTTGCCGCTGGTGCAGCCATTGGCGAGACGCGCGCCGTACATTGCGATCACTCCGCCCGCGAAAGCTGCGATGTATCGCTTCACCTGCGAAGATCCGAAGCGCTCCGCCCAGACCGTGGGCACCGTTTCGACATGCCAGCGCCCGGTGGCGAATGCTGACAGCGCTCCGCCGATCAGCGTCCCTGCAAGGAACAGCGTGCCGTAATCGAGCTTCATTGCGTTCTTGGCCCAGTAGGAATTGCTGGTCACGGCTTCAGCGCCGAGAATTGGGGTCGCGACGCCGCCCGACAGCTGGCCGATTGCGGTCGTGATGCCTAGAGGGTTGTTGACGACGACAAAAACGATCCAGCTCAGGACTCCGAGCCCAATACCGATAATGTAGGGCGTCCAGTCGATGCTTCTTTCGCGTGCGCGGGAGAAGCCTGTTGCCATAGAACTCATGACGGTGCTCCTTTTTGTGGGTTGCGTGACGATAGCAATCGCGGCGACCGCCCCGGTTGAGGCAAGTCAATTGAACCAGGACGGCCGGGGGGTGTTTATTGGCGTGCGCAGGTGTTCACGCCGATCAGCCGGTAGGCCGGGCAGAACCGGATCGCGGCGGTGGCGACGAGAACCGCGCCCACTGCGAATGCGGCCCACATCCAGGAGCCGAGGACGCTGAGAACCGGCGCGCTTGGCGGCAGAAGGCAAAGCGCGATAAGGACGATGCCGGCAGCAAAACGAACGAAGCGGTCGGCGGAACCCATATTGGTCATGGCAATTTCCTTTTTGTTCCGATCAATATATTATATTCGTACTTTCGAAAGTACTTAAATGTCAAGACGGAAATCCGAACGCAGCCCGGCGAGCCGTTTCGAGGACATGCGCCCCAAGGCGGAGGCCGCCGCGGCCATGCTGTCGGCCCTGGCCAACAGCAAGCGGTTGCTCGTCCTTTGCAGTCTGCTCGACGGGCCGAAATCCGTCGGGGAATTGGCGGACATCGCGGATTTGAGCGATGCCGCGATTTCTCAGCATCTAGGAAAGATGCGCGCGCTTGGCATCGTGTCGACCCGCCGCGAGGCGCAGACCATATTTTACAGCTTGGCCAGCGAAGATGCGCGGGCGATCCTCGGCACGCTCTATCAATGCTATTGTGCGCCGGATGCCGGCAAGAAGCCGGCCCGCGTCCGATAGCGGGTAAGCACCGTGAGTACGTTCCGTCCACACCGATCGGAAGCGAGATAGCGGCGCGAGAGTTTACAAAGCGCCCGTAAAGCGTCGCAAGGTCACTCTCTCAACCGGACCTCTAGGATCTGATCGCGGCGATCAATCGTGGAAAATCCCGTGACATAGCGGTTACTCCCGATCGAAGTGCCTTAATTCCCGATCTGATTTTCGCAGCTAAGTTGATCAAACCATTGCGACGACGTGGTTTTTTGCCGCCAAGGGACACAACTGTCGTGAAATCAGAAAAATATCCCGCTAATCGGGCAATTTAGCGGGAATTCGCTTGGAGAGGCGTTCGATATCGACTGCCGGGCCCACCACGCATTCCATCGCTAACTCGTAATCTGAAAAAATGCGGTCAGAAACGCCGTTTTCTCGGCGATTTCCTCGAGCGCGCACGTCTCTACAGAGACTTTCATGCGCACTAATCCGTCAAGAATCCCGCTAATCTCCGCAAGCTGAAAATCTGTTTCCGCAACGAGTCGCCATTTCCGGGTTCGAACCCTCCCGCCCCAGCCAGCCAGTGCGCAATCCGGAGAATAGTTTTTCTCTATGCGAGAAATAGCCGCCAATTGGGGGCTTTCTGACATAACGAAAGTCTCTGCGTGCGCCGTTGTCGAACTTATTCGCCAAGAATTCCAAAAAGTCTCCGCCATTTATAAAGAGAATGCCCGTTTTTCGGAGACTCGCTTCGGAGACCGAAGAATAAAACCACTGCGTGGTAGGGCGTCAGTCAGAAGATGTTGGCGGCCGCGTCTCTGGCCGCCTCTATTTCTGGTCGCCGTAGCGATCTTTGACAGCTGCAGCCACAAACCTTTTTCGCGCATCACGGTCAGGGCTCGTGCCGTGGTCGTTGCACCAAGCAGAAAATGTCTTAGGGTCGATGTGAACGCGCATGACGGCATGTCCGTAGGATTTGAGGCCGTTTTCCATCTCCTCGGCCATCTTCACCCATGCTTGCCAGGTGCTCGGCATTTTTTTGCCGTCGACGAAGATGTTCCGCAGGGCTGCGTAGTCCTTTTCTGCGATCCAATAAACGCCAACCGCCGGAGGCTGCGTATCCTCAACATTCGCCATGCGGTCATCCTAAGGTGTAGCTGTTATTGACGAAACTCGAGGGTGACTTCGAGGCTATCCCGACAGACCCATAAAACGGCTCGTTAACTGCTGGACCTTCACTGTCGGAAAAGTGATTCGAGGAGCGACGAGTGAGCGCGGAAATAGTTAGGTTGAGTGACTATCGTAGCGAAGATGTTGGTGATTGTGAAATTGATCTGGCAACGGCTGTCGACGCAGCAATTCGGGATTTGCAGGAAATTCTATCGTGCTGGAACTCTGAGATGGCACGGAAGCGTGCTGAGGAGTGCGAGCTGATGTTGCGTCACGCATTTAACAAGTCCCTTGATCGTCTGCCAGAATCTCGTTTGTGATTGGATGGACAAAGTCCGCGCTTTAGATCCCACCTGACCTGCTCCCCTTAAACGCCCCCATTTTTGGGTAGAGTCCGTTCCATCTGGAGACGGACATGCGTAAGAGCAGATTTACCGAAGAGCAGATCATCAAGGTTCTGAAGGAACATTCTGCCGGGTTATCGGCAGGTGAACTTTGCCGCA
>CAMBBO010000212.1 GCA_945862935.1 Pseudorhodoplanes sinuspersici | reverse complement strand
GCCGCCGGTGTCGAAGCAGACGCCCTTGCCGACGATGGTGATTTTCGGCGCGGCGGCATCGCCCCAGCGCAGGTCGATCAGCCGCGGCGCGCGATCGGATGCGCGCCCGACCGCATGGATCAACGGGAAATTCTGTTCGAGCAGATCGTCGCCGGTGATCGCGCTCACCGTCGCGCCATGCCGCGCGGCAAGCGTGCGGACCGCGCCCTCGAGTTCGGCCGGGCCCATGTCGTTCGATGGCGTGTTTATGAGATCGCGCGCGATTGTCACGCTTTCGACCATGCGCGTCAGGTCAGCGCCATCGGCGCCATCGGGCACGACCAGCTTGACCAGCGGGCTTTCATTCTTGCGGTAGCGCGCGAAACGGTAACTGCCGAGCGCAATGGCGAGAGCGGCGAGACGGGCATCGTGGGGCGCGTTGGCAAAGCGATACGTGCCTTTGGGCAGAAGATTGGCAAGCAGCCCAGGGCGGAACATGTCCGCGCCCTCCGGCGCGCTTTCGATCCCGAACAGGACGCCGCCAATTTCGCCGGACGCCGACGGCAGGACGAGATGCCGGCCCGGCTTCGGCTCGAAGCTCGAAGCGCCCGTGAAGGCGCGCGCGGCGGGGTCGAGCCGGTCCTTGACCGAGGCCCACGTCGCGGTGCTGACGAACCAGATCGGAATGGCCGAGGCCGAATCGGATGAAGGGGCAAAGATCGGATGCATTCGCGTCTGGTTTCTCGTGACTAGGGACGGCAAATCGGGGCCTGCAAAAACCTTTAAGTCACCCTGCGCCGGATGACGAGGGCCTGAAATTAACGTCTCATTAAGGTTAACGCTTTATTGCTTCGGGGTTATCGGCGGCACCGTGCCGCCTGAAGGGACCATTATGCGTCCAATCCCCGTGCGCGCGCGCCTGATCGCATCGGCGGCTTCGGCCGTCTTGCTGGCGGCTGGCCTCGGGGGCTGCAAGACCACGGGCACCGGCGAAACAACTGGCTCGATCGTGCGCGCTTCGACAGCGCCGCGATCCGAAGCTGAATGGCGGCGCGAAGCGGATACCTGGGGTGCCCGCTACGGCGCCAATCCCAAGGATGGGCAGGCTGCCATCAATTACGCGCAGGCCCTGCGCGCAACCGGCCAGCGCGCGCAAGCAGCAGCTGTGCTGGAACAGGGATCGATTCACAATCCTCACGATACCGCGGTGCTTGGCGCTTATGGGCGCGCTCTGGCGGATATAGGCAGCTACGGCCAAGCCCTCGAAGTGCTCAGCCGCGCGCATACGCCGGACCGCCCGGACTGGCGCATCCTGTCCGCGCAAGGCGCGGTGCTCGATCAGATGGGAAAACACGATGACGCGCAGCGCCATTATGCGTCGGCGCTGAAGATCATTCCGGATGAGCCTTCGGTGCTCTCCAATCTCGGATTGTCCTACGCGCTGTCGAAGAATCTTCCGAAGGCGGAGGAAACGCTAAAGCGCGCGAATGCCAATCCCGCCGCCGAGCCGAAGGTGCGGCAGAACTTAGCGCTTGTGGTTGGGTTGCAGGGCCGTTTCGCTGAAGCCGAGCAGATCGCAACCGCAGACCTCTCACCGGAGGATGCTGCCGCGAACGTCGCGTATCTGCGCCAGATGCTCGCGCAGAAAGACTGGAAGACGCTGCGCAGCCCTGACGGTCCGCTGAAGCGGGCAGGGCGCTCCTGAGTCAGACTTAGGATTTTTTTAGCGGCGCCTACTGCATCCCCATGACGCGGATTGCAGCCGGGCCGAGAATGACCACGAACAGCACCGGCAGGAAGAACAGGATCATCGGTACCGTCAGCTTTGGCGGCAGCGCCGCCGCCTTCTTCTCGGCCTCGGACATACGCATGTCGCGATTTTCCTGCGCCAGAACGCGCAAGGTCTGCGCGAGCGGGGTGCCGTAGCGTTCGGCCTGCTGGAGCGCGACGCAAACCGACTTGACGCCGTCGAGGTCGGTGCGCTGCGCGAGATTTTCATACGCTTGGCGGCGATCCGGCAAATAGGACAGCTCGGCGGTGGTAAGCGTGAATTCTTCCGCGAGCGCGATCGACTGCGAGCCGATTTCCTCGCTCACCCGGCGGAAGGCCGCTTCGATCGACATACCGGATTCGACGCAGATCAGCAGGAGATCGAGCGCGTCGGGAAAGGCGCGGCGGATCGACAATTGGCGTTTCTGAATCTTGTTCTTCAGGAACAGCCACGGCAGATGCATGCCGAGATAAGCCGAGAGGATGCACGCGCCGACCTTGAGCGACGCCGGCCATTCGAGTTGCAGGACGACGAAGATGTAGCTTGCGGTCGTCACCAGCGCGACGGCAGGGGTTACCATGCGGAAGAACAGATAGGTGACGTACGGTGCGTTGCCGCGATAGCCGGCCTGAATCAGCTTGAGGCGCGCTTCCTCCTGCCCGACCCATTTGTTCAGATTGAACTGCTCCACCACCCGCTGCATGTATTGCTTGGGCGACGCGCGCAGCGAAACTTTCTCGCCGCGTGCCATGCGTTCGCGTTCACGCTGGCGGATTTTCTCGCGCTCGACCGCGACAGCCTTCATCCGGCGCGGCAGCGCGTCGCTGACCAGGAGCGGCATCGCGAGCGTCAGCACGGTCGCCATCGCGGCGATGCCGGCGAGCACCGTCGTCAACAGCTTGGTATCGTGCAGGAGTGAGACGAAGAAATTGACCATGTCCCTCTCCTAGAAATCGAAGTTGATCATTTTTTTCATGACCAGTACGCCCATGCTCATCCACATCGCGCTGCCCATGATCATGAACTGGCCTAGCGGATGGGTCCAAAGCAACTCGATGTAGTTTGGACTCGTCACGAAAACGAGGAAGCCGACGGCGATCGGCAACGATCCGATGATCATCGCGGAAGCCTTGGCTTCCATCGACATCGCCTGAATCTTGGCTTTCATCTTCTTGCGGTCGCGCAGCACGCGCGAAAGATTGCCCAGCGCCTCGGACAGATTGCCGCCCGCTTTCTGCTGAATGGCGATGACGATGCCGAAGAAGTTTGCTTCCGCGACCGGCATGCGCTCGAAGAGTTTCTGGCAGGCTTCGCCGAGCGGAATTCCGACGGTCTGCGTTTCGAGGATCGATTTGAATTCACTTCGCACCGGCTCCGGCGCTTCTGCGGCAATCACGCGCAGGCTGTCGAGCAGCGGCAGGCCCGCCTTGATGCCGCGCACGATGACGTCGACGGCATCCGGGAACGTGTGGAGGAATCGGTTTTCGCGCCGCTTTTTCAGAAATGAAAGCAACCAGAACGGTGCGCCGCCGGCAGCGGCAAAACCGAGTCCGAGCGCGGGCAGAATTCCAAACCCGCTAATTAGTATGAGTATGAACGCGAAAACACCGAGGCCCGCTGAAATCAGCATGAATTGACGTTTCGTCCAGGTCAGTCCCGCCTGGGCAATCTTGGCCTGAAGCGACGGGCGCTGATTTTTCTTCTGCTTCTGCTCGATCTGCTTGAGCGTATCTTCAACCTGCTCGCGCCGGGACTTTTGCGCGCCGCGGCTGGTTCGGATTGCCGCGGGCTCGGCGCGGGCGACGCTCTCTCGCCGCCGTTCCCATTTTCGCTCGCCGGAAATGATCGGGTAGACGAACACCCACAGCACGCCGCCGAAGGCGACGGCCACCAGGAAGAACAATGCGATGGTCTGCGACTTCATGGTTTGATTCCACCGCGCTACGCGCTAATCGCATTTTCCGCGTTTTCGGCGGAATCGAGCGCAGCCGCGAGCCGGTTGTGCTCGCCGTAATAGCGCGCGCGATCCCAGAAACGCGGGCGTCCAATGCCGGTCGAGCGATGTCGGCCGATCAGGTTGCCGTTCGCGTCCTCACCGACGATTTCGTAGACGAACAGATCCTGCGTGATGATGACTTCGCCTTCCATGCCGAGCACTTCGGTGATGTGCGTGATGCGGCGTGAGCCGTCGCGCAGGCGCGCGGCCTGCACCACAACGTCAACCGATGAGCAGATCATTTCGCGAATGGTGCGCGAGGGCAGCGAATAGCCGCCCATCGTGATCATGGATTCCATACGAGAGAGAGCCTCGCGCGGTGAGTTGGCGTGCAGCGTACCCATCGAGCCGTCATGGCCGGTGTTCATGGCCTGAAGCAAATCGAACGCTTCAGGTCCGCGGACTTCGCCGACGATGATGCGTTCAGGCCGCATACGCAGGCAGTTCTTGACTAGATCGCGCATGGTGATCTGGCCTTCGCCTTCGAGATTCGGCGGGCGCGTTTCGAGCCGCACCACATGGGGCTGCTGGAGCTGAAGTTCGGCGGCGTCTTCGCAGGTGATAATCCGCTCGTCGTCGTCGATATAGCGGGTGAGACAGTTGAGCAGTGTGGTCTTACCGGAGCCGGTACCGCCGGACACGATGGTGTTGACGCGCGAGCGCCCGACGATCTGGAGAATGTCGGCGCCCTGCGGCGTGATTGTGCCGAACTTGACCAGCTGGTCGAGCGTCAGCTTGTCCTTTTTGAACTTACGAATTGTGAGCGCAGGACCGTCAATCGCGAGCGGCGGCACGATGGCGTTCACACGAGAGCCGTCCGGCAAGCGTGCGTCGCATATCGGCGAGGATTCGTCGACGCGGCGGCCGATCTGGCTGACGATGCGCTGGCAGATATTGAGCAGTTGCTGATTGTCGCGGAATCGAATGCCCGTCTTCGCGATCTTGCCCGCGACTTCGATGTAAACCGTGCCGGAGCCGTTGACCATGATGTCGGCGATATCGTCGCGCGCGAGCAGCGGCTCAAGCGGGCCGTAGCCGAGAACGTCGTTGCAAATGTCGTCGAGCAGTTCTTCCTGCTCGGAAATCGACATAACGATATTCTTGATCGCGATGATCTCGTTGACG
This sequence comes from Pseudorhodoplanes sinuspersici, assembly GCA_945862935.1. Lineage (GTDB taxonomy): Bacteria > Pseudomonadota > Alphaproteobacteria > Rhizobiales > Xanthobacteraceae > Pseudorhodoplanes > Pseudorhodoplanes sinuspersici_A. The sequence continues at coordinate 568 of CAMBBO010000212.1, read as the reverse complement.
ATATCGCGGATTTCCTCGCGCGCAGCGTCGGCGTCGAGCCGCGCAAGCTGCGCCAGATCGATCGCTTCGATCAGCGCGCCGAAGATCGTGCCTTTGGTCTCGTAATAGCTTTCCGAACGGCGCGTGTCGGTCGCCTGGATCATCGGGTTGGTGCCGCGCGGGCCAGCATTGACCGGGCCGGTTGACGGCGAGATCAGTGGCGCGCCAAGACCTGATGACGGCAACGGCGCAGGCGCGCGGTCGGCCTTCGGAGCAGGTGCCGGCGCAGCCGTGGACGGACGCGGTGCGGCTGCGGGCGGCGGCGGTGCCGCGCCAGCGTGGGTGTCTGAGGTGCTACGCTTTCCAAACACGTATTTACTCTCCCTGCCTAACCCTTGAGCTTCTGCAAGAGCGGCGTGAGCAGGCCGGAACGCGCTTTCTTCACTTCGGCGCGGCCGGTCAGAAGCTGGGCGAGGTGCCGAAACACGTCCGCCGTTTTGTGACTTGAGGAGACTTCGGCAATCATCTGGCCGTTATTCGCCGCCGTCCCGAATATTTGCGGCTCGAACGGAATGATCGCGATCGGGTC
>CAMBBO010000211.1 GCA_945862935.1 Pseudorhodoplanes sinuspersici | reverse complement strand
GTGGTGAAGCTCGCGATCACCAGATCGTCGAGCGACAGCGCGAAGGCAAGCATCCAGCCCGAAGCAACCGCCGAGGCAATCAGCGGCAACGTCACAGTGAAGAATGTACGGACTGGCGGGCAGCCGAGATCCATTGCTGCCTCCTCCATGCTCCAGTCGAACGAAAGCAGCCGCGACTGCACGATCACCGCGACGAAAGACATGGTGAGCGTGGTGTGCGCGAGTGTGGTGGTCCAGAATCCACGGCCAAAATCGAGCGTCACGAACAAGAGCAACAGCGACAAACCAATGATAACTTCAGGCATCACCAATGGCGCGTAGATCATCGCGGAGAAGGCAAGGCGCCCACGAAATTTTCCGATGCGCACGAGCGCAAGGGCCGCGAGCGTTCCGAGGATCGTTGCAAAGGTAGCGGAGAGGAATGCGATGCGAAGGCTTACCCAAGCCGCATCCAGCACGGCCTGATCGTGCAGCAAAGCGCGATACCACCGCGTCGACCATCCGGCCCAAACTGTAACGAGACGCGATTCATTGAACGAATAAACCACGAGGATGGCAATCGGCAGATAAAGGAAGGAAAGCCCGAGCGCGACCGAGCCGACATTGAACCATGAGGCGCCCTTCACCATCGGCTGCCTCGTTCCAGCGTGCGGGCCTGCATATGCTGGTAAAGCACGATCGGCACGAGCAGGAGCGCGAGCAATATGATCGCCAGCGCCGACGCCGCAGGCCAATCAAGATTGGAGAAGAAATCGACCCACAATGCCTGCCCGATCATCATCGTCGCAGACCCGCCAAGCAGATCGGGAATGACGAACTCACCAACCACCGGAATGAAACAGAGCAGCGCCCCGGCCACTACGCCGGGTAAAGCCAGCGGCAGCGTGACGAGCCAGAACGCTTTCCAGCGCGGGCAACCAAGATCGGCTGCGGCTTCGAGCAAACTTTCATCGAGCCGTTCCAGCGCGGAATAGATCGGCAGCACCATGAACGGCAGATAGGAATAGACGATGCCGATATAAATCGCGGTGTCGCTCGCAAGCCACGCAACCGGCTCATTGATGAGCTTGAGCGCGAGCAACGCGTCGTTCAGAAGGCCCTCACGCTGCAATATATTTACCCAGGCATAAATGCGAATGAGAAATGCCGTCCAGAACGGCAGGATCACCGCCATCACCAGCAGAGGCTGTAACGCGCGCGGGCTGCGCGCCATCCCGTAGGCGATTGGAAATCCGATCAGCAACAAAAGCGTAGTCGAAAGCAAAGCGACTTCAAGACTCTTCAGATAGGCATAGATGTAAATCTGATCCGAAAAGACATTGCGAAAATTACCAAATGACAATGCGCCGACGAAAGCCTTGATCCCCTCGAACCCCGCCGAAGGATCGAATACCGGAATATAGGGCGGCGAGGCGATTGCGTTCTGCGACACGCTCATCCGCAGCACGATCAGGAACGGTATTGCGAAAAACACTGCCATCCAGAGATAAGGCGCAAGCACGACAAGGCGCCGCGCCCAACCTGAACGGTGCGTGATGCGCGCACTCATTGCGTCAGCACGACGCAAGCGTCATTCGCGACGCACGCCACCACGCGACTGCCGGCCTTCGCCTCGGTCATTCCGCGCGCAACGTGCGGGACTGCGACTTTCAGTTCGACGCCACTATCGAGCGTAACTGCATAGAACGACATATCTCCACGATAGGCGATCGACGCAATCTGACCCGGTAGGCCAATCCCGGATTGGGGTTCGCCCTCGCGCGCCAACCGGATTTTCTCCGGCCGGATCGCGACTGACACTCTTGCACCCGGCGCTGCCATCGTCGCAGCAACTGGCAGCCGGCCTGCTGCCGTATCGACCGCGCCTGCGGACGACACAACGCCGTCGAGCATGTTCACTTCGCCGATGAACTCGGCGACCCAGCGTGAACTTGGCCGCTCGTAAATGTCGGCAGGCGTTCCCACCTGGGCAAGACGGCCATGATCCATCACGCCGATCCGGTCGGCCATGATCATCGCTTCTTCCTGATCGTGGGTGACGATGATGAAAGTCAAACCCAGCCGCCGCTGCAGCTCCTTCAATTCGAATTGTGTTTGCGCGCGCAGCTTCTTGTCGAGCGCAGCAAGCGGTTCATCGAGCAAGAAAACCTTGGGGCGTTTCACCAGCGCACGCGCGAGTGCGACACGCTGGCGCTGCCCGCCCGATAGCTGATGAGGCTTTCGCCCAGCGAATGGCTCGATCCGCACCAGTGCCATGATTTCGGCGACACGCGCCTCGATTTCCGCGCGCGGCAAATTCTCCTGCTTCAGCCCGAAAGCGACGTTGCCAGCGACGCTCAGATGCGGGAACAGCGCGTAGCTCTGGAACATCATGTTGACCGGACGCCGATACGGCGGCACGGGGACAATGTCCTCACCGTCGAGCAGGATGCGCCCTTCGTCTGGAATCTCGAAGCCTGCGAGCATGCGAAGGAGCGTGGTCTTGCCGCATCCCGAGGGGCCGAGCAGCGCGAAAAATTCGCCCTTCCGAATATCGAGCGAAACGCCATCGACCGCAGGAACGCCGGCGAAACGCTTGACCAGTCCGTCAAAGCTCACGAGTGGAGTGGCCGCCGCCGCATTCTCTGGCATCAAATTTCCGCCTGCCCGGCGCAAGATGTCTCCCGCGCAGGCAAAAGCTAGACGCCGCACGCGGCGCGCTCAAGCGATTCGATGACGCTGTGAAGATTAGCGGAGGTCGCCGGTCAGCCAGTTGCTGTCGTCGAAGCCGGGGAGCAATGGTTGCGCCGTTTCCGGCAGGAGCTTGCGCGGCTGCGGGCCATAATAATTGCCGATCCGCACAATCGGCCGCGGCTTGGCGCGAACCGCAATAATGCGTTCGAGAAGCGATTTTGCGGATACCGGCTTGCCGAGATATTCATTCACGCCAAGGCGCACCGCCTCGACCACCCGTTCGCGCTCCACATGCCCGCTCAGCATGATGACCGGAACGCCGGGATAGGGGAACGATTCGGGCGAACGCACCATGCGCATGAAGTCCGCGCCGTTGATATCGGGCATCTCCCAATCGAGGATGACCACGTCCGGCGCCATGCTGCAGATGGCATCGAGCCCCTGCCCGCCATTCGGCGCGTCGTGAACGTCCTTCAATCCGCACGCCAGCAGAAGGCTGCGGATCACCTTGCGCATATACGGTTCGTCGTCGATGACGAGAACTTTCGTCATCAGAACGAGGTCCGATATGCCTTTGGTGACAGCTAAGCCCATGCTCACGCGATCCGTATTTAGTAAAATAGCGGTGGATCGAATGAAACAGAATCCGATTAGAACGTGCTGAAGCTGATTGCTAAAATTGAGCGGATCGGCGCTTAGAGCCTGCAATGCGCGGGTAACCTCAACGCCTCGTTAACGTGCGTGACACGGCATCGCGCCAGCCTGCCCATTTTCGCGCGCGCGTCTCTTTGTCCATCATAGGAACAAAGCGGCGGTCGAGTTTCCATGCGGCAGCAAAGCGTTCCGGTGGCGGACAGATGCCGGCCTGAAGGCCCGCGAGATAGGCAGCGCCAAGGGCCGTTGTTTCCTTCACAACCGGCCGATCGACCGCAGCACCCAGAATGTCGGCAAGGAACTGCATCGTTTGATCGCTCGCGGTCATGCCGCCATCGACGCGCAATACTGTTCCTGCTTCGCCCGATCCCGGCCAGTCGCCGTGCATGGCTTCGAGTAGATCGCGCGTCTGGTAGCCGACAGACTCAAGCGCCGCGCGCGCGAATTCCGCAGGACCGGTATTGCGCGTCAGCCCATAGATCGCGCCACGCGCATCGGCATCCCAATAAGGCGCACCAAGGCCGACCAGCGCCGGCACGAAATAAACCTGCTCTGCCGGATCGGCGCGCGCGGCGAGTGTGCCACTCTCGCTTGCCTTCGTGATGATCTTCAATCCGTCGCGCAGCCATTGCACCGCGGCGCCCGCAATGAAGATCCCGCCTTCGAGCGCGTAGGTGCGCTTGCCATCGAGTTGATATGCGATGGTCGTCAGCAGCCGATTTTTCGAAGCGACCGGAACATTCCCGGTATTCAGCAGCGCAAAACATCCCGTGCCGTAGGTCGACTTCATCATGCCGGGCGAGAAACAGCCTTGCCCCACCGTTGCAGCCTGCTGGTCGCCCGCAACGCCAAGAATGCGGATCGGCCCGCCGAACAGGTCGGACAGCGTCGTACCAAAATCCGCCGCGCAATCCTTCACCTGCGGCAACATCGCAGCGGGCACACCAAACAATCCTGCAAGTTCGCCATCCCACGCGCCCGTCTTGATGTCGAGCAGGAGCGTCCGCGCCGCATTGGTCGCGTCTGTTGCGTGCACCTTACCGCCGGTCAGCCGCCACAGAAGGAAAGTGTCGATCGTGCCGAAAACGAGTTTGCCCGCTTGCGCTGCCGCACGCGCGCCCTCGACGTGTTCGAGCAGCCACGCGATCTTGGTCCCTGAAAAATACGGATCGAGAAGCAGACCCGTCTTGCTGGCGATCAGCGGTTCGTGTCCGGCCGCGTGCAGTTTTCTGCATTGGTCCGCCGTGCGGCGATCTTGCCAGACAATCGCATTATGGATCGGCTTTCCCGTTTCGCGATCCCAGATCAGCGTCGTTTCGCGCTGATTGGTGATGCCGATGGCGGCGACATCTTTCGCGGCGATTTTTGCCTTCGCCATCGCCTCCCGGACGGTCGCAACCACGCTCGTCCATATCTCTTCAGGATCGTGCTCGACATGGCCCGGCGCCGGGAAAATCTGACGAAATTCCTGCTGTGCCAGCGCAATCACCGACAACTTATCGTCAAATACGATGGCGCGGCTCGATGTCGTGCCCTGATCGATGGCGATGAGATACGCCATGACTATTCGGCAGCCGACAGGCTGCGCGCGGCGGTCATGAATTCCGCGACGGCCTGTTTCTGATCCGCGGACATGTGCAGGCCAAGTTTGCTCCGCCGCCACAAGACATCGTCGGCGTCATGCGCCCATTCGTGCTGCATCAGATAACGTATTTCGGCCTCGAAGAGAGATGCGCCGAAATCCCTTCCGAGATCGGTCATCGATTTCGCGTTGCCCAGCACCATGTCGACGCGCGTGCCGTAGGCGCGCACCAGCCGGCGCGCATGGTCGTCGGATAGAAACGGCCAGCCCCGTCTTGTCTTGGCGACGAGCGCGTCGACGCCGGTGATCGGGAAATCTCCGCCCGGCAACGGACTATGCGCCGTCCATGCCGGCCCGAGCTGAAAGAAATGTTCGAGCTTTGCTAACGCGGCTTCGGCAAGCTTGCGATAGGTCGTGATCTTGCCGCCGTAGATCGTCAAGAGCGGCGCTTCGCGGAATCCTTCAGCAAGATCGAGGTGGTAATCGCGCGTCGCCTTTTCCGGCTTGCCATCGCCGTCGTCATACAGCGACCGCACGCCGGCATACGCAAACAGGACATCGTCCGGCGAGATGGCCTG
>CAMBBO010000210.1 GCA_945862935.1 Pseudorhodoplanes sinuspersici | reverse complement strand
CAAGCACAGAGACATCCTGCTGAAGAAGGAATTCCACGCCAACGCCAAGGTCGACATCGGCCGCTTCAAGGGCCTTGGCGAGATGATGGCGGCACAGTTGAAAGAGACGACGATGGACCCGAAAAAGCGGATGCTTTTGAAGGTCATCCTTGCCGATAACGAAAGAAAGAAAACAGAGAAGTCTGTCGATCAACTGATGGGCACGAAGCCCGAGGCACGCTTTGCGTTCATCTCCGAACGCGCGGAATTCGCAAGCGAAGAATTGCTGGACGTCTAGCGGCCGAATAGTTGAGAGCTTGTGCGCCTATGCCGCTGCCATCGGCAGACCGGCATAGTTTTCCGACAACGACGTCATCGCCGCTTCCGACGAGGTGACGTAATCCAGTTCCGCCATCTGCCGGCGCATGTCGAAATCCTTCGCCGCGTTAAAGCGGTGCAGCATCTGCGTCATCCACCACGAGAATCGTTGCGCCTTCCACACGCGGCGCAAACAAGTCTTCGAATAGTTTTCGAGCTGGCTGTCGTTGCCTTCGCTGTAATGCGCGGTCAGCGCGCGTGACAGAAACACCACATCGGCGAGCGCGAGATTCATGCCCTTCGCGCCGGTCGGTGGCACGATGTGCGCGGCGTCACCGGCGAGGAACAATCGCCCCTGCCGCATCGGCTCGCAGACGAAACTGCGCATCGCTGTAACGCCCTTCTCAAAAATGCGGCCGGGCTTCAAACGCGAGGCCGCATCACCGCCGAGCCGGATCGCCAGTTCATCCCAGATCCGCGCGTCCGACCATTTGTCCGCATCTTCGTCGGGCGCGCATTGCAGGTAATAACGCACGATACTCGGCGAACGCATGGAAAACAGCGCAAAGCCGCGCTCGTGCCACGCATAGATGAGTTCATCGGCGACGGGCGGCGCTTCGGCGAGAATGCCGAGCCAGCCGAACGGATACTCGCGCTCATAGTGCGTGGCGATACCGCCGATGGCCGGGCGCGCGATACCGTGAAAGCCGTCACAGCCTGCGATAAAATCACATTCGATCGTCTGCTGTTTTCCATCTTTAGTGAAATGGATCGTTGGCTTGCGGCTATCAATGTCTGCAAGCGTCATGCCCTGCGCTTCGAAATGAAGCTGCCCGTCATCGGCTAAACGCCGCGCGATCAGGTCTTTCACAATCTCCTGCTGGCCATAGACCGCAACGCCGCGGCCGCAATGCTTGCGCAGGTTGATGTGATGCAGCGCATCGTCGAAAGAGAAATAGATTCCGTCGTGAAACATCGCCTCGCGCTTCATGCGCTCGCCGATGCCGGTTTCGGACAGGAGATCGACCACCCATTGCTCGATGAGGCCGGCACGGATGCGAGCCTCGCAATAGTCGCGGCTGCGCGCCTCGATCAGGAAGGTGTCGATGCCCGCGCGATGCAGCAGATGCGACAGCATCAGCCCCGCAGGACCGGCGCCGACAATACCGACCTGTGTGCGCATTCCGAACCCTCCCCGGCATTGTTATCCGGGAGGTATAAGGCTTTGGGCCGCGTCAGCCGTCAACAGCCTTCAAAGCGAAGTCGAGGTCGGCGATGAGATCGTCCGGCTCCTCGATGCCAACCGACAGCCTCACCAGTGAATCCGAAATGCCGAGCGTCGCGCGCACGTCCTCCGGCACCGATCCATGCGTCATCAGGGCCGGATGCTCGATCAGGCTCTCCACTCCGCCGAGACTTTCGGCGAGCGCGAACAATTCGCAGCGTTCGAGGAAACGCCGCGCGTCGTCGAGCGAGCCTTTCAGTTCGAGCGAAATCATGCCGCCAAAGGCGCGCATCTGCTTTTTCGCGAGCGCATGTTGCGGATGGCTCGGCAGGCCGGGATAAAAGACGCGCTTCACCTTTGGATGTTTTTCCAGCCATTCCGCGATACGCATGGCGGAATTGCAATGCCGCTCCATCCGCAGCGCCAGCGTCTTCACGCCGCGCAGCGCCAAAAATGAATCGAACGGACCCTGAATGGCGCCAACCGCATTGTGCAGATACGCCATCTTCTCGCGCAGAGCGGAATCCTCGCCCACCACGGCGACGCCGCCGACGATGTCGGAATGGCCGTTGAGATATTTCGTGGTCGAATGCATCACAATGTCGAAGCCGGATTCCAGCGGGCGCTGGATGAACGGGCTGGCAAACGTGTTGTCGGCGGCGCGGAGGATTTTGTGCTTCTTTGCAATCTGCGCGACGCGCTGCAGATCGATCAGCTTGAGCAGCGGATTGGTCGGAGTCTCGATCCAGATCAGTTTGGTGTTCGGCTGGATCGCCTTCTCCAGCGCATCGGCGTTGGTGAGGTCGACATAAGTTGCCGAAAGCCCCGCTGATGATTTTCGCACCCGCTCGAACAGTCTGCGCGTCCCGCCATAGAGATCGTCGGCCGCGACCACATGCGCGCCATGCTCCAGCGAATCCAAAATAGTGGCAATCGCGGCAAGGCCGGACGCAAAAGCGTAGCCCTGCGCGCCGCCTTCGAGGTCGGCGATGCAGCGCTCGAATGCCATGCGCGTCGGATTTTGCGAGCGCGAATATTCGTAGCCTTTGTGAACGCCGGGCGACGACTGAACGTAGGTCGATGTCGCGTAAATCGGCATCATCACCGCGCCGGTCGTGGGGTCCGGCTCCTGCCCTGCGTGCACGCAGCGGGTCGAGAAGCCGGCCTGGTTCGATTTGGTCATTGCAATGCAATCCGAAAATGATTGATGAGGTCGATGCGCGTGACGAGGCCGAGGAAGCGATCCCCGTCCATCACGATCGCAACATAGTCCTGCTTGAAGAACGGCACGAGGTCGGTGATCGGCGCATCGGCGGAAATGGTTTCAAGCCGAGTCGTCATCACATCACTTACCGGCTGGGCAAAGCCGCGCGCGCGATCCTGTGCCGACATGAGCGCTGCGAGCACGTCGCTTTCGTCAACGAGGCCCGCGAGCTTGTCGCCTTTCATCACGGGAAGCTGCGAAATGTCCGCGGCTCTCATGCGCGCAAACACGGTGCGCAGATTGTCCTCCGGCCGCACGAACACCGCCGAGCCTTCACGGATCGGATTGATGACAAGATCGCGAACCTTTCCGGTGTGCGTTCCGGTCCAGCCTTCCTGCGCGAGATAAGCGTCGCTGAACACCTTGGAGAGATATTTCGCGCCGGAATCGCAGACGAGGCTGACAACACGCTTCGGCTCGCTCTGCGCACGGCAATAGCGCAACGCCGCTGCGAGCAACGTGCCCGACGATGATCCAGCCAGAATGCCTTCCTTGCTCAGAAGGTCACGCGCCGCGTTAAAACTGTCCTGATCCGAAATCGAGAAAGCATCCTTCACCAGCGACAGATCGCAATTTGGCGGCACGAAGTCTTCGCCAATACCTTCGACCGCCCAGCTTCCCGCTTCCGTCATCTTGCCGGTCGTGACGAGCGGCGCGAGAATTGAACCGATCGGGTCGGCCAGAACCATCTTCGTCTTCGGCGAATTCTTTTTCATGAAGCGCCCGACGCCTGACAGCGTGCCGCCGGAACCAACGCCGACGACCACCGCATCGACATCGCCATCCATCTGCTGAAGTATTTCCGGGGCGGTCGTTGCTTCGTGTGCGGCTGGGTTCGCAGGATTTTCGAACTGGTTGATGTAGATCGCGCCCGCGGTCTTCTGCGTGATGGTCGCCGCAAGGTCCTGATAATAATCGGCGTGGCCCTTGCCTACATCCGAGCGCGTCAGCACGACTTCGGCGCCCATCGCGCGCGCGTGGACGATTTTCTCGCGCGACATCTTGTCGGGAACGACGAGGATCGTGCGATAGCCCTTTTGCGCGCCGACAAAGGCGAGTCCCAGACCTGTATTCCCCGCCGTCGCTTCGACGATGGTGCCGCCGGCCTTGAGCCGCCCATCGCGTTCGGCGGCTTCAATCATCGCGCGCGCAGGCCGATCTTTGATCGAGCCCGACGGATTAGCGCTTTCGAGCTTGAGGAAGAGTTCGCAGGGGCCGGTATCGAGATTTTTGATGGCAACGAGCGGCGTACCGCCGATCAGATCGAGAATGGTTGTCATCCGCGTCCCATAACATGCTGCCCACGCGGGCAACCATCACGAAGAAGAAAAGAACAATTTTCCAGCGCAGGTTTCCGCAGGGGAAAAATCCAGCCGCGAAACGCGCGCGATCACTGTATCCATTCCACGAGAGCTTTGGTCACCGCCTGCGGCCGCTCGATGGTGGACAGATGTCCGCAATCGGGAACCACCACGAGACGGCTGTTCGGAATGAGACCTGCGATCTCCTCCGCGACTTTGGGCGGGGTCAGCGCATCGCCGTCGCCGACAATCACCGTGGTCGGGCATGTGATCTTCGGCAGATCTGGGCGCGAGTCAGGCCGCGACATGATTGCGCGAAGCTGCCGCACGAAAGCGTCCGCGCCGGTGTCGTCTGCCATGTCGCGAACGGTCTTTTTCAGCGCCTCGTCGTTCATCCTGTCCTTGTGGATAAACGCCGGCAGCAGCGTCTCCACGACTTCACCGAATTTGCCGGATTGCGCGAGCGCAATCTGCGCCTTGCGGCGTTCGGTCTGCTCAGGCGTGTCGGCGCGCGCGGCGGTATCGAGAAGCGCAAGCTTCACCACGCGCTTCGGTGCCGCGCGCAGGATCGCGTAGGAGATATATCCGCCCATCGAAAGTCCGCAGAGCGCGAAACGTGGCGGGGCGCCTTTCAGGATGCGCGCGGCGATGCCGTCGAGCGTCTCGTCTTGCCGGTGATCGACGACCGTGACAGCGCCGAAGCGCCACAGCGCAGGGATCTGATCGGCGAACAGCCGCGCTGAGCAAAGGAGGCCCGGAACGAGCAGCGTGGGGAGTGGTTCGGTCATCGTTTCGTCACCCGTTTGAAGCCGAAAAGTTAAGGTATTTATTTAACTTAGCACCCGTCAAAGCATTGACTTTCAGCCCCCCAGACCTATGTTCCGCGGCAACGGTCAAACGACTTAAAAGATTCGAGACCGCCCCCCGCGCATCGCAAGTCGTGCATTGACCAGTCAGCGCGGCGTCAAGCCGGGCGGTCATGCATAGAGGTTATATGGGCTTTTCCCAACTGGGCCTGTCCGCCAAGGTCCAAGCCGCCGTAGCAGCGGCAGGCTACACCGTTCCCACTCCGATCCAAGAGCAGGCCATTCCGCACGTTCTCGCCCGGCGAGACGTTCTGGGCATCGCGCAGACCGGCACCGGCAAAACCGCCGCGTTCACCTTGCCGATGATCACCATGCTGGAAAACGGCCGCGCGCGCGCACGCATGCCGCGCACACTGATCCTCGAGCCGACGCGCGAACTCGCGGCGCAGGTCGAAGAAAATTTCATCAAATATGGCGTCGGCCAGAAACTCAGCATGGCGCTGATCATCGGCGGCGTTTCGTTCGACGATCAGGATGCAAAGCTGACGCGCGGCGTCGACGTGCTGATCGCTACGCCCGGCCGCCTGCTCGATCATCAC
>CAMBBO010000209.1 GCA_945862935.1 Pseudorhodoplanes sinuspersici | reverse complement strand
CCATCCCGGCCGCGCCTTCCTCGCGCTCTGCATCTTCTTTCGCCATGTCGGCGTGACCAGCGAGGAATTGTCGCCGCGGCTGCGTGAGCTTGCGACCAGCCGCTATCTCGATCGCGCGCGGGTTCTGGGTGCGGTGATGCGCGTGGCGTACATGATTTCAGCTTCCATGCCGGGCGTGCTGCCGCACACGCCATTGCTGGTCCACAAGGGCAAGCTGGTGCTAAAGCTGAAAGGCAAATATGCGCCGCTCGCCGGCGAACGTGTCGCGACCCGCATGAAGCATCTCGGTCGCCTGATCGGGCGCGACCCGGAAATCCAGACCTCTTAGTTTCTCGCGGCGCCTTAGCGGTCGATTGCGAGAACGCGGCCTTTTTCCATCGCAAGCGCCAGCCGGCCCTGTTTCAGCGCAATGGCCTTTTCGCCAAACATATCGCGGCGCCAGCCTTTCATGGCCGGGACGTCGGCATCGTCCTGTGACGCGATGCGCTCGAGATCTTCCGTCGTGGCGAGTACCTTGGCGGCAACGCCGTGACGCTCGGCGGTCATGCGCAGCAGCACCTTCAATAACTCGACGGTCGCAGCGCCGTTCGGCGCAGGCTTGTGACGTTCGAGCGAGGGCAGGGTTTTCGGATCGCGGGCGATTGCGCGCTTCACAAGCTCGGGAATTTCCAGCCCCGACTTTGAACGCTCGAAGCCCTTCGGCAATGAGCGCAGCGAGGCAAGCTGTTCGATACTGGTCGGCGCCTGCACGGCGATGTCGGCGACGAGATCGTCTTTCAGAACGCGCCCGCGCGGCACGTCGCGCGATTTTGCCTCGCGCTCGCGCCATGCCGCGACCTCGATCAGCACCGCAAGCTCGCGCGGCTTGCGGACGCGAGCGCGCAGCCGCTGCCATGCGTTGTCCGGGTCCATGCGATAGGTGTCGGGCGAGGTGAGGATATCCATCTCCTCCTCGACCCATTTGGTGCGGCCGCGCTGCTCCAGGTCGCCCATCAATTTCTCATAGACGTCGCGAAGATGAGTGACGTCCGATACCGCGTAATCGACCTGCGCCTTCGACAGCGGGCGACGCGACCAGTCGGTGAAACGATTGGACTTGTCGAGCGTGTCGCCGGTGATGCGCTGCACCAGCTGGTCGTAGGAAATGGAATCGCCATAGCCGAGGACCATGGCGGCGACCTGAGTGTCGAAAATCGGATGCGGAATGAGGTTCGCGCGATGCCAGACGATCTCGATGTCCTGACGCGCGGCGTGAAAGACCTTCATGACCTTTTCGTTCACAGTCAGGTCGAAGAAGGGTTGCAGGTCGATCCCGTCGGCCAGCGCGTCGACCACGACGGCTTCATCCGCGCTCGCCATCTGCAGGACGCACAGCTGCGGGTAATAGGTCGACTCGCGCAGAAACTCCGTGTCGACCGTCACATAGGGGTGGCGCGCCAGCCTTTCGCAGGCCGCGGCAAGTTCGGTCGTCGTACTAATCAGGTCCATCAGGCGAAGGCCGCTTACGCGCGACCGTCTTTCTTTGAGTTAGAGGCTCCCAAAGCGAGTGTGCAATCCGGGCGCTGGCCTGTCGAGGGGCTTTGCCTTGACAAAGGCCGACCCCCATGCGTTTTTCCCCGCGCTTTCCCCCTCATTCGCCGAATCCGCGCGCCAAAAGAGCCCATGCACCGCTATCGCAACCACACCTGCGGCGACCTTCGCGAGAGTCACATCGGGCAGACCGCGCGTCTGTCTGGCTGGGTGCATCGCGTGCGCGATCACGGCGGCGTGCTGTTCATCGACCTGCGCGACCATTACGGGCTGACGCAGGTGGTCGCGGATCCGGATTCGCCGGCCTTCAAGGAAGCTGAAAAGCTGCATTCGGAATGGGTGATCCGGGTCGACGGCAAGGTGCGAAAGCGCCCCGAAGGCACCGAGAACAAGGAATTGCCGACCGGAATGGTCGAGGTATTCGTCTCCGAGATCGAGGTGCTGGGGCCGGCCGCGGAATTGCCGATGCCGGTGTTCGGCGATCAGGAATATCCGGAAGACATCCGCCTGAAGTATCGCTTTCTCGATCTGCGCCGCGAGCGGCTGCACAACAATATCATCAAGCGCGGGCAGATCATCGATTCGATCCGCCGCCGGATGAAGGATGGCGGCTTCTTCGAATTCCAGACGCCGATCCTGACCGCGTCCTCGCCGGAAGGCGCGCGCGACTATCTCGTGCCGTCGCGCATTCATCCGGGGAAATTCTACGCGCTGCCGCAGGCGCCGCAGCAATTCAAACAGCTCATCATGATGTCGGGCTTCGACCGCTATTTCCAGATCGCGGCCTGCTTCCGCGACGAGGATGCGCGCGCCGATCGCTCGCCGGGTGAATTCTATCAGCTCGACATTGAGATGAGCTTCGTCACGCAGCAGGACGTGTTCGACGCGGTCGAGCCGGTGCTGCGTGGCGTGTTCGAGGAATTCGGCGGCGGCATGCCGGTGACGCAGAAATTCCCGCTGATCCCGTATGCCGACGCGCTGAAGCTTTACGGCACGGACAAGCCGGACCTTCGCAATCCGATCAAGATGCAGAACGTCACGTCTGCGTTCGCAGGTTCGGGTTTCAAGATTTTCGCTGGCATGATCGCAGCCGATCCAAAGGTCGAGGTGTGGGCGATCCCCGCACCGAAGGGCGGCAATCGCGCCTTCTGCGACCGCATGAATTCATGGGCGCAAGGGGAAGGTCAGCCGGGTCTTGGCTACATCTTCTGGCGCGAGGGCGAGGAGAGCGGCGCAGGACCGCTTGCCAAAAATATAGGTCCTGAACGCACCAAGCAGATCGCCGACCAGCTCGGTCTCGGTGTCGGCGACGCGGTGTTCTTCGTTGCGGGCAAGCCGAAGGATTTCGTCAAGTTCGCAGGGCCTGCGCGCACCAAGGTCGGGCAGGAACTCGACCTGATTGCCAAGGGCAAGTTCGAATTCTGCTGGATCGTGGACTTCCCGATGTTCGAATGGAACGAGGAAGACAAGAAAGTCGACTTCTCCCACAACCCGTTCTCCATGCCGAATATGGGCACGGAGGAATTTCTCGCGCTCGATGCGGCGGCCGATCAGGACAAGCTGCTCGCCATCAACGCGATCCAGTACGACATCGTCTGCAACGGCACCGAATTGTCGTCCGGCGCGATCCGCAACCATCGCCCCGACGTGATGAAGAAGGCTTTTGCAATCGCCGGTTACGGCGAGGACGTGCTTGAGGCGAAGTTCGGCGGCATGCTGCGCGCGCTCTCACTTGGCGCGCCGCCGCACGGAGGCATCGCGCCCGGCATCGACCGTATTGTCATGCTGCTCTGCGGCGAGGAAAACCTGCGCGAGGTTGTGCTGTTCCCGATGAACCAGCGCGCGGAAGACCTCTTGATGGGCGCGCCGTCCGACGTTACGCCAAAGCAGCTCAAGGAGCTGCATATCCGCCTGAATCTGCCGCAGAAATAATGTGCCTTCAAGGCTGCGATTTTGCGCCGAGCCGGGTAATGTCCGGCCGGGAGAAAACGCAATGCCTTCGTCAATGTCGAATTTGTCGGACGACCTGAAAACACAGGCGCTCGCCTATCACCGCTTTCCGCGGCCGGGTAAACTCGAAATTCAGGCGACCAAGCCGCTCGGCAGCCAGCACGATCTGGCGCTTGCCTATTCGCCAGGCGTCGCGTCGGCCTGCGAAGCGATCGTGGCCGATCCCTCGGAAGCATCCTCTCTCACCGCGCGGCAAAATCTCGTCGCAGTCATTACGAACGGCACGGCCGTGCTGGGTCTCGGTAATATCGGCCCGCTCGCGTCCAAGCCTGTGATGGAAGGCAAGGCGGTGTTGTTCAAGAAATTTGCCGGCATCGACGTGTTCGACATCGAGATCGACGCTAAGGAAATCGAGCGGATGGTCGATGTCGTGTCGGCGCTTGAGCCGACTTTCGGCGGCATCAATCTTGAAGACATCAAGGCTCCCGAATGCTTCGAGGTCGAGGAGCGTCTCAAGGCGCGGATGAAAATTCCGGTCTTTCACGACGATCAGCATGGCACGGCGATCATCGTGGCGGCGGCGGTACGCAACGCGCTCGACCTGACCGGAAAGAAACTCGCGAAGGTGAAGATCGTCACATCAGGCGCTGGTGCTGCCGCGCTCGCCTGCCTCAATCTCCTGGTCGCGCTTGGAGCAAAGCGCGAAAACATCTTCGTCACCGACATCGAAGGCGTCGTCTACAAGGGCCGCAATACCCTGATGGACCGCTGGAAGGAAGTTTACGTACAGGACACCAAGGCGCGCTTGTTGTCCGAAGTCATCGTGGACGCGGACATTTTCCTCGGTCTTTCGGCAGGCGGCGTGCTCAAGGCACCGATGGTCAAGAGCATGGCCAAGCGCCCGCTTATCATGGCGCTGGCCAATCCCAATCCCGAAATGATGCCGGAGGAGGTTTTGAGTCTGCGTCCCGACGCGATGATCTGCACAGGACGCTCGGATTATCCGAACCAGGTCAACAACGTCTTGTGCTTCCCTTACATCTTTCGCGGCGCGCTCGATGTCGAGGCGACGACCATCAACGAGGAAATGAAGCTTGCGGCAGTCGAGGCTATCGCAGGTCTTGCCCGCGAGGCGCCGTCCGAAGTCGCAGCTCGTGCCTATGGCGGCGAGGCGCGCAATTTTGGCCCGGGATCTCTCATTCCCAATCCGTTCGATCCGCGCCTGATCCTGCGCATCGCGCCGGCGGTTGCGCGCGCCGCGATGGAATCAGGCGTGGCGCGAAAGCCGATTGCCGATTTTGAAAGCTACAATGAGCGGCTCGACCGCTTCGTATTCCGTTCAGGCTTCATCATGAAGCCTCTCTTCACCAAGGCGAAGGAAGCGCCGAAACGTGTCATCTATGCCGAGGGCGAGGATGAGCGCATCCTTCGCGCGACGCAGGTGGTGATCGAGGAGGGGCTGGCGCAGCCGATCCTTGTCGGGCGCCCGTCGGTGGTCGAAGCGCGGCTGGAGCGATACGGGTTGTCGATGCGGCCGGGCCGCGATTTCACCCTCATCAACCCGGAAGACGATCCGCGTTACCGCGATTTCGTGCAGACCTATATCGAGGCTGCCGGGCGGCGCGGCATCACGCCAGACGCTGCGCGCACCATCGTTCGCACCAACGCGACGGTGATCGCAGCGCTTGCGGTCCGGCGCGGGGAGGCGGACGCCATGATCTGCGGCCTCGAGGGCCGCTACATGGCGCACTTGAAGAACATCCGGGACGTGATCGGGCTTGCGCGCGGTGTACGTGACTTTTCGGCGCTCTCGCTCGTGATCACGGGCAAGGGACCATTTTTCCTCGCCGACACTCAGGTGACGTCAGAGCCGACGGCGGACGAGATTGCCGCGATGGCTGTTCTGGCGGCGGCCCATGTGCGGCGCTTCGGGCTGGAGCCGAAGATTGCGCTCGTCTCGCACTCTAATTTCGGTTCGTCCGACAGTGCCTCGGCGCGCAAGATGCGCGATGCTGTAGCCAAGCTCGCTGCTTCCCATCCCGATCTTGAGGTCGATGGTGAGATGC
>CAMBBO010000208.1 GCA_945862935.1 Pseudorhodoplanes sinuspersici | reverse complement strand
GACGACGATTTCTGTCCTGCGCTGATTATCTCGACTTTCTCATCAGCTCTGCTGTTTCCGGCGCCATCTTATCTTTCTGGCGGCGTGCGCATTCGATGCTGCACAGCCTGCGATAACGCGAAATAGACGCCGCCTGACAGCGAAGCATTCTGCTCGATACAGATCGGGGCAAGGCCTATGGCGGTCGAACATGCACGCGCGCATGCGTTACCTAAGCCTTGGGGTGTCGCGGACTTGCGCCCTTGGAACACCACGTTCCACGGCGGAAACGCGATCGGTGAAATCTGGTACGAGCGCACCGATACGACGGCCGCGCCACCGAAGCTCCTGCTCAAGATTCTTTTCACGAATGAGCCGCTGTCCATTCAGGTCCATCCGGATGACAGCTACGCGCGGTCAATGGGACTCGACAACGGAAAATCCGAAGCATGGTATGTTCTTCACGCGCAGGATGAATCCATAGTTGCTTTGGGACTGACCCGGCGGCGCACTTCACAGCAGTTACGGCATGCCGTCGATGATGGCTCGATTTCCGATTTGATTGCGTGGCAGCGAGTGAAGGCTGGCGACTGCGTATTTGTCGCTGCCGGAACGATCCACGCAATCGGTGCGGGTCTCGTGATCGCGGAAATACAGCAACGCAGCGATGCGACTTTCCGGCTATTCGATCACGGTCGAGGGCGCGAGCTGCACGTCGATCATGCCATCGCGGTTTGCGATGCCAGACCCGCTGATATCACCGCATTACCCGTCATCCTCAGTGACGAACGCACGCTGCTCACCTCGAATGCACATTTCACGTTCGAACGTCTCGAACTGGCTCCGCATTCCGTCTGGAAGCTGCAATCGGACAAAGAAACCTGGCTTCTCGTCATCGGTGGCGATGCTCGCGCCGGCTCATTCGACATTAAAATTGGCAGCGCCATCTTCCTGCAATCGGATTGCATCGACATCCGCGCTGGCCAAACCGGACTTGCCGCTCTTGTCGCGTATCCGGGCAGAGACGTCGTTACGGACCTGCTGCGATCCACGGTTATGGACACAGCTGAATGAGCGCGCTCCAACGAATTGCATTCATCGGCAATCACCTTCCGCGGCGCTGCGGCATCGCGACCTTCACCCACGATCTTCATCGTGCGGTCTCGCTGGAGCGCCTCGATCTGGAAACCGGCGTTGTGGTAATGAACGATGGCGGACGTACTTACGACTACCCGACGGCCGTGCGGTTTCAAGTCCAAGACGAATTGATCGCCGATTACATCGATGCGGCCGAGTTCTTGAACAAATCCAGCTTCGATGTCGTGTCTCTTCAGCACGAATATGGAATCTTCGGGGGCGAGGCCGGCTCGAATATCGTCGAGCTATTGTCGCGCCTCGAACTGCCAGTGGTGACGACTCTTCACACTGTTCTCGCCGAACCAACGCCCGCCCAGCACAAAGTGATGGCGCGAATTATCAACGCTTCGACCAAATTGGTCGTAATGGCCGAAAAAGGCCATGATCTGCTGCAGTCCGTTCATGGTGTTCCGCCACGCAAAATCGAAATCATTCCTCACGGGATACCTGACTTTCCGTTCCTCGAACCGCATCATGCCAAGGCAAAACTTGGTTTCGTAGGAAGAACCATTCTGACATTCGGCCTGCTGTCGCCGAGCAAAGGTATCGAGACGGTGATCGAAGCGATGCCGTCGATCATCGAAGCCTGCTCAAACGCGGTCTATGTCATCCTCGGCGCGACGCATCCCAACCTTATCCGGAATGAAGGCGAGGCCTATCGCAACAAACTAACGGCGCGCGTGCGCCAACTCGGCATCGAGGATCACGTCATTTTCTGCAATCAGTTTGTCGATCAGGCAACTTTGCTGGATTTCATTTCAATGTCCGACGTGTATGTCACGCCCTATCTCAACGAATGTCAGATGACATCGGGGACACTGGCCTACAGCTTTGGCTTGGGAAAGGCCGTGGTATCGACGCCTTATTGGCACGCCAGGGAATTGCTCGCCGATGACCGCGGAATCCTCGTTCCATTCGGCGACTCCAAAGCGATCGGCAGGGAAATTTCCGGCCTGCTCACGGACGACGTTCGAAGGCTTGCGATGCGCAAGCGTGCATATGCCATAAGCCGATCGATGACCTGGACGCAGACGGCAAAGCGTTACATCTCCGTCTTTGCTGCTGCGCACGAGAAGGTGCTGCATCAATCCGTTCTTCCTGCAAAGCTCGAAGACGTGCCCACGAAGGTCGGCATTATTCCGCAAGTGAGGATCGATCATTTTCACTCTCTCTGCGACAATACCGGCATGCTGCAACATGCCGTCCACTGCGTTGCGGATCGTGCTCACGGCTATTGCGTAGATGACAACGCTCGCGCTTTGCTGTTTTGCAGTGCGCTTGCAGAATCCGGCGAAGTACAGCTCCTTTCCGAAATCGATACCACGCGCTTTGCTGCATTCGTCCAGCATGCATGGAATCCGGATACACGCAGCTTTCGTAATTTCATGAGCTACGATCGCCGATGGCTGGAAGAGTCGGGCTCCGATGACAGTCACGGCAGGACGCTTTGGGCGCTGGCCGAATGTGCGCGTTCGGATACCGATTTCTCGCGCCGGGCTTGGGCCACGGCGTTGTTTAAGACTGCACTTCCAACCGTCGAAAAATTCACGTCGCCGCGCGCCTGGGCATTCACGCTTCTTGGCTTGAACACTTATTGCACGTTACAACCCGACGACGACTTTGCGGGCAGGCAGCGCAAACTGTTGGCTGACAGGTTGATGGCGATGTTTGTTTCGAACCGGCGCGTTGATTGGGTCTGGTTTGAAGAAATTCTTGCTTACGACAATGCGCGGCTGCCGCAGGCTCTGATTGAAACCGGCCGTACGACGAAAACTCCCGCTTACGTCGAGGCCGGCCTCCTTTCACTGCGCTGGCTAATGTCACTTCAAACTGCGCCATCGGGATATTTCAGGCCGGTTGGATCGAAAAGTTTCGGAAGAATTCGCCACAAGCCCGATGCGTTCGACCAGCAACCGCTTGAGGCAGCGGCGACGATTTCCGCTTGCCTTGCAGCGCGACGCGCAGACGGCGGCGTGGAGTGGCCAAAGGCTGCGATGCGCGCTTTCGCCTGGTTTCTCGGCGAAAACGACTTGCAGACCGCACTGATTGATCCCGATACTGGAAGCTGTTCGGATGGACTTCATCCGGACCGGCCCAATGCAAATAAAGGCGCCGAATCGGTGCTATCGTATCTTCTCGCTCTCGTGGAAATACGACAGCTCGTAGCCGTTGCTGCGGTCGTGCCGAGAACCGCGTCACACTTGTCCTCAAACGGCACCGGCGCGAGTTCGCCTCGATCGCCTTCAGGGAGCATTCTTGTCCCAATCCAAGTTCTTGAACCGTCAGAGCCTTTACCTGCGCCCGGATCCGGCCAGAGTCGTCGTCCGGCCTTTCAAACCAGCGACTGAACCTCGCGACCTCAATCCGACGGACAAGGTTCGCGCCAATCATATCGTCGACAGGGTGCTTCGGCTCGACGCTGGAGCTTCGGCAAAATTATTGGCCGAAGTGCTCGAGAACTTCGATGGACGCCACAGAAACTTGCTGGATATTTTCGAAGCGCGTGCCGCCGACATGGAAGATGCGTTCGCACCGCATGCGCAACTGAGCAAAGCGCAGCGCGGTTTGATCGGCGCCTATTTTCTCAACGAGTATTCTTTCGAAGCTTCGGCCCTGTTCAATCCCAGCATCGTGCGGAATCCAGACCAGACCGGCGCGCCGAAAGATGGCTGCAGATTCATATTAAGCCTTCGCGCCGTCGGCGAAGGACATGTGTCCTCGCTCACGTTCCGCTCCGGCACCATCTCCGCGGATGGAAGCGTGTCGGTCGATCCCACCGCCCGGCTCGCGTCGGTGCCGAAAATTCAAAGCCGCTCTACTTCGCCGCATGGCGATACAGTTGAGGTCGCATTCCGCCCGGACGAAGAACTCAGCGAACGTGTGATCTTTCCTATTACTGACGCGCAATCGAACGGAATTGAAGATGCACGGTTTGTCGAGTTCAACGACAATGGGCAAAACGCATTCTATGCGACATACACCGCCTACAGCGGCAGAGCCATTCGTTCCGAGTTGCTGACGACTAAAGACTTCCAATCATTTACTATGACGCCCCTTCGCGGTTCTGCGGCACGCAACAAGGGCATGGCGCTTTTTCCGCGCAAGATCGGCGGCCGGTACGCGATGATTGCGCGGCAGGACAATGAAAATCTGTATTTGATCTATTCCGATGATCTGCATCAATGGGAGGGAGGGCAATCCTTCATCCAGCCGAAATATCCTTGGGAATTTGTCCAGATCGGCAATTGCGGTTCACCCATAGAATTGGACGAAGGCTGGCTCCTTCTCATCCACGGGGTTGGGCCGGTACGAAAATACTCGATCGGGGCGGTGCTGCTGGATAAAGACGACCCCTCCAAGATCCTCGCGCGGTCGCGCGAACCGCTGGTTCGCCCTGAGCCGACGGAGCGCGAAGGATATGTACCGAATGTTGTCTACACTTGTGGCGCAATGCGTCATCGTGACCAGATCGTCTTGCCGTATGCCATTTGCGACACGTTTTCGAACTTCGCGACAATCAAAATTTCGGCGTTGATGCAAGCGATCTCAAGCTAAATAGGACCTTAGAAAAAAGTGGGGAGTTTCTCGCGTCGGAATCGCAGGGGTTGAAGCATGCCAGCGATTGACCGACGGATAACGCTTGTTGGCACATCGTGTCATTTCTCAGTATTTGGTGCCGCTCACGCCGGGTACGGCTTCACAGGGCTTTTTAGTATCGCTTCGCCGTGAACTGTTCTACGGTTGAACTTCGGTGTAGCAAATTTGGAGAGTTATAGTGGCTAGCGGTACAGTTAAGTGGTTCAATCCGACCAAGGGTTATGGCTTCATCCAACCCGACAGCGGTGGCAAGGATGTGTTCCTGCACATCTCTGCAGTTGAGCAAGCCGGTCTGACGACATTAAATGAAGGCGCGAAGGTCGAGTACGAGATCATCACCGATCGCGGCAAAGAATCTGCCGGAAAGCTCAAAGTGCTGTGAGCTGATATCGCTCAAAGTAGTGAACAAAAGTGTCTAACCGCAGCGGGTCTCGTCGGCTAAGCGATTGAAATTAGGGTGCCTAGGGGCGGGATCGAGCCGCCGACACTGCGATTTTCAAGCTAGTTCTTTGGCTAGAAAAACAACGGGTTAGACACTTTCGAAATGTCTAACCGAGTAACGAAGCTCAATGGGATAGAACGGATTTGTCTAACCGCTCCTACAGTCAGGACCTGTCCCCTGCAGCTGTGTACGCGATTTGGTCAGAGGCATTATCTTCCCGAGTTCATACAATCCATATTAATACAGATTGTTGGACATCCGGCGGTCCCAGATGGACTGCCGCATTAAGTGATCCAGTTTGAATGTTATTGCATGATCGTTGATTGCGCCACGGGTGGTGTGGCCGGCGCAGCGGATGCCGGTCGCGTAGCCGGCCATTGGATGGCTTGTGGTGCGGGCGGCCGGTATCCGAGCGAGGAG
>CAMBBO010000207.1 GCA_945862935.1 Pseudorhodoplanes sinuspersici | reverse complement strand
CTTGGCCCAGGAAAACCCTGATCGCTCACGCAGGAGGGAAAACCATGCGCAATCATCTTCTCGTTGCCGCCGTCGCGCTGCTCGGCGTCGCTGGCACCGCAACCGCACAAGATCTGCCGAAAACTCAATTCAAGGTCGTTGGTCTGCAGAGCCATCTGAACAGCTTCAAGACGGGTGAGAAGGTCTTCTGGGAAGAAACACTTCCCAAGGCCTCCAAAGGCCAGGTGACCGGCGAAATCACCGCGCAGGATCTGAACGGCCTGAAAGGCCCGGAAATTCTGCGGCTGATGAAGCTCGGCGTGATCGACTTTTCGTCGGGCGTGATCGGATACATGTCCGGCGACAATCCGCAATTCGATGGCGTCGATCTCGCCGGTGTCTCACCGAACATGGCGACGACACGAAAGATCGTCGACATCTACGAACCCGTGCTCAACCGGATCATGGAACAGCAATACGGCGCGAAATTGCTGATGTTGTTCCCCTCCCCGCCGCAGGTGCTTTGGTGCAAGACGCCGGTGGCGAGCGTTGACGACCTCAAAGGCAAGAAGGTTCGCGTCTTCACGACATCGATGGCCGATCTGATCGGTGGCCTTGGCGCAACGACAGTCACGATGCCGTTCGGTGAAGTCACGACGTCGCTTGAACGCGGCGTCATCGATTGTGGCATCACCGGCACCTTGTCCGGAAACACCAACAAGATGTTTGAAGTCACGAACGTAATGTACCCCCTGTATTCCGGCTGGGCGGTTCAATTCACCGCCATCAGCAAGAAGACATGGGACTCGCTGACCCCCGATTTGCAGAAGTTCATGCTCGCTCAATACGCGACGTTCAAGGACAAGCTCTGGACGACCATCGCCGAGGAAGAGCAGGACGGCATCAACTGCTCGATCGGCAAGGACCCGTGCAAATACGGCTTCAAGGGCAAGATGACACTCGCGCCGGTTTCGGCCACCGATCTCGCCGCGGCGAAGAAGGTCGTCATGTCGACTGTCGTTCCGAACTGGGCCAAGCGTTGCGGCAAGGAATGCACCGACGAATGGCTCGCTACTGTCGGCAAGGTTGTCGGCATCAGCTCGATCGGAAACTGATAAACTAGGAAGGCGCGCGGGTCCGCCTGCGCGCCTTCCTCTTTCGCGAGAACATCAACGTGATTGCATCGGTCACCCGCCTCGCACGAATGGTAACGATCGCGGCCGGCCTGGCATTGATCGCCGCCGCCATCCTCGTTTCCGTCGAGGTGATCGTGCGGCGTGTCTTTCTGCTCAGCTTCAATGCCGGATCGGAATTATCAAGCTACGTGCTCGGCATCGTCGCAAGCTGGGGGCTTGCCTATACCTTGCTCATGCGCGGTCATGTTCGCGTTGACGCGTTGGTCCGGCACCTCCCCGAACGGCTTCGTTCCTGGATCGACGTTTTCGCGCTGGTCGGATTGGGGCTTGTGGCGATTCTTCTGCTGTCCCAAGGCTTCGTGACATTCATGGCGTCATGGTCGCTGAGCGCGCGATCAATGACGCCGCTACAGGTACCAATCTGGATTCCACAAGGATTGTGGGTCCTGGGTCTCGCCTTCTTCGCTCTGGTGCTCGCTATTCTCGTGATATCCGCCATCACCGCTTTGCTGCGAGGCGATCACCGCCGCTCGCGTCAGCTAATCGGTATTCAGGGCGTTGAGGACGAGGCCGCCGAGGCTCTCGCGGACGTACGCGCAATCACCAAGTCCAAAAAGGGCCCACGCAAATGATCGGCGTCGCCCTCTCCCTTCTGGGATTTCTGATCGCGCTCAGTCTTCCGGTCGGTGCAGTCCTCGTCGTTCTGGCGCTGATCCTCTCTCAATTCTATTCCGCCTTTCCGCTATGGCGCGCGATCGGCGAGACGAGCTGGAATGCTGCGACCGACACGGTGATCGTCTGCGTTCCGATGTTCATTCTGATGGGTGAGTTGCTGCTGCGAAGCGGCATCGCGGACGGCCTCTATAAAGCAATGGTTCGCTGGCTCTCATGGGTGCCGGGCGGAATCATGCACGCCAATGTCGGCGCGGCAACCCTTTTTGCTGCGACCTCGGGATCGAGCGCTGCAACCGCAGCGACGATCGGCACAGTCGCGCTGCCGGAAATGAAACGCTACGGCTACGATCCGCGACTGTTTCTCGGCTCGATTGCGGCGGGCGGAACGCTTGGCATCCTCATTCCGCCCTCGATCAACCTCGTCGTCTATGGCGTTCTTACGCAGACATCTATCCCGAAGCTCTACCTCGCAGGCTTCCTTCCGGGCTTCCTTCTCTCCGTCCTGTTCATGGCGACGATCCTCGTCGGCTGCCTGATTTTTCCGAAGCTCGACGGTGAACGCACCCGCTTCAATTTGCGCGAAGCCATCGGCGTGTTGCCCGGTCTCGTGCCGCCCGTGCTCCTGTTTCTGATCGTCGTAGGCACGATTTATGCCGGCATCGCGACGCCGACCGAAGCGTCCTCGCTCGGTGTGGTTGCCGCCATGATCCTCGCTGCTGTTCGCGGAAGGCTGACCTGGGACGTCATAACCGCAGCATGCGAAGGCACAGTGCGCACCACCTCGATGATCATGCTGATCTTCGTCGCAGCTTTTTTCCTGAATTTCGTGATCGCCACAACGGGGCTGACGCGCGTCCTCAACGACGTAATCGTCCATCTCGGATGGACGCCCCTTGAGACGATGCTCGCGATCATTGTCTTCTATCTGATCCTCGGCTGCTTCATGGAAACGATGGCGATGATGATCACCACCATACCGGTGATCGCGCCGCTTGTCGTTTCAATGGGTTACGACCCGATATGGTTCGGCATCGTTATTGTCGTGCTGGTGGAGGCCGCGATGATTACGCCGCCGGTCGGCGTCAATCTCTACATCGTGCACGGGATTCGAAAGGACAGCGGCAACCTGAATGACGTCATCATCGGGGCGAGTCCCTTTGTGATCGCGATGTGCGTTCTGCTTGGCCTGCTGATCGCATTTCCAGACATCGCGCTTATGCTGCCAAAGATATTTGAATAAAAAAATCCGGGAGTGAACGCTTATGATCGTCGACTGCCACGCGCATGTCATTGAAAACTGGATCGGGACCGGAGGTCATCCGACACGCAGCATCCACGCCAAGTACATGCAGCGGATGTTGGCGTTCACTATCGCCAAGACCTTTCACGCCCGCACTGGAAGGCTCGCCGATACGAAGGCGCTGCTTGATCCCAAGGACCGCGGCTGGAGCGGCCTGCGCAATGTCGATTTTCGCGTCGGCCGGTTCGGCCAGATGGAATTCACCGTCGATGGAGAGGACTATTACGTTCAATACATGCCGGTCGGAATGCAGAACATCGAGGCGCCGGTCGATTTTCATCTCGCCCAGATGACGTATGTCGGCGTCGACCACACCGTCCTGCAGGCCGGTGGCGCCTACGGCGCGATGACCGCCTACAACGCCTACGCACAGACGCAATACCCGGAAAAATTCACCGGCCTCATGCATTTCGACGAAGCGATGGGTGGATCGCCCGAATGTCTTGCCGAGATAGAGCGCGGCGTGAAGCTCGGGCTGAAGGGCATCTACTACAACGTGGATGGCTTTTCGCGGCATGGATTTCCGTGGGCGCTCGACGACAAACGCCTTGAGCCGATGTGGGACAAAATCCAGAAGCACGGTTTGGTGCTCTGCGCGGAAATTAGCTCCGGGCCGAGCTACGACGAAAAAGGCTACGCCGCGCATCTTCTGGCGCTTGGCCGCGTGCTCGAGCGTTTTCCGAAAATTAAGACGCACCTTGCGATGGGCATTCCGGTGCAGTTCTACAGCAAGGGCGATCGCTGGGAGATTCCGGCGGAGGTCGAGGCCGTCTACAAGCGCGACAATTTCATGATCGAGATCATGTTCCCGATCACATGGGGCGGACGCTGGGATTATCCCTACAAGGAATCATGGCCGCTCATCCGAGATCTGCGCGAAAGGTTCGGCGCGGAAAAACTGATCTGGGGCTCCGACATGCCGAATGTCGAACGCTTCTGCACCTATCAGCAATCGCTCGATTTTCTCGTGCGCTATTGCGACTTCCTGAATTCGAGCGAGATGGAACGCATCCTCGGCAAAAACTGCATCGCGCTTTACAACATTCCGACAAAGGGCAAAGGCCATGCTTGATCGCCCCACTCAGAACTCAACAAACGATCCGTTCGAGCGTTACGGACTGCGCCGGCTGATCAACGCATCCGGTACCGAGACAACCAAAGGCGCAAGCCCGGTCTGTGCCGAGGTCGTCGAAGCGGTCAGCGCTATGATTCCCAATTCGGTCGAGATGATCGAATTGCAGAGCGTCGCCAGCGCCACTATTGCGCGCGCCTTCGGCTCTGAAGCAGGTGTCGTTGCCAATTGCAGCGCAGCCGGAATCTCGATCGCGATTGCGGCGACCATGACCGGTCTTGACCTGTTCAAGACCGAGCAATTACCCGACACGCGCGGAATGAAGAACGAGATCATCATCCAGCGCGGCCATAACATTACCTATGGCGGGCATATCACCCAGAACATCACGATCACCGGCGCGAAGCCCGTCGAAATCGGCGCCGCGACCGAATGCGGCGCCTATCAACTCGCAGGCGCAATCGGCCCAAACACCGCAGCCGCTTTATATGTCGTGTCGCATCACACGGTGCAGAGCGGCCTGATTGATCTGGAGGCATTCTGCAAGGTGTGCCACGAGAAGGGCATTCCGGTCATCGTCGATGGCGCGGCCGAGCCCGACCCTCGCATCTTCCTGAAAGCGGGTGGCGATCTCGTTATCAGTAGCATGCAGAAGGCGTTCGCTGGATTGACCGCTGCGACGATTGCGGGGCGGCTGGACCTCGTCCGCGCCTGTTATCTGCAGGACAAGGGACTTGGCCGTCCGATGAAGGTCGGCAAGGAAGGCATCATCGCGACCATCGCCGCTCTCGAACGATGGGAGCATCTCGATCACGCCGACATTCTTGAAACGCGCCAGAAACGCCTGGAACGTGCCAAGGCAAAGCTCGATACCCTGCCCGGCCTGACCGTACAGATTGAAGTGGACGCGACCAGCAAGCTATTCTCGCGGATTCTGATTCATGTGGATGCGAGCCGCGCCGGCGTGACCGCGATGGAATTGTCGCAGGCGCTCTGGAACGAGCGCCCGTCGATATTCATCCGCAACCTGATGGCGGATATCGGACTGCTGCAGGTCGACTATCGACGCGCGGACGACGCGATGACCGATCACATCACTGACGCGATTGCCCGCATCGTGACGGCCGCAGCTGCGAAAGGTCCGTCGCGTTCAGCCAATATGGCGGCACCCAATCTCGCGGACGGCGCCCTCGCGGGTATGCTCCGCTTCCCGCTGAAAATGGATGACGGCCGGTGATGGCGACGCCAAGCCGGCCCCCGGTTTCGACGAAGATCATTACTGACGTCGATTTCGATAAGCCCTGCAAACAAAGCATTGGACTGCCGCATTAAGTGATCCAGTTTGAATGTTATTGCATGATCGTTGATTGCGCCACGGGTGGTGTGGCCGGCGCAGCGGATGCCGGTCGCGTAGCCGGCCATTGGATGGCTTGTGGTGCGGGCGGCCGGTATCCGAGCGAGGAG
>CAMBBO010000206.1 GCA_945862935.1 Pseudorhodoplanes sinuspersici | reverse complement strand
AGCGTAGGCGCGGAGCCGCGATCCGCCAGCACGACCTTCAGCGCCAGAAGAAAGCGCGCAAGCTCGCCACCCGATGCAACCTTCATCAATGGTCCCGGTCGCGTACCCGGATTGGTTTGCACCCAGAATTCCGCACGGTCGATGCCGTTCGGCCCCGCGGCCTCAGGATCGGTATCGATCTGTGTCGAGAACGTCGCGCGATCGAGCTTCAGCGGCTTGATCTCGGCGTTGACGGCCTTGTCCAAAGTGACAGCGGCTTTCTTTCGAGCCGCCGATAATTTTTCCGCGGCAGCGCGATAGAGTTTTTCGGCTTCCGCAGCGGCCTTTTCCAAAGCGACAAGCCGTTCCGCGCCTGCGTCAATCAAAGCGAGATCAGCGGCATATTTCGTCGCCAGCGCCGCCAGATCGTCAACCTGCGAATTGTATTTGCGTCCTGCGGCTCGCAGCGCGAAAAGCCGCTCCTCAATGCGTTCAAGTTCTTGCGGATCGTGATTGGCCGCGACCAGCGCGCGTTCAAGCTGGTTGCGCGCTTCTTCGATGGCAGTCAGCGCCTGATCGAGCGCCTTCACAGGTGCATCGAGCAAGCTTGGCGCATGCGTGGCACGGCGCTCAAGCTTGCGGATCGCGGTCCCAAGCGACGGAACGGGAGAATTAGGACCGGCCACGGCCTCGTGCGCTTCGCGCAGATCGTCGGCGACTTTCTCGCCCTGCATCATCGCAGCTCGCGTATCGGCAAGTTGCGTTTCCTCGCCGGCCTGCGGCGCAAGCGTGTTCAGTTCGTCAACCGCGTGACGCAAGTATTCGGCCTCGCGTTTCGCGCGCTCGACCTCGGCACGATGGCTTTCCACCGCCTCCATCGTCTCGCGGCGCGACGACCAAAGCTGCATCACCTCGGCAGCCTGCTTGTCGAGACCACCAAACGCATCCAGCAGACGCCGATGCGTCGCCGCATCAACCAGCGCGCGATCATCGTGCTGGCCGTGAATTTCAACCAGAGCAGAACCGAGGCTTTTCAGCGCCTGCACGCTGATCGGCTGGTCATTGACGAAAGCACGCGTCTTGCCGTCGGCAAACTGCATCCGGCGCAGGATCAGCGCGTCCTCGGCTTCGATGCCTTGCTCCTTCAACATCGCGCGCGCGGGATGATCGTCGGGCAATTCGAACATCGCGGTAACCTGCCCCTGATCCTGACCCTGGCGCACCAGCGTGGCGTCGCCACGCGCACCGAGGGCAAGAGCGAACGCATCGAGCAGAATGGATTTGCCCGCGCCGGTTTCACCCGTCAGCACGGCAAGCCCTTGCGCGAAATCGAGATCGAGCCGGTCGATCAGCACAATGTCGCGGATTGAAAGCCTGGCCAGCATGCTGGCGGTTCCTCAAAGTCGGCCCGGCCATACCGGACGGCTATGCGTTGCGAATCGCAAGAGTAAAGACGCCTGCGGCCGGAACAAGTCCGGCCGCGGCATTATGAAAAATCTACAGGAGGGTGGCGAATTAGCCGACGCCCATCTTCTTGAACGCTTTGGACATCCAGGAACCTTCGTTTTCCTTCGGTGCAAAGCCGCCGCCAGCCACAAGCGCGTAAGCTTCCTTGTACCAGGGGCTTTCCGGGAAATTATGCCCGAGAACGGCCGCTGCGGTTTGCGCCTCCTGCGCGATTCCCAGCGCCATGTAGGATTCTGTCAGCCGCATCAGCGCCTCTTCGACATGGCGCGTCGTCTGATAGCGCGTGACCACAACCTTGAAACGGTTGATCGCGCCGATGAAATCTTTCTTCTTCAGATAATAGCGCCCGATATCCATTTCCTTGCCCGCGAGGTTATCGCGCGCCATTTCGAGTTTGCTCTTCGCAGTCGTGGCATATTCCGTATTCGGATATTTGCGCGCCACTTCATCGAGAGCGGCAAGCGCCTTTTCGGTACGCGCCTGATCGCGCGAAATATCCGGGATCTCGTCGAAATAAGCGGAGCCGATCAGGAATTGCGCGTAGGCAGCATCCGGGCTGCCAGGATGGAGCGTCACGTAGCGTTTTGCTGCGGCAACGGTCTCGTCGTATTCCCCGCTCACGTAATAGGAATAAGCCGACATGAGCAGAGAGCGGCGCGCCCATTCCGAATAGGGGTGCTGGCGGTCTACTTCCTCGAATTTCTTGGCCGCGTTTTTGTAATCCTTCTTGGTCTGAAGGAGATACAGGCCTTCGTTGTACAGCTTGTCGGCTGGATCGTCGGGGATGTTCAGGTCTTTGTCGCCGGCGCAGGCCGCAAGGGACAGGCCAAGAAGAACGGCGCCGGCGAGAGCCATCCAGCGGCTTCGTCCGATCCGATCCGATCCTCGTGAAAGAGGCCTCATGCCCGACAATTCCCCCGCAACCCCAGACGCAACATTGGCGCGACACAAGCCGCCAAGACCCCGTTATTTTAATTGAAAAACAGCGTCCTAGCCATGCATCTCAACCGACAATCGGCCGGGAATAAGGCGGACAGTTAACCGTCAGGAGACATTCGGCCCATAGGCCGGAGCGACGAGGCTTGTAGCCACATCGGCGTGCCCGCGGACGCGCCGTGGTGCGGTTTCCGCCTCCACATAGGTCCAGGCCGAGGGATCCGACATCAGCGCAGCCAGCACGGCATGGTTGAGCTTGTGGCCGCCACGTACCGAGCGATAGGCCCCAAGGATCGGGGCACCCGCGAGTGAAAGATCGCCGACCGCATCGAGCGCCTTGTGACGCACGAATTCGTCCGGGAACCGCAGGCCTTCCGGGTTGAGAACCCGGCTTTCGGTGACGACGAGGGTGTTTTCGAAGGAAGCACCCAGCGCGTAACCGGAATTCCACAATTTCGCGACGTCGCGCATGAAACCGAAGGTGCGCGCGCGGGAAAGTTCACGGCGGAAGGTTTCCGGCTCGATCTCGGTGGAAATCGACTGGCGGCCGATGAACGGATTCTTGAATTCGATTTCGACGTCGACGTGAAAACCGCGCGAATAGGGGCGAAGTTCACCGAACGCCTCGCCATTCGCGACGCGAACAGGCTTCAGGACTTCGACATAACGGCGGCGCGCGGAGAGTTCTGCGATGCCTGCCTGATCGATCGCTGCAACGAAAGCCGCTGCGCTGCCGTCCATAATCGGAGCTTCGGGACCATCGATTTCGACAACGGCGTTGTCGACACCGAGGCCCTGCAAGGCGGCGAGAACGTGTTCTGTGGTGCCGCAAACGGGGCCGTTGGCATCGCCGAGAACGGTGGCGAGTTCGTTTGCCGTCACGGAGCGGTAGTCGGCGCGAACTTCACGTTCGCGGCCTTGTTCGTCGGTGCGGGAGAAAACGATGCCGGTATTTGCGTCCGCCGGATGGAAGGTCAACGTCACCGGAAGGGCCGAATGGACCCCGATGCCACTGACAGAAACCTGAGCCTTTAGAGTGGTTTGACGAACGGCTTTCATCACTTGTTCCGCAACGCTGCAGGCACAACCCGCCTAGACGCTGCGGCTCCCCCCAAAATGCTTTAGCCTCTTTTTCGCCCTGCCCCGGCAGCCCGTAAGCGCCGATGGGGAGAAAACCCCTTGATTGACGAGAACCTTATCCATGCGAGGGGGAGTGACCAATTCACGCTTTCTTACCGACTGTTACCTTGGTTTGGCCGCAATCGGACCGTGCCACCGCCAAATATGCACCTGCGAACCCGACCCGAACACCGCCAAGAAGCCGATCTTCTTGCCCTGACAGGCGCGACTTCTGGTTTTCTCTCAAGAAATCAAAGCCTTACTTTCATACCTCCAAACAAAAACCCCGGCCGCGAGTCCGGGGTTTTTCTTTTTCAGCGCTGCAGGCCGGATCAGTTGGCCTGACGGCGGAGGAAAGCTGGAATTTCGAGCTGGTCGTCCTCGGGCGAATTATGCACAGCGGATTGGCGCCCGTGCAGGTCGAGACCCTGCGGAGCACGAGGTGCGTAGTCCGAAGGAGCCCCCCGATTCTCTGCCGGGCGGGCGACGGGACGGGGTGGGATTCGCTCAAGTCGCGCCGGCATCGGCGGCATCTGACGCGACGGCGCACGGTCTGAATCCACATCTTCGCTCTTTCGGCCAAGGCCGACCGCGGCGAGACGCTTCAGCAGAGTCATGCGCTGCTTTTCCGGGTGCTCGTGCTCGGGCAGTTCACCGCGTTTCGCACGAAGCTCGCGCTGTGCGGGAAGCGGCAACTCGTCCATGCGCGGCATGCGCGGACGCTTGGCGATATGCTCGGGCAGCGGCGGAATGAACGACGGCGGCACTTCGGCTGCCATCGGATGCTCGGGCAAATCCTGATCGAGGAACAGCGACGGCTTCGGCACCATCGGACGGATGGTGACCTGATCGATCGCAACCGGCTGCGGAGCCAGAGCGGCGGCAACCGCTGCGGTCGCAGCCATTTCGATCGCTTCCGGCGCATGCGAGCGCGGACGCTCCGCAGGTTCCGGCAAGCGGCGCATTTTCTGCGTAACGTCGCCGATGCGATTTTCCGCGCCAAGCGCTGCGGCCTTGGCGGACTGATCGACGCCCGTCGCGACGACCGACACGCGGATAATCCCGTCGAGGCTTTCATCGAAGGTCGCACCGACGATGATGTTGGCATCCTTGTCGACTTCATCGCGAATGCGGGTCGCGGCTTCATCGACTTCGTAAAGCTTCAGGTCCTTGCCGCCCGTGATCGACACGAGCAGGCCCTTCGCGCCCTTCATCGACGAATCGTCGATCAGCGGATTTGAGATCGCGGCTTCGGCCGCGCTCATCGCACGATTTTCGCCAGCGGCTTCACCCGTTCCCATCATCGCCTTGCCGGCGCCGCGCATGACCGAGCGCACGTCCGCGAAGTCGAGATTGATCAGGCCTTCCTTGACCATCAGGTCGGTGATGCAGGCAACGCCCGAATAGAGCACCTGGTCAGCCATCGCGAAGGCGTCGGCAAACGTGGTCTTTTCGTTGGCAACGCGGAACAGGTTCTGGTTCGGAATCACCAGCAACGTGTCCACGTTTTTCTGCAATTCGGAAATGCCAGCTTCGGCATAGCGCATGCGGCGCTCACCTTCGAACTGGAACGGCTTGGTGACGACACCAACCGTGAGAATGCCCATCTCGCTGGCGATGCGCGCGATCACAGGAGCGGCGCCCGTGCCGGTGCCGCCGCCCATACCGGCGGTGACGAACACCATATGCGCGCCGTTCAAATGATCCTTGATCTCTTGCAGTTCTTCTTCGGCGGCGGCGCGACCGATTTCAGGCTGCGAACCTGCGCCAAGGCCCTCGGTCACCTGCGCGCCCATCTGGATCACGCGTGCGGCCTTGGACATCGTCAGCGCCTGAGCGTCGGTGTTGGCGACAACGAAGTCGACACCCTGCAGGCCTGCAGCGATCATGTTGTTGACGGCGTTGCCACCGGCCCCGCCGACCCCGAATACGATAATCCGCGGTTTCAGCTCCCGGATATCCGGTACTTTCAATTCGATGGTCATGGATGCCTCTTGAATACGCGGGCGTTCGGAACGCCACCCTGTCGGCCTGTCCGCCTTCGGCCGCTTCGGGGATCCTGTGCTGGTGCCATCGCTTGGGTCATCAGAAGCTCTCCTTGAGCCATTGTCCGACCCGCGCCATGTAGCC
>CAMBBO010000205.1 GCA_945862935.1 Pseudorhodoplanes sinuspersici | reverse complement strand
TAGTACGTTGAAGAGAAAGTGAAATTTAACGATAGCGATCAGCCGGGACGCGTCATTTTTTCCGGCTTCACCAGCCTGTCGAATTCCGCTTCGGTCACAAAACCGGCGCGAACGGATTCTTCCCGAAGCGTCGTGCCACGCAAATGCGCGGCTTTGGCGACCTTGGCTGCGTTGTCGTAGCCGATTTTCGGCGCAAGAGCCGTGACCAGCATCAGCGAACGCTGCATCAGCTCGTTGATCCGTTTCTCGTCGGCCTTGATTCCGCTGACGCAATTGTCGGCGAAGGAGCGGGCGGCGTCGGCCAGCAGACGGATCGACTGCAGCATGCAATGGGCGAGCACAGGCTTGTAAACATTCAACTCAAAGTGGCCCTGGGAACCTGCCGCGGTCATCGCCGCCTGATTGCCGAACACTTGGCAGCAAACCATCGTCAGCGCCTCGGCCTGCGTTGGATTGACCTTTCCCGGCATGATCGAGGAACCGGGCTCGTTTTCCGGCAGGATCAATTCGCCAAGGCCCGAGCGCGGGCCTGATCCGAGCAGGCGGATGTCGTTTGCGATCTTGAACAGGCCGGCCGCCATCGCGTTGATCGCCCCGTGCGCAAACAAATAAGCGTCGTGCGACGCCAGTGCCTCGAACTTGTTCGGCGCGCTGACGAAAGGAAGGCGCGTGATCTTGGCAGCTTTCTGCGCGAACACTTTTGCAAATTGCGGCTTGGCGTTGAGGCCGGTGCCAACCGCGGTGCCGCCCTGCGCCAGCGGGTAAAGCTGTTTCAGCCCGAGCCGGATGCGCCCAATGCCAAGTTTCACCTGAGCGGAATAGCCGGAAAATTCCTGTCCGAGCGTCAGCGGCGTTGCATCCTGCGTGTGGGTACGGCCGATTTTCACGATTTTTGCGAATGCCTTTTCCTTCTTCTGCAATTCGTCCTGCAAATGCGCGAGGGCCGGATCGAGCAGGTAGGCGATTTCCATCGCAGCCGCGATGTGCATTGCGGTCGGGAAACAGTCGTTCGATGACTGGCTCATGTTGACGTGATCGTTCGGATGGATCGGCGTCTTCGACCCGAGCTTGCTGCCTAGCATCTCGTTAGCGCGGTTCGCGATCACTTCGTTGGCGTTCATGTTGGTCTGGGTGCCGGAGCCGGTCTGCCAGACCACGAGCGGAAAATGATCGTCGAGCTTGGCGTCGATTACTTCTTGTGCTGCCTTCACGATGGCGCTGCCGCGCCTTTTGTCGAGCGTGCCGAGCTGCATGTTGGTTTCGGCTGCGGCGCGCTTGACGATGCCAAGCGCGTGGACGAGCGGGCGCGGCATCCGCTCGGTGCCGATGCGGAAATTCTCGATGCTGCGTTGTGTCTGTGCGCCCCAATAGCGATCGGCGGGGACGTCGATCGGGCCAAAAGAGTCGGTTTCGCTGCGGGTTTTGGCCATACGCACTCCCAACGCATCACTCCGGCGCACGGCCGGGATGCAGAGCGGTTATTTCTTGCGGAATTTATCCAGCCGCACGATCTCGGCTTCCGGCCTGTCGCCTGCTTTCGCAGGCTCGGGATCGGGGACTACGACAGGGCCGGTCTGATCGGGGTTTGCCGGAACGGGCAGCGCGCGGATTTTGTCCTCGCCGGTGTCCTGCGTGACCTGTTCGCCTTCGGCGATGGTTTCGAACTGCAAGCCGAATTGCACCGACGGATCGAAGAAGCCCTTGATCGCATCGAACGGAATGACGAGCCGCTCGGGGATTCCACCGAACGACAACCCGACTTCGAAGCCTTCGTCGGTGACCACAAGATCCCAGAACTGGTGCTGCAGGATCACGGTCATTTCTTCGGGATATTGCTGGCGCATCCGTTCGGAAATCTTCACGCCATCGGCGCGCGGATCGAACGAGATATAAAAATGATGTTCGCCGGGAAGACCGTTTTTGGCGGCATCCTGCAGAACCGTGCGTACGACCCCGCGCAAAGCTTCCTGGGCCAGAACGTCGTAGCGGATGTGGTCGGTCGCCATGCTTTTCCTGCGCGAGACTCAAAGTGTGGCCTGATCGAATCTAACCGCTTGCGCGGCGAAGGCCAGCATTCACATCCCATCTGGAGAGAAGAAAGTGGAGGCTTCTGTTGCCAGGTGCCTCCGAACCCCGCCTGACGGAGCTTAACCCATCAGGGCTTTAGTCTTGGTTTTTCAAACCGCTTACGCGGCCTGAGCAACCGGAGCATAGTTGTCATTTGCAACTACGATTTGGCCCGATAACGGCGGAACCATGCCGAGCAAAAGTTCGCCCTTTACGCCCTCGTCGATCCTATTTCGCCCCCGCCGAAACCCAGCACGATGAGGCTGGGCTTGGGTGGAGGCGCCGGGTACTGCCCCCGGGTCCGAAAGGTTTATTACGACGTCCGTTTATCGCCATAGCCGGGTTGCCCCGGCACTTTGAATATAGGCGGGATTGGGCTTGAGAAAAAGAGCGGATGATTTGGGCTGGCGCGGCCTGTGTGTTTCACGGGAAACTATTCCTATCGTCGCCAGAAGAAGAATTCGAACTTAGCCCCAACACCGGATGTTCTGCTGCGAACAGGTTATTCGCTGATCTTCGTTGCGATGCTTTCGGCGCAGGACGCGCGATAGAAATTCTTCAAGCGCCAGAAGAACTCCCGAACCGGCCTTTGCCCGGCGCCGAAGCGCGTTCTGCGCGGCGGGATTCTGAGTTCTTCTGAATAAAGCCGCAGCCATGAATTCGGATCATGGCCACAAGCGTAATGTTGCCCGCCGTGTCTGCGGTATAGTTCGAGTTTGGCGGGTTCAGGATTCCGGAGCCGGATTTATGGAATTGAACGCTGCGACAATTCTCGTCGCCTTTGCGGGTGTATTCCTGATCTGTTTCATGAAGGGAGCATTCGGAGGCGGGTTTGCCATTGTCGGCATTCCGCTGCTGTCGACCGTTATGGACCCGCTGACGGCGGGAGGTCTGCTCGCGCCATTGTTCATTGCGATGGACTTGTACGCATTGCGTTACTGGAAGCCGTCAACATGGTCGAAACCGGACCTCGTTCTGTTGTTGCCCGGTCTCGTCGTCGGAATCGGGCTTGGTTATTTCCTGCTGCGAGACCTCGATCACCGCGCGATCGCGATATTGATTGCCGCGATCACGCTGATCTTTGTAGGCCTGTGGTTTGCCGGAGGCGGCAAGGTGATAGTCCGCCCGCGTTCTTCGCCAAAAGCGGTCGTCGCCGGTCTGGCCTCGGGAGTGAGCACAATGGTGGCGCATTCGGGTGGTCCGCCGCTCGCGATGTATCTGCTGCCGCTCGGCCTGCGGAAAGAAGTCTATGCGGGAACGACGAGTCTCTTCTTTACCGTCGGCAATATGCTCAAGGCGGTGCCGTGGCTGTTCCTTGTGCCGCCAACTGGCAATGTCTGGATATTAATGGCGGTCTGTCTGCTCGCGATCCCCGTCGGCGTATGGCTTGGCTGGCGGCTTCACGAAAGGCTGGACCAGACTCAGCTTTATCGAGCCTGCTACGGCTTGCTGGTCGTGACGGCCTTGAAATTGTTGTGGGACGGTGTGTCCGGTTATCTCGCGTAAACGCGCCCGCCTGCCGTCAGTCCTGATTTTCTGTCATCGCAGGCTTGCAGCAACCCCGCTGGCGGGCGGTCGCGTGCAGCGCTAGTTTGCCGCCGCGATGACAGAGACAGACACGCCAGCGCCGCGTCAGGCGCAAGCCATCACACCACCCACGCTCCTCGAACTCTTCCTCGCCTTCTGCAAGATGTCGCTGTCCGGGTTCGGCGGCGTGCTGCCGTGGGCGCGCCGGCAGATGATCGAGGAACGCCGCTGGCTCACCGTCGCGGAATTCAACGAATTGTTCTCGCTGGCGCAATTTCTGCCGGGCGCGAATGTGGTCAACATGTCGGTGGTGTTCGGCTCGCGGTTCGGCGGGCCGGTTGGCGCTGCCCTCGCGCTGCTCGGCCTGATGGGGCCGCCGGTGTTGATCGTCGTCGTGCTGGCATATTTTTATGCCCAATACGGCGATCTCGATCTGCTGCGGCGCGCATTGTCGGGCATCGCTGCATCGGCTGCGGGGCTGATTATCGCGACGACCATGAAAATGGCCGGTCCTTTATTCAGTAAGCCTTACACGACAGCGCCGCTGATCGTGGCGCTCGCCTTTGTCGCGGTTGCGATCTTCCGCCTGCCGCTGCCGTATGTGCTGCTGACACTTGTTCCGCTGAGTATCGGTCTTGCTTACCTGAGGCTTCGCGCATGAAGCCGGACGGCGGAATCTACATCACGCTCGCAACCCAGTTCGCGCTGATGTCGCTATTTGCGATTGGCGGCGCCGTCGCGGCGGTGCCGGAAATGCATCGCCTTGCGGTCGAGGTCAAAGGCTGGATGACCGACCAGCAATTCGCCGACATGTTCGCGATCGCGCAACTGACGCCCGGACCCAACGTCATTGTCGTGACGCTGATCGGTTACCACGTCGCTGGATTGACGGGTGCCGCGATTGCGACCGCTGCGATGTGCGGACCGACCTGTCTGCTCGCCTATTATGTCGGCGGCATCTGGGAGAAATTCAAAACCGCGCGCTGGCGTATCGTGATTCAGGCAGGGCTTGTGCCAATCTCGATCGG
This sequence comes from Pseudorhodoplanes sinuspersici, assembly GCA_945862935.1. GTDB lineage: Bacteria > Pseudomonadota > Alphaproteobacteria > Rhizobiales > Xanthobacteraceae > Pseudorhodoplanes > Pseudorhodoplanes sinuspersici_A. Next base: position 1,014 of record CAMBBO010000205.1, on the reverse strand, counting down.
ACTGATCGCGGCAAGTGCGTGGGTGCTGACGCTTGCGGCCGACCATTCGGCGGTTGCTTTTGTCCTCACCGCGATCACGGTCGCGGTTTCCTATTTCACCAAGTTCAATCCGCTATGGCTGTTTGTCGGTGCGGCCGTGCTGGGGATGTTGGGGCTGGTCTAGCGCCACCGCCCGAATGACGGGGATTGAGTGGCGGGGCCGGGTCGCCATGTAATAGGGCCGGGCGCTACACTCGCGCCGAATCGAACAGCCTCTTAAAGCCCAAGGCCCATGCGCCAATATCTCGACCTGATGGACCATATTCTGCGCAACGGCGTGGAAAAGCGCGACCGCACCGGCACGGGCACGCTGTCGGTGTTCGGCCATCAGATGCGTTTCGATCTCGGCGAAGGCTTTCCGCTGCTCACGACGAAAAAACTGCACCTGAAATCCATCGTCTATGAATTGCTCTGGTTCCTACGCGGCGAAACCAACATCCGCTATCTGAAGGAACATGGCGTCCGCATCTGGGACGAATGGGCGGACGAGAACGGCGATCTTGGCCCAGTTTACGGTTCGCAATGGCGCTCGTGGCCGGCGCCGGACGGCACGACCATCGACCAGATCGCCAATGTCGTAGAGGCAATCAAGAAGAACCCGGATTCGCGCCGCCTGATCGTATCCGCATGGAATCCGGCCGAGGTGGACAAGATGGCGCTGCCGCCATGCCACCTGATGTTTCAATTTTACGTCGCGGACGGAAAGCTCTCCTGCCAGATGTACCAGCGCTCGTCCGACATCTTCCTTGGCGTGCCGTTCAACATCGCGTCCTATGCGCTACTAACGATGATGGTCGCGCAGGTGACGGGATTAAAGCCCGGCGAATTCATCCATACGTCCGGCGACACGCATCTTTATCTCAATCACGTCGAGCAGGCGCGCGAGCAGCTCACGCGCAGCACCCGCGCCTTGCCTGTGATGCGTATCAATCCCGCGGTGAAGGATCTCTCGCAATTCCAGTTCGAGGATTTCAC
>CAMBBO010000204.1 GCA_945862935.1 Pseudorhodoplanes sinuspersici | reverse complement strand
GAGCAGAGGGTCGCAGGTTCGAATCCTGCTGCCCCGACCATATTGGGGACCGGAACGGAGAGAGACGAGATGGTTGCGCGCATCTTCAAGCCGTCGAAAACGGCGATGCAATCCGGCAAGGCCCGGACTGTTTATTGGCAGCTCGAATTCGAGCCGGATGCGCCGCGTCAGGTTGAGCCGCTGATGGGCTGGACGTCGTCGACCGACATGAAGAGTCAGGTCAGGCTGCGCTTCCCGACCAGCGAAGAAGCGGTCGCGTATTGCGAGCGCCACGGCATTCCCTATCAGGTGATGGAAACGCACGAGCCGGAACGCAAGGGGATGGCGTATTCGGACAATTTTGCGTTTCGCCGGCAGGGTCTCTGGACCCACTGACGGCGCCTGCGCGTCAGGCTGATTTTTTTTGTGGGATGTCAGCGGCAGGCATTGCGCCGCCGCGCTGCTTCAACAGCGACACAAACCGCTCTTCCGGCATCGGCTGTCCGAGCAGGAAGCCTTGCCCGAAATCGCAGCCCATGGTGACGAGCGCAATCGCGTCCGAGGCTTTCTCGATTCCGACGGCGACGGCGGCGCTACCGAAACCGTGCGCGAGGTCGATCACTGTCTTGCAGATCGGGGCATTGACCTTGTCGGTCCCACAATCAGTGACGAAACCGCGATCGAGCTTCATTTCGACAAATGGCAATGTCTTGTAGCGGGCAAGCGCGGAATGCCCACGCCCGAAATCGTCGATCGCAAGCTTGATGCCGTGCTTGTCCAGCGTAACGGCCGTATCGATCACGCGGTCGATATCCGCGAGCACCTGCTCCTCGGTAACGTCGATGACGAGCCCAGCCCAGTCGGCGGGATCCGGTTTGTGCGTGCTCATGAGTTCGGCGATCGGCAGAGCGCGTAGAGACTCGATCGACATGTTCACCGACATGCGCAGTTTCACGCCGAGTTTTGAAAAATTACGCGCGGCGCGGATGGCGCTGACGACCGATTGTTCGGCGAGCTTCAAGATGCTCGCGTCGCTTGCTCCGGGCATGAACGCTTGCGGGGTGAGGGGGCCGAATTCCGGATGCCGCGCGCGGGCAAAGGCTTCGACGCCGGCAAGCTTCTTTTGGCGCAGGTCGATCTTCGGCTGATACCAGAATTCGATCCAGTTGTTGCCCAAGGCTTCTTCGAGGGTGATGCGGGCTGCGACGGAGGGTGGAGTGCCAATCTTGATGTCGTAGACGATCTTCTGGATCGCCGACGTCTCGAACGGCTTTTTCAGTACGGGCAGCATGGTGAGCTTGTTCTGCTCTCCGATGCTTTTCATGTTTTCGAGCACCGCCGCCCCACGGCTGCTCATCAACTGCACCGCGCCGGTGTAACCCTTCCGGCCAAGCGCGTTGATGGTTTCGATTACGTCGCCGGCTTCGAGCGAGATATTGCAGATGACGAGGTCAGGCGTCCGGTCGACGATGGCCGCGCGCATGGCGCGTCCGTCCGCGAATTCCTCAGTATCGACGCCGGTCCCTTGCATGATCAGGGACACGAAGCGGCGGATGGTCGATTCTTCATCGACGATGAAACAGAGTGGCGCGCGTGCTTCGCCTTTGGGGGCGGCCGCGTCGGCGGTCTGGACGAGGGCGGCTTTTGTCATCGGCACCGGGCATTTCGGGCGAGGCTGAGCTTTCATGCGCCCCGCTCCGAGAGAAGTGCGCCAAATTGCTTAAATTTGTATTTCTCAGGCCATCGCGAGCCGCATAGCCCCCTGACGCTGCTGGATTTTCCGGGTTTCGCGATTTTGGCAATCGGAGGGAATTGGCGACCCCGCCTGGATTCGAACCAGGGACCTCAAGCTTAGAAGGCTCGCGCTCTATCCAACTGAGCTACGGGGTCGGCGCACGCTTCATACGCCTTTTCCAGACCGTTCGCGCATTTTGCGCTGCGGAGCAAATTTGGTTTCCGGTGAACCAAATCCGCCACGACCTCGACAACATTTGCGAATGACCTGCTCGCATTGTCTATATTATGCCTTGCGCTGGCTCGGGAGGAGATTTTCCCCATGTTTGCTCTTGTTCGTGCGGGGCTGATCGCCGCGCTTGTCGCATTCGTGTGCCTTCCTGCCATCGCCGCAGATAAGCCGTTCGAGCGCGACGACTTGGCCGACGCGGTCATCCGGCTGGAAGCCCAGATCAAGACTGACGCGGGTTCGGTCGCAAAACCCGCAGCGCAACTGCGTCGTGACGCCGAGGCAGCCTTTCAGAAAAACGACTATCGCTCCGGCTTGCAGCTGCTAGGCCAGCTCGTTGCCGTTGAACCAGCCGATGCTTCGAACTGGCTGCGGCTCGCCCGCGCGGTTTCGCAACTTCGCCCAAGCGAAGAGCGTGAGAAAACCATGCTGCTGGAGCGCGCGGGTGCAGCAGCCTACGCCGCCTACAGGCGCACCAGCGTTCGCGCCGACGAGGCCGATGCACTCGTCATCATCGGGCGCACGTTCTCCGACCGTAAATTATGGCGGCCTGCGCTCGACGCGATGCAAATGTCGCTCGACCTGCGTGAGGTCGCCGAGGTGCGACAGCAATATGAGAAGCTCCGCAGCGAACATGGATTCCGCCTGCTCGATTATTCCGTGGATGCGGACTCGGCATCCCCGCGCGCCTGCTTCCAGTTCTCCGAGGCGCTCGCCGGCAAGCGGACGGATTTCTCGCCATTCGTATTGGTGGTGGGTCAGGACAAGCCTGCGGTATCGGCCGACGACAAGCAGCTTTGCGTCGAAGGGCTTAAGCACGGCGAACGCTATGCAGTGACGCTGCGCGCCGGCCTGCCGTCGACGGTGAAGGAGGTTCTGGCGAAGTCGGCCGAGTTCAATGTCTACGTGCGCGACCGCAAGCCGTTCGTGCGCTTTACCGGCAAAGCCTATGTCCTGCCGCGCACCGGCCAGCAGGGCATTCCGGTCGTCAGCGTCAACACGCAAAAAGTCGGCATCGAAGTTTTCCGCATCGGCGACCGCAATCTCATCAACACGGTGCTTGGCGGCGATTTTCAGAACGCGCTTTCGAGTTACGAACTCGAGCGGCTGCGGACCGAAAACGGCGCGTCCGTCTGGAAGGGGCAGCTTGCCACAGAGTCTCCGCTGAATGTGGACGTGACGACCGCATTCCCGGTCGATCAGGCGGTGGGCGAATTAAAGCCCGGTGTTTATGTGATGATCGCCAATCCGAAGTCACAAGGCTCCGACGAGGAATACGGCACGCTTGCGACCCAGTGGTTCATCGTTTCTGACTTGGGGCTGACCGCGTTCTCCGGCAATGACGGCGTCCACGCTTTCGTCAATTCGCTAGCGACCGCCGCAGGGAAATACGGCACGGAAGTCCGTCTGCTCGCGCGCAACAACGAAGTGCTCGCAGTCAAAACGACCGACGATGCGGGTCACGTTTATTTCGAGGCCAATCTCGCGCGTGGGGAGGGTGGCGCTTCGCCGGCCCTTCTGATTGCTGTCGATAAGAGCGACTACGCCTTCCTCAGCCTGAAATCTCCGGCCTTCGATCTGACCGATCGCGGCGTGACGGGCCGCCGGGTGCCGGACGGGCTTGATGCGTTCGTCTATTCCGAGCGTGGTGTCTATCGCTCCGGTGAAACCGTTTATCTCACGGCGCTGCTGCGCGATTCAAAAGGCGTTGCCGCGAATGCGCCGCTCACCCTCGTTGTCGAACGCCCCGATGGTGTCGAGTATCGCCGCGCCGTGCTGAACGACGAAGGCGCGGGCGGCCGTTCGCTGACATTGCCGATTGCCTCAACTGCCTCCACCGGCACATGGCGCGTGCGCGCCTTCACAGACCCGAAGCGCCCCGCCATCGGCGAAACGACCTTCATGGTCGAAGACTATGTCGCCGACCGGCTCGAATTCGAACTCAAGGCCAAAGACAGTTCGGTTTCGCGTGGCGCGCCGGCCAATATCTCGCTCGATGGCCGCTTCCTCTACGGCGCCCCTGCATCGAATCTCGATCTCGAAGGCGAGATGGTGATTCAAGCAGCCAAAGATCGCGCGGGTTTTGCCGGTTATCAGTTTGGTCTGGCCGACGAGGAGGTGAACGCGCAACGCACGCCGCTCGACGATCTGCCCAAGACCGACGAGCAGGGCAAGGCAAGTTTCCCGGTCAATCTCGACAAGCTACCGGCAACCACGGGCTTGCTCGAAACGCAGATCATTGTGCGGCTCGCTGAATCGGGAGGCCGCGCGGTCGAGCGCAAGATCACGCTGCCGGTGACCCCTGTCGGCGCAATGATTGGGGTGAAGCCGCTGTTCTCGGGCCGGTCGCTCGGCGAAAGCGATAATGCGACGTTCGACGTCGTCGTCGCGCAAGCCGACGGCAAGCAGATTGCGCGCGCCGGGCTTCGCTACGATCTTCTCAAGATCGAGACGCGCTACCAATATTATCGCCAGAGCGGTTCGTGGGATTACGAACCGATCAAGACCACGCGCCGCATCGCGGACGGGCAGGTCGATGCCTCGGCCGACAAGCCAGGACGCATTCTGCTGCCGGTGAAATGGGGCCGGTATCGACTCGAAGTGTCGAGCGGCGACGGGCAGACGATCACGTCGGTGTCGTTCGACGCCGGATTCTACACTGAGGCGAGCGCCGACACGCCGGACATGCTCGAAGTCGCGCTCGACAAGCAGGAATATCGCGCTGGCGATACAATGAATGTCGCGGTCACCGCGCGAAGTGCTGGCAAGGTCACGCTTAATGTGGTCGGCGATCGGCTGATCCAGACCGTGACGCAAGACGTGCAGCCCGGCACCGCGCCGATGAAGCTCACGGTCGGCCGCGACTGGGGCAATGGCGCGTACGTCGTCGCGACCTTGCGCCGTCCGCTCGATCAGGCGGCCAAGCGCATGCCGGGCCGCGCCATCGGCGTTCAGTGGTTTGCGGTTGACCGCAAAGCACGTACGCTCGCGATGGACCTCAATCTTCCGCAGATGTTGCGCCCGAACACGCCGCTGCGCGTTCCGGTGAAACTTGGCGGCCTTGCTTCGGGCGAAGAAGCGCGCGTCGTGCTCGCCGCGGTCGATGTCGGCATCCTCAATCTCACGGGCTACAAAGCGCCCGCGCCGGACGATTATTATCTCGGTCAGCGTAGGCTCACCGCCGAATTGCGCGATCTCTATGGCCAACTGATCGACGGCATGCAGGGCTTGCGCGGGCAAATCCGCACTGGTGGCGATATTGCCGCAGCGGAGTTGCAGGGCAGCCCGCCGGTGCAAAAGCCGCTCGCGCTTTATTCCGGCATCGTCACTGTAAAAGCTGACGGCACGGCGGATGTCGTGTTCGACATTCCTGCATTTGCAGGCTCCGTGCGCGTGATGGGCATCGCCTGGAGCAAGGATAAGGTAGGCAAGGCGTCAGGTGACGTGATCGTGCGCGATCCGGTCGTGTTGACCGCGACCCTGCCGCGCTTCCTGCGTTACGGCGACAACGGCGCGATGCAGTTCGATCTGGACAATGTCGAAGGGCCTGCTGGCGATTATTCAATCGCCGTGACCTCCGACGGTGCGGCAGCGCCAGCCGATAAGGTGACGCAGACACTGAAACTCAACGCGAAGCAGCGAGCCTCTGCAACGGTGCCGCTGAAGGCATCCGCGGTTGGCAATGCGACGCTGACAGTGCGCGTGTCCG
>CAMBBO010000203.1 GCA_945862935.1 Pseudorhodoplanes sinuspersici | reverse complement strand
GCCTGCGCCCTGATGGACAAGCCAGATCGTGACCTTCGCTTCGAAGTCCTCGACGGGAAGAACCATCAGCGCGTCGCGATGCGGAGACTCCGCGAGCAACCTTTCCGACACGAGGCCAACGCCCGCGCCGCGTGCGATCAGCGCCAGTTGCGGTGAGGTGCCCCACACCTCGGCGCTGACGTTAAGCGAGCGGCCGGCAGCCCCGAGCGCCTGATCGAGCTGCGAGCGGTAGCCGCAACCATCCGGGTTGATGACCCAGTTCATGTCCGCGAGATCTGAGAGACGGCGGGCCGGGCCGCGATAAATTTTTGGGCCTATAACAACGACCCTTTCGGTACCGAGCAGTTTTGCGCGCGAACCTTCGATCGGGCGATCCGGCATTGTTGCGACGATTGCCGCATCCAGCAGCCCTTCCGAAACCTGACGGCGCAGCACCGGGCTACGCTCGACGGTGACGCGGGTCTGCACGTCCGGGCAATTTGCCCGCAGCGCCTCAACGGCCAGCGCAATGACGGAATCCGACACAGCATAAGTCAGCCCAAGCCGGAGTGGCCCAAGATCGGCGGCGCCTCGCGTTTCCTGACTTAGCGCCTCGGTCGCGCGCAGCACGGCGACGCAGCGTTTATAGGCGGCTTCGCCGGCGCGGGTCGGGCGCGCAGGTTTCTGGTCGCGGTCGAGCAGGGCAACGCCCAGGTCTTCCTCGAGCCGCTGGATGCGCTTGGAAATAGCGGGTTGGGTCAGATGCAGCCGGATCGCGGCCTTGCCGACCGACCCGCTATCGACTGCCGCCACGAAGGCGCGGACGTCCTCGATGTTCATGCAGATCAGGAATGTTAGATATCACGATGTTTCATTTTCGTTATGATAGGGAGATTGCTAGGTAGAGGCAAGAGACGCACTGTTTCCGCATATCAAAGGACACGTCCCGATGCCGGCTTCCTCGCTCGCCTTGCCTGCCGCTTGGCGCACGCCCACCGTCGTCATCGTGTGCGGTTGCATTATTGCGATGATTACGTTCGGGCCGCGCTCCTCGCTCGGCTTGTTTCTCACGCCGCTGTCGGCGGAGCACGGATGGGGCCGCGACGTTTTCGCGCTGGCGCTCGCCATTCAAAATCTTCTCTGGGGCATCGGCCAGCCTTTCGCAGGCGCCATCGCGGATCGTTTCGGCACGGTGCGCGTTTTCTGGTTCGGCGCTTTGCTCTACGGCGTCGGCATCGCGCTGATGGCGTATTCGACAACGCCGATTATGCTCGATCTCACCGCAGGTGTGCTGATCGGTTTCGGATTGTCCGGCTGTTCATTCAATTTGGTGCTCGGCGCGTTCGGCAAGCTCGTGCCGGAGGAATGGCGCGGGCTGTCGCTTGGCGCAGGAACTGCAGCCGGTTCGTTCGGGCAATTCCTGTTCTCACCGTTGGCCGCAGCCCTCAACATCAATTTCGGCTGGCAATGGACGCTGGTGATGTTCGGCGTGCTGATGATCGCGATCATTCCGCTCGCGCTCGCCATCGCAACACCGCCTTCGCCGCCGTCGAAAGCGCCCGGCGTCGCCGAACAGCAATCGCTGAAGCACGCGCTCGTCGAAGCGTTCGGGCATCGCAGCTACATTTTGCTCGTGCTCGGCTTTTTCACCTGCGGGTTCCAGCTCGCTTTCATCGCCGTGCATCTGCCGGCCTATCTGGTCGATCGCGGGCTGACGCTTCAGGTCGGCGCGTGGACGATTGCGATGATCGGGTTGTTCAACATCTTTGGCTCGCTCAGTTCGGGTTATCTGATGAACCGCGTACCGAAGCGTTACATCCTCTCGGTCATCTATTTCGCGCGCGCGGCATCGACGGTGGTGTTTATCCTGCTGCCTGCGGACACAACGACGACGCTGATTTTCGGCGCTGTCACGGGCTTGCTGTGGCTCTCCACCGTGCCGCCGACGTCGGCGCTTGTTTCGGTGATGTTCGGCACGCGCTGGCTCGCCATGCTGTTTGGATTCTGTTTCTTCAGCCATCAGGTCGGCGGTTTCCTTGGCGTGCTCCTTGGCGGAATCGCATTCGAGAAAACCGGCTCCTATGACGTGATCTGGTGGCTGTCGGTGTTCTTCGGCGTGGCGTCGGCGATCATCAATTTGCCGATTGTCGAAAAGCCCGTGCAGCGCGTGGCACCCGTGGCCGTCTGATCCTTCGCTTGCGCTCCACGCCCCCAGAGGCCAAAAGGCACGGGGGCGTTTTTGGGGAGTGGGGCCGTGGGAACATTCAAGGCGATCGTCATCGAAAAAGGCGAAGCGGGCCAAACCGTCGCGCTGAAGGATTTCGACGAGAAGGATTTGATGGACGGCGATGTCACCGTCCGCGTCGAGTATTCCACGATCAATTACAAAGATGGCCTCGCGATTTCCGGGAAGGCCCCGGTGGTGCGCCGCTTCCCGATGATCGGCGGAATTGATTTCGTCGGCACGGTTGAATCCTCCTCGCACCCGCAATGGAAGCCCGGCGACAAGGTTATCCTCAACGGCTGGGGTCTCGGCGAAACGCATCTTGGCGCTTACGCGGAAAAGGCGCGCGTGAAAGGCGACTGGCTCGTGGCATTGCCCGCGAGCATGTCGCCGCGCGAGACAATGGCAATCGGCACCGCAGGCTATACCGCGATGCTTGCCGTGATCGCGCTCGAACGCGCGGGGATGTCGCCGGAGCGAGGTCCGGTGGTTGTCACGGGTGCTGCGGGCGGGGTCGGGTCGGTCGCAATCGCGATCCTGTCGTGGCTTCGCTATCACGTCATCGCCTCGACCGGCCGCATGCAGGAAGCCGACTACCTCAAGAAACTCGGCGCCGCCGAAGTGATCGACCGTGCTGAATTGTCCGGCCCGGGCAAGCCCCTCGCAAAGGAGCGATGGGCGGGCGGCATCGATTCGGTCGGCTCGACCACCCTTGCCAATGTGCTGGCGATGACCCGCTACGGAGGCGCAGTTGCGGCCTGTGGTTTAGCGGCCGGCATGGATCTACCTGCGAGCGTTGCCCCCTTTATTTTACGGGGCGTGTCGCTTTTGGGCATCGATTCCGTCATGTGCCCGAAGCCGCGCCGCGAGGAGGCCTGGAAAAGGCTGGAAACCGACCTCGATCCTGCGAAATTGCAGGCCCTGACGACCGAAATCGGCCTCTCAGACGTCATCGAAACCGCCCCGAAAATCCTCAGCGGGGGTATCCGGGGGCGGATCGTGGTGAAGGTCGGGTAAACCCGTTCAGGATTGCGTTACGAAAATCGGCCATGATCGGCCTGATTATGGTAATCAGTCGGTAAACCAGTTCGGGGGTGTTCCCATGTTGCGTCCCACCATCCTGATGGCTGGCCTTTTGGCCTCCTTCCCAGCATTCGGGCAGGAGATGAAGGCCGAGGAAGCGCGCCGCTTTGTTGTCGGCAAGCTGTTCAATTTCACATGCTTTGAAGGCACGCGGGGCGCTGGCCGGATCATGGCCGACGGCTCGGTTGCGGGACGCATTCAGTTTCGCGGTGCCGGCCCGGTCCGCTTCGCCGTGCTTCCTGCCAATACGGTGCGCGTGAAGGGCGAGAATGTTTGCGCGAGCGTGAAGGGCATGCCGATCGAGCCCTGCTTCAATCTCAGCAAGACCAGCACCCGCAGCTTCCGCGGTTCGGTCTGGGGATTGGGCTTTGCCTATTGCGATTTCACGCGCAAAAGCCACGTCGAGACCGCAGGCGGTCCGCTGGAATTGCGATCCGCAATCGCAAGCTCGCGCAACTAAAGATCAGCTCCGCACGCCTAAGCGTAATCCCGGCGCATGGCGTTCCTGGATTACGTCGCGGCGAAAGCGAAACATCGCGGCCGGGCGGCCTCCAGTCGCAGTCGACATTTCCCCGGTCGGTTCGACCAGTTCGGTTCCTTCGACGAGGCGGCGGAAATTCTGCTTGTGCAGATGGCGGCCCGACACGGCTTCGACCGTGCGCTGCAATTCGGTCAGCGTGAATTCCGCGGGCATCAGCTCGAACACCACCGGCCGGTATTTCAATTTGCCGCGCAACCGCGCGATTGCCGTTGCGAGAATACGCCGGTGGTCGAAGCGCATGACTTCGCCGAGCGGAGACACCTTCGCTGTGGAACGCCCATCGTGGAATGCTTCCTCGATCAAACCCGCTTCGTATAAAAGCTCATAGCGTTCGATTACTTTCTCCTCGTCCCACGGAATTCCCTCGACTCCGAAAGACAATCGCAGCCGCTCGGCGCGCGCGCGCGTCGGATCTTTATGATCGCGCGACCATTTGGTGAGGCGCGGCAGGATCATGTCGTCGAGAATGTCGGGACGCCCCTCGCGCCAGTCTTCCCACGGGAAAAAATTGTACCAGGGCTCGAAGCCCGCTCCGGCTTCGCGCAGCGCATGGGTATTGTCCGGCACACGGGTAAGCGCGAGATAGCCGACCGAAATCGCGTGTGGCGCGCTATCGCCCGGCCGCGCGTAACGGCCGCGGTCGCCGAATGTATAAAGCTGCTCGACATAGCCGACGTCGAGCGCGGTTTGCGCTGCGACCCATTCGCGAAGGCCGATCTCGAACGTGCGGTGGCTAAGAGGATCGAACGGGCCGAACGGAAGGCCCGCTCGCGTGGCGCCGTGTCCCTTCTCCTCCGACACAAGCACAAGCGGAGAATCCTCGTTCACCGCAACGATCGCGGCGGTGAGACCAACCTCGATCGGCGTCAGCGGCGCATCCATCGATCACTCAAGGTCGATGCGGAAGGGCGTGCCTTCGGTCGCCGGCGTCGCGGAACCGATCTGGTCGATCGCGGCCACCATGCGCCCGTTGCGGCCGAGCATGTCGTCGGCAAGCGAGATCAGCAGGCTGTTTGGTTGCGCGGTCGGGGACGAGGCGCGGATCATTTTCGCCAGCGACTGTTCATCGCGCTTGGGATTGAGCGCGCAGGCGGTAATGAACGCGCCCGCAGTCGAGCGGCTGATGCCCGCAAAGCAATGCACCACGAGCGGCGCAGAACGATCCCATCCGGTGACGAAGGTAATCAGTTTTTCGACATGATCCGCATTCGGATGCACATAGCCGTCGATCGACATGGTGATGTCGTCCATGTCGAGCAGAAGGTGATTGGCTTCCATCACGCTTGGCGGACGTTTGACCTGTGAAATGTCCTTCATCAGCGTGACGACGTGGCGCGCTCCGGTCTCACTGACGGTGTTATGCAGACGGGCAAGCGAGCAGACGTGAATCATGGGAGCCTTCGCTGATTTCAGGCAAGGTATAGTCGCCGAACGTGACGAGGGAAAGGTTCCCTAGCGGTCCAGTTTCGCAAAGCGGTCAAGAAAACGCTTCTCTGCCGTGTCCGCGCCCCACGGCGTCAGGTAATCGCGCATGATTGCGGGCGAAAGTTGCGGCGGCGCGCCAAAGAATTTGTGCGCTTCCTTGTCGGCAAAGCCTGCAAGTTTTATCGCTTCCAGACAGGCCGCGCCGGAATCGGCGGACTTGATGAGCTTGGTCATGGCGGCAGGCAGTTTCACCGGCAGGCCGAAACGCAGATGGATCGCCGCGAGTAAGCGCGCTTCGGTCGCCTTGTAAGAATCGCCGATCACCGCCTTGAACGGCGAGATCATGTCGCCGATCACATATTCGGGCGCATCGTGCATCAGGATGGCAAGGCAGATCGTGCGGTCGAGATCGCCGCGCGAGCGTGCGATTACATCGACCAGCAACGTGTGCTGCGCGACCGAGAAA
>CAMBBO010000202.1 GCA_945862935.1 Pseudorhodoplanes sinuspersici | reverse complement strand
CGGTTGCCTTCAGTTTGTCGGCAGGAATTCCCGTCTTCTGCGCAAGATCTTCGATCTTGTCGGCGCGCAGGATCGTGCCGCCGAATTTTTCCATATACGGATTGGCCGGGAAGCGCGCGGATTTTCCCGGTCCGTCCCAGATCGCCGCGTCGAAAATCATGGTGGTGGAGGAGGGGTCTTCGAGGCGCGCGATGTGGTTGGAGATCGCTATTCCGCCAAGACCCTCGTCCATGATCCTCTCGCCTTGCCGGGAGACGACGAGTGACGATGCAGCGACCGCATCGAGTTCGGGGTAGGGCCAACAATCCGGATTGGTCAGCGCGTCCCGGCTATGAAGATGCCCGTAGAAGCGGTCGAGGCCGCGCGTTGCGGCGCCAGCCTCGATGGCCATCGCCAATCCATCGCCGCGGCCGGTCGAAGCACCGCGCTGCAGGACGAGTTCGGGTTTCGGTCCGATATATTTCCGCAACAGATCGAGATTGCCCTGAAATCCGCCGTCCGCAATGACAACGCCGTCGGCGGGCCATTCGTGCTCGGCGCCACCCTTTGTTCCAATGACGCCGATGCAACGGCCGTCCTTCAATTTCAGTTTGTGCGCACGCGCTCCAAGGACCATCGTGCCGCCGGCTTCGCGCAAATTCTTCACCAGCGTTCGCAATGTGACGTCGGGCCCGCGCCCTTTCCAGTCGAGGCCCGGCCCGACAGGCCGAGGGGGTGCCATGCACCAGCGATGCGCTTCGAGCGGGCTGAACCGCATGAAGCGGACGTTTTGCTCCTGAAGCCAGGAAATAAGCCGACGGCCGTGCGTGGCGATACTCTGCGCGAGTGCGTTGTCGATCGTGCTTGCCGTCGCCTTACGCATGGCATCGACCAATTCTTCGGCAGGGCGATTCACATCGTGAAATGCCGCATGAATGATTCCGCCGGAATATCGCGAATTGCAGGGATAGAGTTCGTCGTCTCCCTGTTCCAGAACGGACACCCGAAATCCCAATTCCGCCCCGCGCAAGGCCGCGGTCAATCCGGCGATGCCGGCCCCGACGACGACGAGATCCTTATTTGCGTTGGCTGGCTGTGACATCGAGTATCCCGGTTTAAGGAGCGGGCGGGGTCGCTCGTGGGCGGCATGCGCACACCCACACCCATTGGCCCTATCTGCGAACTTGTTCTCCCAGATGAACATGCTAGACTGCGCTTTGAGGGGCCGCAAGAGCAGCCTGCGGGAATGACCGGTCGATATTCGGTCGGGCAAATTGGTCGCGATCCGGCCCGGTTCCGCCAAAGGCGAAAAATTCAGGGAGGATACAAATGTCGAAATTTCTTTCGTGCTGGCGGCCTGCCGCAACAGCGCTCGCTCTGACCGCGGGCCTGCTGGCTTTCGGGCTTCCGAATTCTGCGTCCGCTCAACAGCCGCTGAAGAAGATTGTGATGGCCGCAGGCGGTGACGGCCTGCATTATTCCGCAATCCACATTGCCGATCGCGCCGGGTTCTTCAAAGAAGAAGGCCTGCAACTCGAAATCGTCGACGTGAATTCTGGACCGCGGCAGACCGCAGCCCTGATGGGCGGCAGCGCGCTGTTTGCGCCGCTCGGCCTCATTCATGAAATCAAAATCGTATCTCAGGGCGGCAAGCTCGTGGCAGCGGGGAATCTCTTTGCCACGCTCGATATGCATATCGTGCTGTCGAAGGCCGCAGTCGCCAAGACCGGCATCAAGGAAAGCATGTCGGTCGACGAGAAGATCAAGCTGATGAAGGATCTGCGCTTTGGCATCACGTCGCCGGGCAGCACGACCGATACTGCGATCCGCACGATGCTGAAATCGCGCGGAGTCGATCCGGACAAGGCGCTTCAGCTTCAGCCGGTCGGTGGCGGCTCGAACATGCTTGCCGCTCTCGAAAAAGGAACGATTGACGGTTTCATCTGGTCGGCGCCGCAGCCGCAGGTCGCGGCGGAGCGCGGGATCGGAGATATCATCATCGAGCCGTTCGGCGGCAAGGTGACTGAGATGAACGGCGTACCGTATCTCGTGATGGCGGTGAATGGCGACACGTTCAAGCAGAATGAGGACGACATTCGCCGGACCCTTCGTGCGTTGACCAAGGGAATGAAGTACGCGCACGAACATCCAGACGAGGCGTTGAAGATTGTGGCCGCGCATTTCCCGAACTTCGACCAGAAAATCCTCAAGCAGGTCTGGCCGAACTACGTGAAGGGTGTGCCGACGACCCCGGTCATTTCGAAGACTCTATTCGACAACACGCAGAAATGGCTGAACGTTACCTCGCCGACGCCGTACACAACCAAGTACGAAGATGTCGTCTTCAACGACATGGCGGCGAAAGTGTCGAAAGAACTTCTCGGCCAGTAAAGGCCTGAGCTGATAATTGAGCCAGCCGCTTTCGGGCGGCTGGCTCACGATTGAGATCATATCGTTTGAACGGGAGTTGCGCTGTGTGGGATCGGGAAGTGGATTTGCTGGTGATCGGTTCGGGTGCGGGCGGCATGACCGCAGCACTGGTCGCGGCTCAGGAAGGACTCAAGGTGCTGTTGTGCGAGAAAACCTCGCTGATCGGCGGTACCACGGCGACATCGGGCGGGACAATTTGGGTGCCCGGCTCTAATCAGAGCAAGCTCACCGCGCGCCCCGACAAGGTGGATGAAGCACGTGTTTATCTCGACGGAGAGGTTGGCAAATATGGCGCGCCGGAATTGCGCGAAGCCTTTTACGCAGCAGGCGCACCAGCGCTCGACTATCTCGAAAAGCATTCGGAAGTGAAATTCAAGGCGAACAATCCGTATCCGGATTACCATCCCGACCGTCCGGGCGGCGCGCTCGGCGGCCGCGCGTTGACGCCGCAAGCTTTCGACGGACGCAAGCTCGGCGAAGATTTCAAGTTGCTGCGCCCTCCGATGCCTGAATTCATGGTGCTCGGTGGCTTGATGGTCGGCCGCGACGAGATCAAGTATTTCATCCGCCCCTGGTCGTCGTTCAAGGCATTCACGCTGACGACTCGCTTGTTGTGGAATCATCTGAGGGATCGCTTGCGCCATTCGCGCGGCACGCGGCTGCTTCTGGGCAATTCTCTGGTCGCGCGTTTGCTTTACAGCGTGCGCCGCAAAGGCGTGGAAATCGCAGTGAATGCCAAGATGATCGAGCTTGTGAAAAACAAGTCGACGGTCGAAGGCGCCGTGATCGAATTGAATGGCCAAAAGCAACGTATTCGCGCGCTCCGCGGCGTCGTACTCGCGACCGGCGGCTGCGCTGCCAGCGCCAAATGGCGGGCTGAGACGGTGAAGGATGCGCCGTTGCCGAATGTTCTCGCGTTCGAAGGGGATACCGGCGACGGTTTGGACGCCGCCGCCGCCATCGGTGGTGACATCGATCGCAACCACGAGAGCCCGTTCTTCTGGATGCCGGCGTCCCGTATGCCTTGGCCGAACGGGCGTGTCGGGACCTATCCGCATATCCGAGACCGGCCGAAGCCAGGCCTCATCGCGGTCAACGCCGCCGGCAAACGCTTCGTCAACGAAAGCAATTCGTACCAGGACTTTGTCGCCGGGATGTTCCGCTCCCATAAGACTGTCCCGACAATTCCGGCCTATCTGATCTGCGATCGCAGCTTCATTCATGATTACGGAATCGGAGTGATCCATCCTGTCTGGCAATGGCTGCCGTCATTCGTGAAAGCCGGATACCTGAAATCGGGGCGCACCCTGGCCGAACTCGCGGAGAAAATTGGAGTCGATGCGAAGGGTCTGGCCGCGTCGGTCGAGGATCACAATCGCGCCGCCGTGACCGGTGAGGACAAGGCATTCGGCAAAGGGTCGACGGTGATGAACCGTCACAACGGCGATCCGGCCGTCACGCCCAATCCCAACCTGCGTCCGATCGCAAAGGGCCCGTTCTTCGCTCTTGCGGTCTATCCGGCGCCGATTGGCTCAAGCATCGGATTGCGTACGGACGCCGACGCTCAGGTGCTTGACGCGCAAGGCAAACCGATAGGCGGCCTCTACGCTTGCGGCAACGACATGAGTTCGATCATGCGCGGTTGCTATCCGGGACCCGGCATCACGCTTGGACCGGCGCTCGTGTTTGCCTATCGCGCCGCGATGCACGCAGCAGGCAAGGCGCTGGCCCAGCCGCGCATGGCCGCGTAGCTCTGTGAAAGGTGCGGCGGCGCGCTCAGCGCGTCGCCGGCGTCCCTTCAGACCTTGACGGTTTCGTAGGTCGAGGGCGCGAACAATTCGCCGACCGAGACCAGCCGCTTCGAGAGCCCCTGTTCGTGATGGTGCTTCAGGAACGGCTCAATCGTCTTGAGGCTGCTGGCGACGCCATAGGGCCAGTAATCCTCACCCATCAGCCGCTGCGCCTCAACGAGCTTCTCCTCGGTGAAAGGCAGCATGACCTTGCTCGCAGACGTGTCGGAGAGTTTGGCCAAGGCGGCTGCCTTCGATTGCACAAAGGCTTTGAAGGCTGCGGCTGCGAGCCAGGGATGCGCGTCAGCAATCGTCTTTCGAATGCCGACGACGTGCATGATCGGGAAAATTCCGGTCCGGCTGAAATTCTCCATCGCGGCAGCGGTCGGATCGTCGAACAGCCAGGAGACGTTCGGATGTGCGCCGAAACAGGAAGGCGCGCGAGGGCCCATGAATCCGTCAATATCGCCCGCGGCCAGCATTTCGTTAAGCGAGCGGTCGGGTGGGGCGCTTTCGACGCGAATATTCGATGGCAATTGCACCGCGATCTTTTCCGGGCGGCCCGGTTCTTCCAGTCCGCCACGGACCCAGATGACGTCCGATGGCTTGACCCCAAAATCGTCCTGCAGAATTGCTCGCGCCCACACATTCGCGGTGAGCTGGTATTCCGGCGTACCGATGCGCCGCCCCGCGAGATCCTTGGGAGACTTAATTCCGCGATCGTTACGAATACAAATGGATGTGTGGCGGAAGGCGCGTGAGACGAAGGCCGGTATCGCGATATACGGACTATCGCCGTTTGCAACTTTCAGCGTGTAGCTGCTGAAAGACAATTCGCAGATGTCGAATTCCTGATGGCGGAATGCGCGGAAGAATATTTCTTCCGGAGATAGCATCATGAAGACGGGGTCAACGCCGTCGATCTGCACAGCGCCGTCGATCAGCGGCCGCGTGCGGTCGTAATCGCCGACGGCGATGGAAAGTTTGAGCTTGGACATTCCGTTACTTTTTTAAGTGCGCCGCTTGGGCTTCCTCAGGGTCGCTCATTCTAGCCTGTGAACAAGACCGTATGCTAGAACAATTATGTCGACGGTGGGATCAAAGTCAATTGACGCCGCTCGCCGCGATGCGGATGGGCTCAGGCATTCGAGGATCTGGACTAGCCGGGTTTCTTCGACAGCATGGCCGCGAGGGCGGCGTCCACATTCGAAACCGCGCGTTGTCCGGGCAGGGCGTAGCTGCCGGTTGTCGGTTTAGGCACGCCGAGCTTCACAAGCATTTCCGCCTGCGGCACGCCACAGCGGATGCCATCGAGTACCGGAACGGGCACAGCGTTCTGAATGCGGCGCGGAACGCCGGCCATCACTGCGCCAAGAAGCGCGATGACTTCCGCGCCGTCCTGCTCGATCAGGCTGCGTGATGCCGCGACCAGCGCCTTGTCGAGTTCGGTATAGTCGCCTTCGCTATAAGCCGCCTTGCTTTCGAGGCTGCGCCATCCGGCGACACGCTGCGAAAGCCCATATCCATCGACCACCTCGCGGTAGATCTGCTGCACGCGC
>CAMBBO010000201.1 GCA_945862935.1 Pseudorhodoplanes sinuspersici | reverse complement strand
TTGAGCCAGTCCTGCACTTCGGCGAGCTGCAACAGTCCGGAGCGCATCGTCAGGAGCTTCTGGCGCTCCTCGCTTGAGGTTTCCGGATGCTCCGCCGCGCTGAGACACTGCATGGCGCGCTGGTGATAATCGGGGGAATCAAGCGTGGAATGAGACCGCATGTGCGGCGCTCCTTGCCTTTGAGGTTGCAGGCGGGAGCGCGACCAGTCTCTCAAGCACCAGCGCCTACGGGCAGAGCCTCGGCCGATGATGTCTCATACATGGGGATTCCCGGCGGCTTTACGAGCTCAATTAAGGCAGCAGCGCCGATTTGTTTTGGATGGCTTGCGGCCGGCAAGATCGTCTGGTCGATCCCCACGATAGCCGCGGCACTCGTTTCCAAGCATCACTGGCTAGTGATCGTTTGCGATTCCTGCGGCACAGTCATCGAAATGGACTTGACGGTTAAGCGCCGCAATCTCGATGCTTTCGTTCGCATTGCGCTGGATGATGCGCGCTGCCCAAGGTGCAATGGGCATGGTCGCCCACGGACACTTGGTCTGCAACGTCATCCAAGTTAGGGGCGCGTAGGTTGCTCATAAATCCGGAAAACAACAATCGGCCAACGGCCCATCCCTACAGGATTATATGGCGCGCAAATCCGGCAGCTCGTCGCCGCTGGCCTCAAGACAGCCATGCCAAGGAAAGCTATTCATTTGGCCGGCAAGGAAATCGATCGCATGACGGATCGGTCGGCGACGTCCGACGAACAGAAGAAGCGCAAAGAGCGCCTTCTAAAAGGGCCGGACGAATTCCGCGGTATTCGCAATGACTACCGGAAGACAAAAAAGTAGCGCCTCAAATTTCTCCGCAACATTGAAATGAGCAATTTTGCTCAGACTCGAATTGTCGCCGCCACTTAAATGTTCCCATCGCTGGCTAAGGTCACTTTTGCATTAGTGACCGAGAGGCGTACTGCGCCTCTACATGGGAGGACATGCGTATGGCGCTTGGCTTCAGAAAACATATTCCCATCACAACATCGACGCCGGTCGATTTAGACATGGTGGCGCTCCAGTCGCGTATCGATCTGCAAATTAAGACATTAGATGAACTGCGCGCGGCCGGACACGTCACGACCGATGCAGCGCGCCAACTGGCGATATTGAACGGGCGAATGGCTGGACTCCGACGAGACCGCCGCGATTGAATCAATGCCACGTCAACTGAAAAGGTCGGGAACCGCGCATGCGCCGTGGCGCTTCACTTCATGTATTAATTTTGTCCGCATCCATAAGACGCTGCGCATCACGCCCGCAATGGCTGCGGGCGTGACGGATCGTCTTTGGGAAGTGAGCGATATTGTAAAGGGGTTGGAAGATAAGGAAGTCGCTTCCTAAGCAGCCCTATCTCTTGGCGCGCGCCATTTTGTAGCTTGCAGCAAGCATGACCGTAGTCATGCCTATCAAACCCACACTTAGCGCGAGCAGCACCGTGCTCCAGTTTTTCTATGAACACGAGCATAGTCTAGCTTGCAGGCAAGAATGGCAGATATTGGTTAATCCACAAATAGTAGATGCCAATTCCTGCGATGACCACGGCAGCGCCTGCGAGCAGTTTCACGTTTTCGGTGAAAAACAAATTGATCGGGCTGACATTCGTCATGTGAAAATCCCTTGAGTATCCGAAAAGTATTTTTCAGATACTCATTGCAGTAGGCCTTTGCGGATTGAAAGCGACACAATACGGAAGAACAAACGTGGTCAAGCTGCACAAAAAGGCCCTATCTTTATTGAGCTTCTCGGGTAGGCAAGGCCGCTCATAACGGTCTGGTTGCAGGTTCGAGTCCTGCCGGGCCCACCAACAAAATCAGATACATAAACGGTAGTTTGACGGCCGACGATAATTCACCGCCCCAAGAACCGCCCCAGAAATAGAGTATGCGATGGAAAATCGCAGTGTCGGTGGTTCGATCCCGCCCCTGGGCACCAACAATTTCAACGACATAGCAAACGGCCGCTGAGCGTTAGACAATTGGGTCGCATGCTCGCGTTGGCTGGCTTTCGCCCGTTGCGCGTTTTTTTGATGTCTAATTGCCGCTGCCACTTAAAAAAGCACAAAGCCTTATCACCACGATCGTGGAAACCGACGCGACGGCTGTGACGAAGAAGAGAAGGAAGTGTGCTACCTCACGGAGGCTGTCTTTCTTCAACTCATTACGCTTGGCTTTAACTGACGTGTCTCGGTGGGACGATAACTTATCGGTCCAGTGAATTGCAGTCATTGTTTCGTCTCCATCAATGAGTAATTGCTGACGCACTCTTGACAGGCTGCGTGTTAGCCGCCGCGTCGTAGCAGGCGAGTCGATCGTGTTCGTTCGGCAAAGGCTTGCACTTGTTTTCGGCCAGGGTCATCGCGCCCAAGATGGCAAATGCAGTTGCCACCACGATGAGCGCCCAGAACAGGCTCGAACCCCCCGCTTCATCGGATTGAGCATCGCTGTTGGGCCGTTGGATCATGATCACTCCGCATGCGCGTCGTATGCGGTTCGAAAATGAGCATGCCGTCATAAAATATCGATTGGCTTGTGTGTCTCGCGCCATCAAGATCGCATAAATGGCCGGCGCCGCTTGGTCTTTATGCGTCCTTTATGCGGCTTGCGAACAATCCATATGGTTTCCTTATCGCCGAAAGCCTAAATCGCGCGCTGCTCCCGACAGAAGGAGAGCGTCGATGCTCGATTTCATCTTTCTCGGCCTTGGCCTGGGTCTGTTCGTCCTGACCGTTGGCTACGCCATCGCCTGCGACCGGCTGTGAGGGCGCAGCTATGATCTTCGAATATTCCCTTGCCGGCACGGTGACAGCGCTGCTGCTGATCTACCTGACCTACGCATTGCTTCGTCCGGAAAAGTTCTGAAAGGCGTGCCATGACCCTGATCGGATGGCTGCAAATCATTTTGTATGTAGCGATCGTTGTCGCGCTGACGCCGCTCGCCGGCGGCTACATGACGCGAGTATTCAATGGCGAGCGCACGCTTCTGTCATTCGTGCTGAGGCCGCTTGAGGTAACCCTATATCGCATTGGCGGGGTCGACGAGACGCGTGAGCAGTATTGGCTGACCTACACGGGCGCGATGCTGCTGTTCCACGTTGGCGGCTTCGTGATCCTCTACGCGCTGCTGCGCCTTCAAGCCGTGCTGCCTTTCAATCCCGTTGAGCAGGGCGCGGTGCCGGCCGATCTGTCGTTCAACACGGCGATGAGCTTCATCACCAACACCAACTGGCAGAATTACGGCGGCGAAAGCACGATGTCGTATCTCGTGCAGATGTTCGGCCTAACGCACCAGAATTTCCTGTCGGCGGCAACGGGTATTGTGCTCGCAGTCGCGCTCATTCGCGGGTTCGCGCGCGCGTCCGTAAAGACCGTCGGCAATTTCTGGGTCGATATCACGCGCTGCACGCTCTACATCCTCATCCCCATCTGCATTCCCTATGCGTTGTTCCTGGTGTGGCAGGGCATGCCGCAGACGCTCGGCGCGTATGTCGAGGCGACTACCCTGGAAGGTGCGAAGCAGACCATCGCTGTCGGGCCGGTGGCCTCGCAGGTCGCGATCAAGATGCTCGGAACCAATGGCGGTGGTTTCTTCAACGCCAACGCCGCGCACCCGTTCGAGAATCCGAATGCGCTGACGAATTTCGTGCAGATGCTGTCGATCTTCGTGCTCGGGGCGGGCCTGACCAACGTGTTCGGCCGCATGGTCGGAAACCAGAGGCAGGGCTACGCGCTCCTCGCCGCGATGATGGCGCTGTTCGTCATGGGCGTCGCTGTCACCTACTGGGCCGAGGCGAATGGCACGGCGATCTTCAATTCGCTGGGGATTGACGGTGGCAACATGGAAGGCAAGGAAGTCCGCTTCGGCATCGTGGCCTCGGCCTTGTTCGCGGTAATTACCACGGCGGCCTCGTGCGGCGCGGTGAACGCGATGCACGACAGCTTTACGGCGCTCGGCGGGATGATCCCGCTGCTCAACATCCAGCTTGGCGAGATCATCATTGGCGGTGTTGGCGCGGGTCTGTATGGCATGCTGCTGTTCGTGATTTTGACCGTTTTCGTCGCGGGCCTTATGGTCGGTCGCACGCCGGAATATGTCGGCAAGAAGATCGAAGCGAAGGAAGTGAAGATGGCGATGCTCGCCGTCTTGATCCTGCCGCTCATGATTCTTGGCTGGACCGCGATCGCGGTGGTCTATCCGCCCGCCGCTGCCTCGATGGCGAACGCCGGGCCGCATGGCTTCACCGAGGTGCTTTACGCTTATAGCTCGCAGACCGGCAATAATGGATCCGCCTTCGCGGGCCTCACAGGAAACACGCCGTTCTACAACACGTCTGGGGCGGTCGCGATGTTCGTCGGCCGTTTTTGGATGATCGTTCCGGCGATGGCAATTGCAGGATCGCTGGCGATGAAGAAATCGGTCGCGGCGTCGAACGGCACCTTCCCGACGACCGGCGCGCTTTTCGTCGGTTTGCTCGTCGGTGTCATCCTGATCGTCGGCGGCCTCACATTCTTCCCGGCGCTCGCACTCGGCCCGATTGTCGAGCATCTCGCGATGCAGGCCGGTACCGTTTTCTGAGGTGTCATCATGGAAAGCTCGAAAACACATAAGCGCATGCCGGCAACGACGCTGGTCGATATGAGCATTGTCCTGCCCGCGGTCGGGCAGGCTTTCGTGAAGCTCAACCCGCGGACGCTCGCCAAAAACCCGGTGATGTTCGTACTTGAGATCGTCACTGCGCTCACCACGCTGGTCCTCATCCGCGATGTCGTAATCGGCGGGGTAAACCTCTCCTTCGAAATCCAGATCGTCATCTGGCTGTGGTTCACCGTGCTGTTTGCGAATTTCGCGGAAGCCGTTGCCGAGGGCCGCGGCCGCGCGCAGGCCGATACGCTCCGCAAGACCCGCACCGAAACCATCGCCAAGCGGATCATGATGGCTGACAATCCGGATGTTTACCGCAAGGTCAGTGCGGAGGAACTCGATGCGGGTGACCTTGTGCTGTGCGAAGCAGGGGACATCATTCCCGGTGACGGCGAAGTGGTTCAAGGTATCGCTTCGGTCAATGAGGCGGCTGTCACTGGCGAATCCGCTCCGGTAATTCGAGAATCAGGCGGCGATCGATCTGCGGTCACCGGCGGAACTACAGTCATCTCCGACCGCATCCTGGTGAAGATTACTTCCTCTCAAGGCTCGTCGTTTCTTGATCGCATGATCAACCTTGTGGAGGGGGCTGAGCGGCAGAAGACGCCTAACGAGATTGCGTTGACCATTCTGCTCGTCGGCCTGACGATCATCTTCGTGTTTGCGACGGCGACGATCCCAAGTTACGCGGCCTATGCCGGTGGGGCGATCTCAATCGTTGTTCTGGTTGCACTTTTCGTCACTTTGATCCCGACCACGATCGGCGCACTTCTTTCGGCCATCGGTATCGCGGGCATGGACCGCCTCGTGCGATTCAACGTGCTCGCAATGTCCGGACGCGCGGTGGAGGCTGCCGGTGACGTTGACACTCTCCTGCTCGACAAGACCGGCACCGTGACCTTCGGCAATCGTCTTGCGAGCGAAATCATCCCCGTTCCAGTGGTCTGCCCTCAGAAAAGTGGTCCTCCCTGATGTATGGCTTTAGAGCCGATGGAGGATTGAGGAATGGCACGCAGACACAAGGCTGAAGAGATCGTCGCGAAGCTTCGGCAGGTTGACGTTTTGACGTCGCAGGGCAAGGCGGTCGTT
>CAMBBO010000200.1 GCA_945862935.1 Pseudorhodoplanes sinuspersici | reverse complement strand
GCACCGGGCGCTATCCGCCACTATAGCCGCCGATCGATGGTCGGTACGATTCCGTTTGAGATAGGATTCAAAGAACCTAGGTTTGGAGGCATACCGACCGCATGAACGCAAAGCTCACGGCCGCGCGCTTTTTCATGGAGCGGATGTTGCCGGAAACGGGCGCGCATCTGGCGCGCATGAGATCCGGTGCGGATGCGGTGATGGAATTGCCCGACGCCGCGTTCTGAGATTCATCAAAGGAAATTTCCAGTTCGGCGCGATTCGTGCGAATGAACCCGCATGAACATCTGCATTGTCGGAGCCGGGCCGGCGGGATTGATGGCCGCCGAAGTTGCC
This sequence comes from Pseudorhodoplanes sinuspersici, assembly GCA_945862935.1. Classification (GTDB taxonomy): domain Bacteria; phylum Pseudomonadota; class Alphaproteobacteria; order Rhizobiales; family Xanthobacteraceae; genus Pseudorhodoplanes; species Pseudorhodoplanes sinuspersici_A. Next base: position 5,456 of record CAMBBO010000200.1, on the reverse strand, counting down.
GCTCGCGCGGGCGCGCAGGTGACCGTCTACGACCGCATGCCGTCAGCCGGGCGCAAATTGCTGATGGCGGGACGCGGGGGCTTAAACCTCACGCACAGCGAAAATCTGGAATGGTTTCTCAGCCGCTATGGCACGGCGCGTCCGCGCCTGCGTAATGCAATCGAAGCGTTCCCGCCCGATGCGTTGCGCGCCTGGGCGGATGAGCTTGGACAAAAGACGTTCATTGGAACGAGCGAGCGCGTTTTTCCCGAGGCGATGAAGGCATCTCCGCTCTTGCGCGCGTGGCTGCGGCGGCTGGATGAGTTGGGTGTGCGGTTCGCAATGCGCCATCGCTGGACCGGCTGGAATGATGCGGGCGAATTGAGTTTCGAGACGGCCAACGGCACGATTTCCGTAAAATCCGATGCGGCGATACTTGCGTTGGGCGGCGCAAGCTGGCCGAAGCTCGGTTCCGACGGCGGCTGGATTGCATCACTCGCAGCGGAAGGAATTGCGGTCGCGCCGTTGCGTCCCGCGAATTGCGGATTTCGCGTGGAGTGGTCGGACGTATTTCGCGACCGCTTCGAAGGCGAGCCCGTCAAGCGAGTCGCGCTGACTTTCGCAACCCGGACGGTGCGCGGCGAATTCATCGTCACCCGCGATGGCGTGGAGGGCGGAGCAATCTACGCACTCTCCGGCGCGTTGCGTGATTCAATCGAGTCGAGCCATGTCGCGACTTTACGCATCGATCTGTTGCCGGAAGCGAATGAGCAAACGCTGAGTTCGCGCGTCGGGCAGCCGCGCGGCAAGCAATCGCTTTCAAGCTTCCTTCGCAAGGCGACGAACCTGCCGCCTGTGGCAATCGGCCTGTTGCAGGAAGCGACGGGCGGGAAACTCGCGGCGATGTCCTCGCGCGAACTGGCCGCACTTATCAAGTCGGTGCCGGTTAAGCTTGTCGGCGTGAACCCGATTGAGCGTGCGATCTCGACCGCGGGCGGTGTTTCGTTCGATGAAGCGGAACTGGATTTTATGCTGAAGAAAAAGCCGGGCGTTTTCGTCGTAGGCGAAATGCTCGACTGGGAAGCGCCGACCGGGGGATATTTGCTTCAGGCGTCGTTCTCCACCGGAGCCGCCGCAGGAAAATCCGCCGTGGAGTGGGCGCAGCGTAACGCCTAAGCGCTCTCAATCTCCTCACGCAACAATTCCAGCGCGAGCCATTTTTCCTCCGCAGCGGCCATCTCCGCCTGTGCGGCTGCAAATCGCGCTGTCGCGTCGTCGAACGCTTTGCGGTTTTTGGCGTAAAGCTGCGGGTCGGCGAGCTTTGTCTGCAGCGCCTTCATTTCCGCTTCGAGCTTTGCCATTTGCTTTGGCAGATTTTCCAGCGCGAATTTATCGTTGAAGGTGAGCTTGCGCTTTTGCTTCAGCGCGTCGGACGCGGATGTGCTGCGGTCATCCTTCGATGGAGTGCGCCCGGACTTCTTACTGGTGAGGTCCGCGCCACGCTGCGCGATCATGTCGGAATAGCCGCCGGCATATTCCGTCCAGCGGCCACTTCCTTCCGGCGCGATCACCGAATTTACCACGCGGTCGAGAAAGTCGCGGTCATGGCTGATGAGGATGACCGTGCCAGCGTAATCGCCGAGCGTTTCTTCCAGGACGTCGAGCGTTTCAAGATCGAGGTCGTTGGTCGGTTCGTCGAGTACGAGCAGGTTCGATGGCCGCGCCAGCGCGCGCGCAAGCATCAGCCGTCCGCGCTCGCCACCGGAAAGCGCATGCAGCGGCGTTCGGATCTGTTCGGCACTGAAGAGAAAGTCCTTCATGTAGCTGACGACATGTTTCTGCTTGCCAGCGACGGTAATCGTGTCGCCCGCGCCGCCGGTCATTGCTTCGCGTAAGGTCCAGTCCGGGTTGAGGCTTTCGCGCCGCTGATCGAGCGTCGCGACATCGAGATTGGTGCCGAGCTTGATCGTGCCGCTGTCGGGCGCAAGAGTCCCAGTCAGCATGCTTACGAGTGTGGTCTTGCCGCTGCCATTCGGCCCAATGATGCCGATGCGGTCGCCGCGATGGATGCGCGTTGAAAAATCCGCAACGATTGGCCGGTCGCCGAATGATTTTGAAATCGACTTCGTTTCGATGACAAGCGTGCCGGACTTGTCGCTTTCCGCAGCTTCAATCGTTGCCTTGCCGACGCTGCCGCGATAGGTGCGGCGCTGCTCGCGCAGTTTCTGAATTTCACCCATGCGCCGCACGTTGCGTTTTCGGCGCCCGGTGACGCCGTAGCGAATCCAGTGTTCTTCCGAGGTGATCTTGCGGTCGAGTTTGTGCTGGTCGCGTTCTTCTTCGGCAAGGATCAGATCGCGCTGTTCCTCGAATTGGCTGAATCCGACCTCAAGCCTTCGCGTGAGTCCGCGGTCGAGCCAGACCGTGATGCGCGAGAGATTTTCCAGAAAGCGCCGGTCATGGCTGATAAGCACGAGTGCTGTGCGCCGTCCGCGCAATTCGCTTTCCAGCCACTCGATCGTTGTCAGATCGAGATGGTTGGTCGGCTCGTCGAGAAGAAGAATATCCGGCTCGGGTGCAAGCACATGCGCGAGCGCTGCGCGGCGCGCTTCGCCGCCGGAGACAGTCGCGGGATTTTCGTTACCGGTCAGGCCAAGCTGTTCGAGCAGGTAGAGCGCGCTATGCGCGCTGTCGTCGCCGGGGTTTAGGCCGGATTCGGCGTAAGCCAATGTCGTCGCGAAGCCGGACATGTCCGGCTCCTGCGAGAGGTAGCGGATCGTGGCGTCCGGCTGGATGAAGCGCGTCCCGCTATCAGGCGCGACGAGGCCCGCCGCGATCTTCAGCAGCGTCGATTTGCCGGACCCGTTACGCCCGACAAGGCACACCCTTTCGCCGGGCGATACTGACAATTCCACGTCCTCCAGCAGCGGTGTGCCGCCAAAGGTGAGCGCGATGTCGCGAAGCTGGAGAAGGGGTGGTGCCATGAAAATGATTTTGGGGTCGAAGACGGGCCGCCTGTATAGCGCGGTTGCGCGCCGAGGCTATGGCAAAGATCGGCCACACACGGCGTGATAGAAGTGCAAAACGGATGGATTCGCCATGGACCCGCTCAATCTTCCGCGTCCCGCATGGATGACCGAGGACCTCGTCCTGCTCGAAGAGCAGTCACGGCGTTTCCTCACCGCCGAACTCGTGCCGCATGCCGAGCGCTGGAACGAGCAGGGCATGATGGACCGCAAGGTCTGGAACCAGCTCGGTGAGGCGGGGCTTCTGTGCGCCAGCATCCCGGAAGAATACGGTGGCGCGGGCGGCACTTTCGCGCATGAAGCGGTCATCAACCGCGAGTTCACGCTGGCCGGCCTCGATTCAATTGGCGCGCCGCTGCATTCGGGGATCGTCGCGCCGTACATCCTGAAATACGGCACCGAGGAGCAGAAGAAGCGCTGGCTGCCGAAGCTCGCGACCGGTGAACTTGTCGGCGCGATTGCGATGACCGAACCGGGCACCGGTTCGGACCTGCAGGGCGTGAAGGCCAGCGCCAAGAAATCCGGCAACGGTTATGTGCTGAACGGCTCCAAGACCTTCATCACGAACGGTCAGCATGCAAATCTTGTGGTCGTTGTCGCCAAGACCGATCCAGCAGCGGGCGCGAAGGGCATCTCGCTGATGGTGGTTGAAACGGACAGCGCCGGTGGTTTCCGGCGTGGACGAAAGCTGAAGAAACTCGGGATGGATTGGGCGGATACGTCCGAATTATTTTTCGAGGACGTGAAGCTTCCCGCCGAAGCGCTGCTTGGCGCGGAAGAAGGGCAGGGTTTTATTCAACTGATGCAGGAGCTGCCGCAGGAGCGTCTCATCGTCGCAACGGCCGCTGTCGGCATGATCGAGCGCGCGCTTGCGCTGACTATCGACTACGTAAAACAGCGTCAAGCCTTCGGCAAGAAGGTCATCGAATTCCAGAATACGCAATTCGTGCTCGCCGAATGCAAGAGCGAAGCAACCATCGGGCGCGTGTTCCACGACCATTGCGTCGAACGCCATATCAAGGGGGAACTCGATAGCGCGACGGCCTCAATGGCCAAATACTGGCTCACTGATTTGCAGAATTCACTGGTCGATCGTTGTCTGCAACTCTTCGGCGGCTACGGCTACATGGACGAATATCCAATTTCCCGCATGTATCGGGATGCGCGCGTTCAGCGGATTTACGCGGGAACCAACGAGATCATGAAACTCTTGATCGCACGGAGCCTTTGAGCACATTCTGCGCTCTCCCCATTTAAAAAGGCTCGCGTTGGTCTCGGAACAAAATACCACTTGGACGCATCGGCTGCTTCAACCGACACGCGCGCTTTTGGCGCTGTCTGTGCTGGTTCCCATGCTGTTGCTCGCGTTTATCGGCTGGCAGAGTTATGCCGACGCCCGCCGAACCGTTCTGTCGAGCGTCGAGCGCAACAGCCGGGTTCTGCACGAGCATGCGGTCAAAGTGTTCGAAACACACAAACTTGTGATCGATGCGGTGAATGTCCGCATCGCCACCCTCGACCTGAAAAACCCTGCGGACGGCGCCGAACTCCATAGCCTGCTGAAGCGGTTTCAGGACGAGTTCGATCAGGTTGCAACGATTACGATTACCGATGGTGACGGACATCTCATCAACAGCAGCCGGAATTTTCCGGTCGATAGCAACGTCACGTTCACCGACCGCGACTGGTTTCAGGCGCTGAAGGCAGAGGATTTGAAGCGCCCTTACGTTTCAAAGTCCTATACCGGACGGCAATCCGGCCAATCGGTATTCAACATTGCCGCGCGCATACGCGGGCGCGATCCGTCCCAGTTCGTTGGCGTCATCGCCGTATCCGTTGACCGGACATATTTCGAAAATTTTTATAACGACATTGATCCGTCCTACCCGTCCTATGTGGTCCTGTTTCGTCAGGACGGAGAGATATTGGCGCAGCAACCGGCAATGACGTCGTTGAAATTTCCGAATGCCGCGGCGATTGCCGCGAATGTCGCGGCAAGTCCACGCCGTTTTGCCATGTCGCCTTTCATCATCGATGACGAGAGCCAGATCGCAGGCTTTCGTATGATGGTCGATTATCCCGTGGTGGTCGGCTTTTCCATTTCGCAAAGCACGGCCTTCGAAGCCTGGGTGAAGGATTTTGCGATTTACGCAGCGGTCGCGTTCTTTGCGATGCTGTGCCTGCTGGCGGTGTCGGGCCTTGCTCTGCGGCAAGGGCATCGCTGGAGACTTACTGCTGACAGCCTCGCCGCCGAGGCGAAACAGCGCAGCATCGTCGAAAGCCAGCTGCGGCAAGCGCAAAAGATGGAAGCGGTCGGCCGTTTGACTGGCGGGGTCGCGCACGACTTCAACAATCTGCTGACCGTGGTGATCGGCAGTCTTGATTTGCTCAGCCGGCGCATCGACGAGGGAAACGAACGCGCGCGAACGCTGGTACGCAATGCGCTCGAAG
>CAMBBO010000199.1 GCA_945862935.1 Pseudorhodoplanes sinuspersici | reverse complement strand
GGCGGGTGGCGCCTATCTCGCACCGCGCCCGGCCATCGAAGCGGCGAACTGGGGCGAGATTTCGAAAAACGCCGCGATGTCGGTGGAAGCGGCGCGCCTGCCCTGATTATTTGGGCAGCACGACGCCCTTGGTCAGGATGAGATTTCCGTAAGGCCGCGTTTCCCCGCTCGCTACGACCAAAAACGCCGAACGCGCGCGCTCGTAGAACGCATGGCGTTCGACGCTTTCGAGAACGACCGTTCGCCCTTCCGCGTGGTCGATCACGGCCTGATAATCCCTCACCGGCGGCGGGACCGCAGACGGATCGCCGACCACCTGCATCACAGCCGCCGGACGCTCGACGAACGTATCGAGCGGAAACACGGTCAGGATCGCCTCAAGCACACGCGCACCGGGAATACCGGGCAAGCGGCAAAGACGTTTCGCAATCGCCACCGCGGGAAAATTGGAATCCGCTATCACCAGCGTGTCGCCATGCCCCATCGACGCGAGCGCATGCAGCAGGTCGGGTGACAGAACGGGGTCGATCCCCTTCAGCATCAGCGCTTCTCCGCCAATGCAGCGATGATGCTGGTCACGATGTCCGCAGGCGTTCCGTCCACGTCCACCACGATGGGCCGTTCGGTTTGAACCGGCTCTTCGAGCGTCGCGAACTGGCTCTGCAGCAAGGCGGCGGGCATGAAATGCTCCTGCCGCAACGAAATGCGATGGCCGATGAGATCCTGATCGCCTTTCAGATAAACAAGTTGCACATCCGGATAATCCGCGACGAGAATATCGCGATAGCGTTTCTTCAGCGCCGAGCAGGCGATCACTTCCTGCGTGCCGCCGCGCCGCAATTCGTCGATGCGCGCGGCGATGGCCTGAAGCCACGGCATCCGGTCGTCATCTGTCAACGGCGTACCGTTATGCATTTTCTCGACATTTTCGGGCGGATGAAACCAGTCGCCATCCTGAAATTCCCACGACAGCCGATGCGCCAGCAGCGCGCCGATGGTCGATTTTCCGCAGCCCGACACACCCATCACAATGACCGCAGCCGTGTTCGGAACGACAATCGGGTCCACAACCTTGCTATCCATCACGCAACCCTGAATTTTCGCAATCACTTGCCGCCCTTGACCTCGATGTGGCCGCCAAAGGCGTGCCGCATCGCGGACAACAGCTTGTTGGCGAAGCTTTCCTTCTCGCGCGACCGGAAGCGAGCATAGAGCGCAGCGGTGAGAACCTCCGCCGGAACAGCTTCCTCGATGGCCGTCTGCACTGTCCAGCGCCCCTCGCCTGAATCGTCAACCACGCCGGAATAATTCGCAAGTTGCGGATCGCGCGCAAGCGCCATCGCCGTCAGATCGAGCAGCCACGAGCCGATCACGCTGCCGCGCCGCCAGACCTCGGCAACGTCAGGAATATCGAAATCGAAACGCTGGTCGGCTGGAAGTTTGTCGTTCGATGCACGGCGAAGGATGTCGAAGCCTTCCGCATAAGCCTGCATCACGCCGTATTCGATGCCGTTGTGGATCATCTTGGCAAAGCGGCCCGATCCGTTCGGCCCGCAATGCAGGTAGCCCTTTTCCACGCGCGGATCGCGATCCTCGCGGCCGGGTGTGAGGGGAATGTTTCCCTTGCCGGGCGCCAGCGCTTCGAAGATCGGATCGAGATGATCGACCACGCTCTTTTCGCCGCCGATCATCAGGCAATAACCGCGCTCGAGCCCCCAGACGCCGCCACTCGTTCCGCAATCGATGTAGTGAATGCCTTTGGAGTTCAGCATTTTCGCGCGGCGCACGTCGTCCTTGAACATGGCGTTGCCGCCGTCGATGATGATGTCGCCCTTGCTCAAAAGTCCGCCGAGTTCGGCGACGGTATTCTCGGTGATCTCACCCGCCGGCAGCATCACCCACACCGCGCGCGGCGCGCTCATCTTGCCTACCAGATCAGCAAGGCTCGCAGCACCCGTAGCACCTTCCTGCGCGAGCGCTGCCGTGGTCGGCACCGCATGATCGAACACCACGCAGGAATGCCCCTTCCGCATCAAGCGGCGCACGATGTTTCCGCCCATGCGGCCAAGGCCGACCATGCCCAACTGCATCAGAATTTCTCCCCGGCCTGTCAGATTATTTCAGCGCCTGCCGGATGGCGTCGCGAAGCGCCTTCAGCCCGGCGCCTACGTCGGATCCCAGATGAACACGCAAAGCGCGGCGCCCGCGCTCGCTCAACACATCGAAATCCCCGCGCGCCTGTGCTGCGGTGACGACGCCAAAGCTGTACGTCTTGCCCGGCACGCCTAAGTCCGTGGCGTTGTCGCTCGTGATCTGCAGGAACACGCCAGTATCCGGCCCGCCCTTGTAGGCTTGTCCGGTGGAATGCAAAAAGCGCGGCCCGAATCCAACGCAGGTTGCAACACGCATCCGGTCGCGGATCGTCAGCCGCATATCTTGCAGCGCACCGATATGCGCGGCGTTTCGCTCAACATAAGAAAGCAGCGCGCAATAATCATTTGCTTTGAGCCGCTTCAAATGCGCGGCAAGATATTCCGCAAGACTTGAGTGCTTTCCGAGCGACGCAACATTTTTGTTGTCGGCAAACAAGCTCGCGCCGTCCCCGGTGAAGAACGGTTTTTCCGGCGGCAAGGCTCCGCTCGTTTCGAACGCGGACGTGAGCTTGCGGGTGCTCACTTTGCTTGCTTCCACGTCGGGCTGATCGAACGGATTGATGCCCATGATCGCACCGGCAACAGCGGTCGCAATCTCCCAGCGGAAGAACTCCTGTCCGATGTGGTAGCGGTCGCTCACTTCGATGCGGATGACCGGATGGCCGGCCGCTTCCAGCGCGGCCACGGATTTTTCAAGCGCCGGATCGGAATCCGATTTCAACGCGAGATACACAAAAATGCGGTCGTCGCCGTAGATTGCAGGCAGCGCCACCGGTTCGCCATCGACCGGGATGATCGCCTTGCCCCGTTTGCCGGTGGATTCGGCAACAAGCTGTTCGAGCCACGCACCGAAATCGGCGATGCCTTTCGACGCCAGCATCGTGAGCTTGTCGCGACCCGCTTTTGCTGCAGCGGCGAGAACGACACCCAGCATCGCACCGGGATTGTCCGCCGGCGGCACATGCGCGCCGCAGGAGCGCATCATGATCGCGGTCGCGCCGAGAAAGCGATCGAGGTCGATCCCCATCGCGGCGGCAGGCACCATGCCGAAATTGGAGAGAACCGAATAGCGCCCGCCGATGTCGGCCCTGCCATAAGCGATGTGATGGAAACGGTCGCGCTTTGCAACAGCTTCCATACTCGATCCAGGATCCGTAATCGCGATAAAACGCGACGCGGCTTCGTCGGCGCCGGCCACAGCCTTCACGCGCTCAAAGAAATAATCCTTCAGCACATTCGGCTCGAGCGTGCCGCCGGATTTGCTGGAGACAATAAAGAGCGTGCGCGCAAGGTCGATTGCGCCCTCGACGCTTTTCACCTGCGCCGGGACGGTTGAATCGAGCACCAGAAATTTCGGGCCGCTATCTTGCTGGCCGAATGTCTGCGCCAGCACTTCCGGGCCAAGGCTCGATCCGCCCATGCCGATCAGCACGGCATGGGTAAATCCTTGCGAACGGATGTCCTTCGCCAGCGCCTGCAATTCGGAACGCCGCACATTTTGCTCATCGACGATATTAAGCCAGCCGAGCCATTTGTCTTCGTCCGCGCCGCTCCAGAGCGACGCGTCCTTTTCCCACAGCCGCCTCATCTTGCCGTTATGCCGCCAGTCTTCGAGCGACATTTTCACGGCCTGCTCGATAGCGGCCGGCAGTTTTGCGCCTTGGCCATTGATCGCGCTGCCGAGGATCGCCGTGCGCTTTTGCGCGACCGCGCCAAGAAGTTTGTCGAACGCATCGGCGAAAAGCTGCACGCCCTCGTCCACAAGACCGCGCGCAATCTGCTCGATGGAAATTCCGGCACGTTCCAATCCCGTCATTACGGTTCTGGCGACGTCGATTCCTTCTTCCAGGCTCGCGCGCAGAGCGCCATGATCGCGGAATGCATCCATCGTCGCGGGCGGCAGCGTGTTGACCGTGTCAGCCGCGATCAGTTCATCCACATAAAGGACGTCGCTAAGTTCCTTGCTCTTGGTCCCGGTGCTAGCCCACAAAAGACGCTGCGTGCGCGCACCCTTCACTTTAAGCGCATCCCATCGCGCGCCGGAGAACCGCCGCTTGTAGCGTTCATACGCGAGTTTTGCGTTCGCGATGGCGACCTTGCCGCGCAACGCCTCGCTCCCACCCTTTGCATCGATCTGCTTTTCAACAGCAACATCGATGCGGCTGATAAAGAAACTCGCGACGCTCGCGACCTTTTTCGGATCGCCGCCGCGCGCTGCGAGGTCTTCGAGGCCGCCGATATAGGCGAGTGCGACCTGTTCGTAGACGTCCTGCGAAAACAAAAGAGTGATGTTGACGTTGATCCCTTCGCCGATCAGTTGGCGGATCGCAGGCAAGCCCGGTTGCGTCGCCGGCACCTTGATCATCAGGTTGTCGCGGCCAACCGCGCGCCACAGGCGCTGCGCTTCCGCAACGGTGCCCTTTGTGTCCATCGCAAGATAAGGCGAGACTTCGAGGCTGACATAGCCGTCGTCGCAATTTGTCGCTTCATAGACCGGAAGCAGCACGTCCGCCGCATTGCGGATGTCTTCAACCGCCAGCGCCTCGTAGAGCGACATGACATCGCGGTCGCCCGCGGCAAGAATGCTTTTCAACGCGGAATCGTAATCGCTGCTGCCGCCGATCGCCTTCTCGAAAATCGCGGGATTGGAGGTTACGCCGGTCACGCCATCCCGCTCGATCAGCTTTTTCAGGCTGCCGTCGGCGATGAAAGTGCGCGCCAGAAAATCGAGCCACGGGGCCTGCCCGTAATCGCGCAGCGACGCGAGCGGATTGGCCGAGGATGGCTGCGGATTTTTGGGACTGCCCGCCGGCACGTTCATTCCCGCATTCCCCTTGCTTTAATTGCGGCCGTGATCGGCCGGGATAGCCAATTGTACTACCTTTGCCGAGTGTTTAGCGGGTTGCGCGCTCCGCGCAAGCGCCGGGGCGTCGCCCCAAAAAGCGCTTCAATACCAGCCTCTGCGGCTGGGCCGGGACGGCCATGAGAATGCGCGAAGGGGACGCTAGAGCCGCGCTAGTTCGGTCATGCCGGCTTCGAATTCGACCTTCGGCCGCCAGCCGAGTTCATCGCGCAGCCTTGAGGAATCCGCGGTGATGTGGCGCACGTCGCCCAGACGGAATTGTCCGGTTACCTCGGGCTTCGGCCCGCGCAGCGCATGTGCAAGCGCCGCCGCCATTTCGCCCACAGTCCGTGGCGTTCCCGAACCGACATTATAGGCACGCACATCGTGCGTATGCTTTTCGCAGGCGGTAACGGTCGCCGCCGCCACGTCGCGCACATGAACAAAGTCGCGGCGCTGCTGTCCGTCCTCGAAAACCTTCGGCGCTTCGCCGCGCCTCAATGCAGACGTGAAAATTGCAGCCACGCCGGCATAGGGCGTGTTCTGCGGCATGCCCGGCCCGTACACATTATGATAACGCAACGCCGCGACCGATCCTCCGACCGAGCGCGCCCAGTTCGCTGCGTAATGCTCCTGCGCCAGCTTGCTGGTTGGTCTGCCCTCAGAAAAGTGGTCCTCCCTGATGTATGGCTTTAGAGCCGATGGAGGATTGAGGAATGGCACGCAGACACAAGGCTGAAGAGATCGTCGCGAAGCTTCGGCAGGTTGACGTTTTGACGTCGCAGGGCAAGGCGGTC
>CAMBBO010000198.1 GCA_945862935.1 Pseudorhodoplanes sinuspersici | reverse complement strand
GCCGGTCGCGAGGATGCCGGAATTGAAAACGCCCGCGCTCAGGATCGCGATGTTCTTTTCAATCGCGGTCGGCAGGAACACATCGAGCGCGCCCTGTTCCAGCAGTGTGTAGCGCCCGGCCAGCATCATCACGTCGAAGTCGCCTGCGCGCGCGAAGCGCTCGCACATGTCGGCTTCGTTCACACCAATGCCGATGCCCTTGATGACCTTGTCCTCGCGCAGCTTCACCAGCGCGCGATAGGCGCCATCCATCGCCTCCTTGAAGCGCTGCTCGATCATGTCCTTGCCGTGAGTCCACACATCGACATCGTGGATGAACAGGAAATCGACGCTCGAAAGCCCTAGCCGCAGCAGCGATTGTTCGAAGGATTTCAGTGCGCCGTCGTAGGAATAATCGAATACGGCCTGATGCTTGAAGCCGCCGACCGCGCCGGGCTTGCCTTCGGCGATACGCGGATTGGTCCAGCGGCCGACTTTGGTGGACAGGACGAATGAATCGCGCGGGACCTGCCGCAACGCCGTGCCGAACCGATGCTCCGATATGCCGTGACCGTAAAGCGGCGAGGTGTCGAACATCGTGATGCCGGAGGCGTGTGCCGCGCTCACAGCGCCAATGGCTTCGTTTTCGGGATAGCGCCGCTGCGATTCCCCGATCGGCGCGCCGCCAAATCCCATGATGGAAATTGAAAGCCCGGTGTGCCCGAGCTTTCGCTGCGGAAGCTGCGCCATCTATCCCCCTTTGACGGCGCCGGCGGTCAGTCCCGCCACGATCTGGCGTTGCGCGAACATGGTGAGAAGGAGAACGGGGAGGGTCACCAGAAGTGCCGCCGCCGCGAGCGGGCCCCAGCTCAACTGGTCGAACGAGATCATGTTGTAGACCGCAACCGGCAGCGTTCTCGTTTCGCGGCCTGCGAGCACGATACCGAACACGAAATTATTCCAGGAAAAGATGACCGCCAGAATGAAGGCAACCGCGATGCCTGGTCGCGCCATGGGGAGTGCCACATGCGCGAAGATCTGCCAGCGTGTCGCGCCGTCGATGCGGGCGGCTTCCTCAAGCTCGAGCGGCGTCGTTTCGAAATAGCCGATCATGATCCAGATCACGATGGGGACTGTGACGACCAGATGGATGATGATCTGCGGCCACAGCGTGCCGAGAAGCCCGATCCACTGGAACATCAGGAACAACGGAATGAGATACGACAGGCCCGGCGTGATGCGCGCGATCAGGATCACGATCGCTGCGCGATGCGCGTTCATGCGCGCGATACCGTAGCCCGCTGGCACGCCGACCAGCAGCGACAGCAGCGTTGCCGAGCCGGTGACGATCAGCGTGTTGAAGAAATAGGTGATGAAGCGATTGGACTTCAGCACGTCCGCGTAATTCTGCCAGGCGAACCGGTCGGGAATGAGGATCGGCGGATACGATGCGTTGTCGATTTCGTATTTGACCGACAGCGACAGCATCCAGACGAAGAACAGAATCGCCGGAGACACAATCACAATCACCGAAAACCACAGCGCGATCTTGCCGAGAATTTGGCGCAGGCTCATGCCGCGCCTCCCGTCTCAGCCCAATGCATCCGCTTTCGCACGTAGATCATCAGTGCTGCAAGAAGCACGATCAGTACGAAGAACACGACCGCGATCGCGGAGCCATAGCCGACGTCGTAGTAAACGAACGCAACGCTATAGAGGTAGATGTTGATCGTCTCCGACGTCGATCCCGGCCCTCCTTGCGTGATGGCAAAGATGATATCGAAGCTCTTGAGTGCGTCGATCATGCGGATCATGCCGGCGATGAACAAGAACGGGGTAATCAGCGGCAGCGTGATGTGGCGGAAAATCTGCCAGACGCTCGCGCCATCGATCATCGCGCTTTCGTAAGGCTCTGTCGGAAGTGCTGCGAGGCCGCCGAGCACAATCAGCATCACGAGCGGCGTCCATTGCCACGTCTCGACCATGACCAGCGACGGGATCACCGTGTTGGGGTGAAACACCCACAGCGATTTGGGCAATCCGACCAGCGTCAGCAGGTAATTCAGGATGCCGAGCTGCGGGTGAAACATCATCGTCCAGATCAGCGCGATCGCGACCGGAGTTGCCATCATCGGGAGAATGAAAATGCCGCGCAGGAAACCGCGCATCGGAAACCGGTTGTGGAAGACCACAGCCGCAAAGGTGCCGAGAATGAGCGGCAGAATGACCGAGAACACCGTGTAGACGAGCGTATGCCAAACGGATTCCACGAAACGTGGATCGTTCGGCAAACGGAGATAATTGGAGAGTCCAACGAAGGCGGTCGGCGTGCCGACCTTCCATTCGTTGAAACTCATCCAGACCGTGAAGACCCAGGGGAAGATGATGATCGCGACAACGACGATCAGCGCGGGCAGAACGAACGGCCAATAGGAGGGCGGTCGCCACTCCTTCAGCCGTTCGTCTGCAACGCTGTCGCCGGCTACGACCTTCGTAGACTCGGCAAGTGAACTCACTCAGTTACGCCTTTTCGCTCTTCTCCAGGATCGGGCGGAACTGCTCGTGAGCCTTCTTCAGCTCGGTCGCAGGATCGCCGCCGGTCAAGGTCGCCGTGACCGCGGCACCAATGACGTCGCGGAACTCAGCGACCGGGATGATGACCGGCAATCCGAGCTTGCTGATCTTGGCCGCACCGATGACTGAATCCAGCCATTCCTTCGGCAGCGTGACGCCCTTCTGGACTTCGGGATCCGACAACACCGAAGTGCGGAACGGAACGCCGCCGCCCGCCTGCAACAGGCGCGCGCCATTTTGCTTGGACACGACCCACTGGCAGAACAGGTAAGCGGCTTCCTTCTTGGTGGAGGCGTTCGCGATGCCGATGCCGTCACCGTAAGTTGCCGAGAACTGACCCTTCGGTCCGGCCGGAACCATCGCGTAGCCAACCTTGCCGGCGATGCGCGAGGAGTTCGGGTTTTCAACGCCCGGTGCCCAGCCCACGCCGTCGATCCACATCGCAGCGCGGCCTTGCGCGAAGGCGGCGAGCGATTCCATCCAGTTGAATCCGGCAACGCCCGGATATTTCTTCATGCCATCCTGATAAGCCTTGGTCGCTGCGATTGCTTCCGGGCCGTCCGTGAGAATGTTGCCCTTGGCGTCGAGGAATTCGCCGCCGTAGTTGAGGAAGTAGTTGGTCCACAACGTCATGTTGGCGTTCTTCAGACCACGGCCGACAAGGCCGTAAACGCCTTCCTTCTCGTCGTCGATTTTCGCGGCAGTCGCGTTCATCTCTTCGATCGTCTTCGGAACGGACAAGCCCTTCTTCGCGAAGATTTCCTTGTTGTAGTAGAGGATGAAATAGTCGACCGACCACGGCAGCGACAGCATCTGCCCCTTGTCGTTCTTTGCGTAGGTGAGGCCGGCAGCGGAGAATTCATTTTCAGTCAGGCTCGGTTCGGTGAGGTTCGCGTCCTTCATGAAGCCCGAAAGGTCGGCGAGCCAGCCAGCCTTTTCGAACTGACGCTTCTGCACGTGATAGCTGAGATGCACGACGTCGAAGCTCGGCTTGCCCGACGCGAGTTCGATCACGGCCTTCTGCCGCTGCTGCTGTTCTGGAATCTGTTCGGAGCCGATCTTGATGCCGGTGAGCTGCTCGAACTCGCTCGCATATTTCTGAACGAGGTCGCCGCGCGGTCCCTTGGCGAGGATCACTTCGAGCGAAGTGCCGGCGTATTTCTTCCAGTTCACCTGGCTGAATGCAGGCGTTCCCATGAGCGCGCTTGCGCCCACGGCTGCCGTTCCCGTCAGCATGGTGCGACGGTTAATTCTGGTATCGAACATGGCGTCTCCTCCCTGAAAAGCCGTTTGCCGGCCTTGTGTTGAATTGAAACCGATTGAACGCTGAATCTTGGCTGACGCCAAGCGTCTCCCGGTAGCGACGGTCCTTGCACCTTCAATTCTATGGAACTAACATGTTAACGGCAAGTCAGATGAGGTGCGCGGTGGCGGACAATTTGAAATTCGGTTTGGGATGCGCGTTGTCGACCCCGGTCACGGCTGGAGGTCAGCTCGATAACGTCCGCTTCGTTGAACACGCGCAATGGGCGCTGTCACAGGGCTGCGACGTTCTGGCCGCGTTCGGCACGACCGGCGAGGGTGCGTCTTTCGAACTCAAGGATCGCGAACATGCGCTGACGGCCTTTGCAAAGGCCGGAATTGCGCCGTCGAAAACCGTGCTTGGCGTGATGGCAACCGCGATCGGAGACGGCGTCGAGCAGGCCAAGCTTGCTTACGCTGCCCAATGCAAAGGCATTCTGCTGACGCCGCCCTATTACCTGAAAGGTCTGGACGAAGAGGGATTGTACGCCTGGTTCGCGGGATTGTTCGAAGCGCTCGGCACCGCTGCGCGAAACGTCATCCTTTATCACATCCCCTCGGTCACCGCCGTTCCGATCAGCGTCGAACTGGTCGCCCGCTTGAGCAAGGCATTCCCCGGCGTCGTGATGGGCGTGAAAGATTCGTCCTGCGACTGGAACAACACCCAAGCCTTGCTGAAAAACTTTTCCAAAACTCACACCATTCTTGTTGGCGACGAGCGCGACCTCGCGCACGCCGTGCGGGAAGGCGGGCAGGGCTGTATTTCGGGCCTCGCCAATATCGCGCCGGACTTGATGCAGCCGCTTGTGCGTCAGGGTCGCGAGGAGCCGCGCGTCAATCAACTGGTCGAGGAAATCGGGAAATATCCTGTGCTTCCCGCCGTCAAGTCGCTGATCGCACACCGCACCGGCGACAAGGGCTGGCTCGCGATGCGTCCTCCGCTTGTTGCGCTCGACAGCGCACGCGCGGAACGGCTCGGATCCACTTGCGATCTCATTCGCGCGGCGAAAGCGGCGTAATGGCCGTAAACAGCGCCAGTCCGCGAATGCCTTCCGAAGCTGAGCCGCTTCTTCGCGAACAGGCGTATGAAAGTTTCACCCGTCACTTGCTGGCGCGCGAATTGCGGCCGGGACAATTTGTTTCGCAGCGAGAGCTTGTTGCGCTCACGAGTCTGACTCTTGGCGCGATCCGCGAACTTGTCCCGCGCCTTGAAGCCGAAGGTCTGATCAAGATCGTTCCGCAGCGTGGCATGCAGGTCGTTCACGTCGACCTGAACATGATCCGCGACGCTTTCCAGTTCCGGTTGTTTCTTGAGCGGGAAGCCGTGGCGCTGTTTACGCAAAGCGTGAACGAGACATTGCTCGGCCGCTTGCGGCATGAACATGAGGCGGTGATTGCCGATTGCCTGAAGGCGGAGAAGAAAGGCGGCGTGCCGCCCGAACTCGTCGCGCGGGCGCAAGCCATCGATTGGGATTTTCATTCGACCATCATTGACGCGCTCGACAATGGCATCATCACGAACGCGTACCGGGTGAATTCGATCAAGATTCGTTTGATCCGGCAGGAACAGACGCGGCTCTACGATGCGCTGGTCGTTCCGACCATGCGTGAGCATCTCGCTGTGATCGACGCCATAGCATCGCGTAATCCGGTCAGCGCGGTCGACGCGCTCGCAGCGCACATCACCAATGCCCGCAATCGTGCCATGGGGATGGGCTAAAAATTCTGCTATTAGCCGGCAACAAGCCGGCATTTCATCGCGACCGCCTGTCACAAAGGCGGCGATATTCAAGGGAGAAGCACATGACCATGACAATGAGCCGCCGCGGCTTTCTCGCAAGCTCGGCTGCATTGGCGACGATGGGAATGCCGCGCGGCGCTGGTGCCGCGACGGTGATGCGCTGGGGATCGGTGCTGGCACCGACTCATCCCGGCGCGATCATGATGGATCGCATCGCCAAGGAAGTGAAAGAGAAGACCGCTGGCGCAGTTGAGATTCAAACGTTCGCGGGCGGACAGCTCGGC
>CAMBBO010000197.1 GCA_945862935.1 Pseudorhodoplanes sinuspersici | reverse complement strand
AATGGCCGGCTACGCGACCGGCATCCGCTGCGCCGGCCACACCACCCGTGGCGCAATCAACGATCATGCAATAACATTCAAACTGGATCACTTAATGCGGCAGTCCAAATCCTTTCCTGCCCGGAATGTGATCCCGCAGGAAAGGGATCGCCTCCAGTTTTCATAGATTCCACAAGACGCCGAAGTTCTCGGCGCGTACAATACCGTGGATCGTGGTCATACCCCGGCCGTGAACAGAAAACCCGTTCTGAGAAGATTATTGCTTCAGGAATGGATTGGGCGCACTTCGTCCGGCAGGTGCTTTGGGCGAAAATGTGGATTCTAAATAATCGAGTATAATCTTGCGCTCTTCGCTTTCTAGCTCAGGCATCCCCTGCTTTTCCGTCATCCACGTCAAGGTGTCGTCCCAACGCTGTCGGCTCATGCCTTGCTGCGCCACGAGTTTGAAACCGTGACAGGCGGTACAAGCATAGAATGTTTCGTCGCGGCCCGCACCTGAAGGAAACTCTTCTGGTGTTTCATCGCGGGGATTGAAAGCTAGCTGTGCGCTCGCCGTGATGGCAATTCCGTACACGACAAGCGCCAGCACAAAGGAGCGGAAAATCATAATCATTTGCTTTCGGGCCGTATGAAAATCTCACCGGGCTGTAATATTGAGCCCGGTGAGCATGTCAGGTGAGTTAGCCGATCAACACCGCAACGCGATGCATCGGGTTCCCGCCATAACCAGAGGGATTCCAGAACGGTGCGACATGCGGCTGCATGCTGCCGCGTGAATCTGTCGCCCTAGTCCAGATCTCATAATAGCCGTCCGCAGGCACTTTCACCGATGCGGTGAACCGCTGCCAATCGAATCTGTTCTTCGGCTTGCTGAGTTGCGTTTGGGTCCAAGTCGAACCGAAGTCGACCGAAATGTCCACTTTGTTGACGGCTAGATCGCCGGCCCACGCGGCTCCCCGCAGCTTCAATTCGCGCGTGCCAGCCGCAATCTTCGTCCCGTGGGCCGGACTGGTGATAATCGAACGCACCGGCATCGACTCCAAAATCTTGAAATTCTTCGGGTCGGCCTTGTCACCTGGCACCATCGGCTTGATCGTCAGACGATATGACGTCCCGGTCATGCCCGGCCCATCGTGCTCTTTGTCGCGGACCGTGATCTTGGTGACCCACTTATGTGACGCCGATCCTGCCCATCCGGGATAGATCAGACGCACTGGACCGCCGTGAATGTTTGGCAAGGGCTCCCCATTCATCGCCCAGACGATCATGGAATCTGGGTCCATCGCCTTCGGCATTCGAACGCCGCGCGAAAGCGTCGGCTTGCTGGCATCGCCTGACAAATGCAAGTCGCTGCCATAGTGCGCAGTGTAGATACCGGACGGCTTAACGCCGGCCAATTTCAGCACCTCGCCGAGTCGGACGCCGGTCCATTCAGCGCATCCTGCACCACCGTTGGTCCATTGGTTCCCGCTGGCAGGCGGAGTGAAGAAAGAGCGGCCGTTGCCGCCGCATTCAAGCACCATTCGCCGGGTTTGCGACTTGAACTTGGCCTTGATCTCTCCGAGCGTCAGTTCCAGGGGTTTGTTCACTTCGCCATCGATGCTGATCTTCCATTTGTCAGGCTCTTTGGCCGTATCTGGAATTTGACCATTGTTTCGAATGTAAAATTTCGAAATCGGAGTCGTGTCGTCGTCAAGCAAAAACTCGGGCGTCTCTGCGACAAGAGGCTTTTCACCGATCACTACCAGCTTGTCGTTCTTGCCGGGAAAACTGAGATAAACCGTTTTCGGTTCTGGCTTTGCGGCGGGACCAGCGGCTGGAGTCGCAGGCTGGCCCTGCGCGAGGGCCGCGGGGATGAGTCCCCCCGGCATATTTTGTGCGAACGGAATTGCTCCGCCGACGGCGGCGCCCATCGCAGCTAAACCAGCGCCACTAAGAAAGCCTCGCCGGTCAACATTCGTTTTTCTTCCAAAAACAGCTGCATCGGCACATTCCGGGTCGTCGCTGTACAACTCTGCTATCGATCTCTCGATCTTATTTGCCACGCTTCCCTCCCAATAATTCTTAATGCATTCAATCATCGCGCTCTTCCCGCCGTGACGCAAGGCTGCGGCATAGGTGAAACTGGAGGATTTCTCCGTGCTGGAATATGATGACTAGAGGGAGTGCCTGCACCAGGCCAGACTTCCAACCGACGCGGCACGCCATGGCTCTGGTAGTGCGTACTAGGGGGCATTCTACAACTGGCGAGAAAGACTATGAAGAGGTTGGGTTTGATTTTGATGACGCTGGTCGCCACGACTAATGCTGCTCTTGTGCAGGACATTAGCAATGGCGAAAAGGCTTTTGCCCAGTGCCGGGCGTGTCATTCGGTGGGTGAAAGCGCGAAGAATGGCGTGGGGCCAATGCTGAACGGATTGTTTGGCCGCAAGTCTGGAACCATAGCGGGCTACAAGTACTCCCAGGCCAACACGGATTCCGGCATCACTTGGGACGAGTCGATCTTCGCGGAGTATATCAAGGACCCGAAGGCAAAGATCCCCGGAACCAAGATGACTTATGTAGGTATGAAGGATGAAATTCGGGTTAGGGATTTGATTGCGTATCTTAAACAGTTTGGTGCCGACGGGACAAAGAGATGAGGGCCGTTAAGTAATTCACCTCAGGTATCGCGTCGAAGGCTATCTCGCTGGGTCGCGCAATCATTTCCGCGACCCCTTCATCCGCAAATCCCGGCCAGCGGATGCACCTTTATTTTCGCCGCGACGATGTTTTCCGTTTGCGTGACGCTTTGGCGCGCCCGCCTTTCGCGTATTTGCGATCCTGCGTCGCGCCGCCGGCTCCGGCGCGAAGACGATCTACATCGAATCCGGCAGCCCCTGGGAGAACGGCTACTGCGAGCGCTTCAACGGTAAGCTACGCGACGAATGCCTGAACGGTGAAATCTTCTACAGTCTGAAGGAAGCCAAAGTCGTCATCGAGCAATGGCGCAAGCACTACAACACGATCCGACCGCACTCATCCCTGAACTACCGACCACCGGCACCGCGAACATCAGCACCGGAAACGTTCCATCTGGATCGGAGCGCGGCGATGCAGTAGTCTCTATCCCGCTGGTCCAAAATATCCGTCAGGTCACGCGACAACCCGTACGGACGGAAACGGCCTGCATCTTTTGGTCAGTCCGAACGGCAGCAAGTTATGGCGGTTACGATACCGCTTTGCCGGAAAGCAAAACCTGCTGAGCCTCGGCGCATATCCTGAAGTTACGCTCGCGACTGCACGGAATCGTCGGCGGATCGCATCCGAGTTTGGGTTTACCCCAGCGAGTCGCAATCGGATATCTGCGCCGCTGACCAACGAGCCAACGTTATTCGATCCCCTTGGGTAGTTAAGGAATAATTTTCAGCGCGCGATACCGGTCCATCATCTGCAGCAGCATGTCCGCCGAATTGACAGTTTCGTGGAATCCGGACTGATGAATTTTCACCGTGCTCGAAAGAACGTCGTGCTCTTGGCCAAACACAAAATCCCCGAACGGCCAGTTCGCCACTTCATCCAACCGGAGGTTTTGCAAACCATGGTTCCGAACAATCTTTTGCCAGAGCGATTCCTTACCATGGCCCCAATCAGATAAGCGAAGCGGCCGCGGCTCGCCGGCAGGCATTCCGAAGTATGCAGCGAGCTGCGGCCAAAAATTGCTCCAGCGCAGCGCATCGCCATTTGTCACATTGAAAGATT
The DNA here is from genome assembly GCA_945862935.1 of Pseudorhodoplanes sinuspersici. Taxonomy (GTDB): domain Bacteria; phylum Pseudomonadota; class Alphaproteobacteria; order Rhizobiales; family Xanthobacteraceae; genus Pseudorhodoplanes; species Pseudorhodoplanes sinuspersici_A. The sequence goes on along the minus strand of CAMBBO010000197.1, from coordinate 2,245 downwards.
GGTTGGCCGCACCAACATCCGTTGCAAGAAATATCATCGCGCGAGCCAGTAGCCCCGCCTCGGTTATCTCGGTGAGCGATTGGAAGCTTTCCGCGGAGCCGGGATAATCGAGCGGCAGACCCTCGGCGCGACACAGAGCAGCATAGGCGCCCAGCAACGAAACGAGATTGCGGCTCCGCCCAGGCGTCACCGCGCAGACATAGCTCGGTCGCGACGCCGACCATGTCCACGCTTTCCCGCGCTGTCGCAGACGCAGCCAATCCTCCTGCGCGTGATAGAAATTCGGTCCGACGTGCCGTGGATCATCCTCGCATGCCGGCGTCCGGTAAGGCCCAAGATGGGCGCCGTACCATTTTCCACCCTCAACGATATGAACATGAGCGAGATGCGGGCTAACCACTTCGGCTGCCTCTATCAGCTCTCGCAGCATCGTCAGATTAGCCTCGACATCTTCCTTGCCGCTTTCGCTGTGCGGTGCACGTACACAATAGAAGATGTGTGTCGGGTGTGGAGCCCGGGCAAGCGCAGCGGCAATGTCCCCGGCGAGCAGATCGGCGTTCAGAGAAACGACCCCACACGCTAGATTAGAGCGGCGAGCTAGCGCGACTATCGTCCAACCGCCCGAGCGCTTCAGTTCGTCGATAAGCTGGGATCCGACGTGGCCGCTGGCGCCGGCGACGAGTGCCACGTTGCCACTCATTGTTGTTTCTCGTCGCTCTGCAAAGACCAGAACCACCATGTTCTGTCTGTTACCCAGTTTGCTGTATCCGCGCGGAAAGCTTGGAAGTGTTCTGATCGCTGATGTGCTTCTAACGCTGGGCCGTCAGAATATACTTCATAAAGAAGAAACAGATTCGGTTTGTCCTTGCACTGATGCACGTCAAACCGATCACAACCCGATTCACGTTCACGCGTGATCTGGGCATGCTGCAAAAGGCGCTCTCGAAATGCATTGATACAGTCGGGACGGCAAATCAGATGCGCGGTGTGCACGATCACAACGACGTTCTTCCCGGCATCAGAAATTGAAGACCACAAGTCTTTCGTCCGTCATGTCTCGAATGGCGAAACGCGGGCCTTCGCGCCCAATGCCACTCTCCTTGACCCCTCCATATGGAAGCTGGTCGGGGCGCCACGTCGAGGTGCCGTTGACGATAATACCGCCTGTTCGGATTTTTCGAACCGCCTGAATCGCAAGTGGCGCCGACTGGGTAAAGAACCCGCATTGCAAGCCAAATCGGCTCTCGCTGATCTCTCGGAATACCGTTTCAATATCGTCGTATGGCACGATCGAGATCACAGGACCGAAGACTTCCTGGCAGACGACTTTCATATTGGATGTCACATCGGTGAGAACGGTTGGCGCATAGAAGGCCCCGTCGCGGCGCCCGCCGGTCAAAATCTTTGCGCCCTTCGACACGGCTTCGGCGACCCATTGCTCCACTCGCATTGCCGCCGCTTCGTCAATTAGCGGTCCAAGATCGGTTTGCGGATCGAGTGGGTCACCAGCCTTCATCGCGGCCGCTTCGGTCACCAGCAGATCGGTGAATGGCTCTGCAATGGACCGATGAACGTGGACAATCTGTACTGACACACAGCTTTGTCCCGCGAGCCGCACGCCGTTGCGGGCACAGATTGGTGCTGCAACTGAAATGTCTGCATCGGAATGGACAATCGTCGGTCCTATTCCACCAAGCTCGAGTGCAACCCGTTTTAGTCCACTCGCAGCCTTGATCTCAGCACCGACCCGACCGGAGCCTGTAAAGCTGATGAAGTCGACGCGCTCATCGCGGACCAGATCCGCGCCGATTTGCTTCCCGTAAATCGTATTCAGCATTCCTGCAGGGACGCCCGACGCGATCAGGATCTCGACGAGGCGATGGACCGTCAACGCTGCCTGCGGAGGCGGCTTGAGCACAACCGCGTTACCGGCCGCCAAGGCAGGGCCTATCTTGTGGACGGCAAGATTGATTGGTGCGTTGAATGGTGTGATCGCCGCGACAACGCCGACTGGAAAGCGCAACAGCATCGCTATCTTCCCGGCGCCAAGCGCACTGCCGTCGAGAGGAACGTGTTCGCCGTTGATGCGAATAGACTCTTGGGCCGAGAAACGCAGTGATTCGAGACTGCGTGCGACCTCAGCACGAGCGTCCTTCAGCGCCTTACCGGTTTCTAACGCCATCGTCCTCGCGAGCGACTCCGTATTGGCTGCCATCCCATCGGCCGCGCGCTGCAATATCGCAGC
>CAMBBO010000196.1 GCA_945862935.1 Pseudorhodoplanes sinuspersici | reverse complement strand
GAAGATCATGGTCGACCAGGCCAACCACTTCATCCTGTTCCAGCCGGCCTACCAGATCGCCGTACGCAAAACGGTCGACAAGTTCCCGCTCACCGCAGCGGGCTGGATGCTCGATCTGCATGGCGTGAAGCCGAAGGCTTAAGATTGCTTCGCATCACTTGAAACGGAATGGGCGGCCTCACGGCCGCCCATTTTTTTATCGGCCTGCGGTGTATTTCAGGATTTCGGCAATTCGACTGGCTTGCCCTGCCCGGCTGATTGCAGCAATGCGTCAATCAGATAATGCACGCGCAATGCCGAACGGCCGCTGACTTCCGGTTCGCGATTGGTATCGATCGCATCGAGGAAATCAACAATCAGCGCCTTGTGCGCGTCATTCGGGAACGCCATCGGGTCGGCGCCGCCGCTCTTTGACTCCTCGCCCTCGTGCTTCACGTGACGGCCGTCCTTGTAGAAAATATCCAGTGTCTCGGCGACGAGAGCAGCGCTGCCCTTCTCGCAGGCAAGTTCGATCCGCTCCGGGAAACCAGGATAGGCGACGGTCGTTGCATCGATCGCGCCGATCGCGCCATTCTTGAACTCGATGCCCGCACCGACAACGTCCTCGGTGTCGATCTTACGCAACGGCGAGGTCTTCGCGAACGCGGTCACTTTGGTGATCGGCCCGGTCAGGCTCTGGAACAGATCGAGCGTATGGATCGCCTGCGTAATCAGCACGCCACCGCCGTCGCGCGCCTTCATGCCGCGGCCCGGCTGGGCAAAATATTCAGGCGTCCGCCACCAGCGGATCGAAGCCGATCCAGACAGGAGTGGGCCAAGTTCACCGGATGTTACCGCATCCTTGAGCAACCGCGTCGCAGCGCGAAAGCGGTGCTGCAACATGATCGCGAGCTTGCGGTTGGCCTTTTCCATCGCCTCGACGATCGCTCGCGCACGCGCGGTCGAAACGTCGATGGGCTTTTCCAGCAGGACATGCTTCCCGGCTTTCGCGCATTGCTCGACCAGTTCGAGATGCGTTGCAGGCGGCGTCAGAATAAAAACGACATCGATGCTCTTGTCGGAGAGCAGCGCGTCAAGATTGTCGGCCACGGGGTGCTTGCTCGCGGCGGAAAATGCCTTGCGCCGTTCCGCGCTCGGCGTGAAGCCGGCAACGATCTCGACCCGATCGCTTAGTTCCTCGAGACTTTTCAGATGCGGCTTCAGCGCCATACCAAGGCCGACAATGCCGACACGATGCTTGCTCATCGTTTGAATTCCCCCGTGCGTTTCTCGTTGAAGGCGTTGATGCCTTCCATATGATCCCCCGCCGAGAAGCACAACGTGTTCATCTCGTTCTCGTAGCGAAGCCCCGCTTCGAGCGAAGTTGACATCGCAGCCCGCACCGCTGCCTTCACCGATTGGGCTGCGACCGGAGAGAACCCCGCGATCTTCTTGCACATTTCGCGCGCGGTGGATTCAACCTCCGCGTCATCGACAAGAACCTCGCTCAAGCCTAGGCGGTGTGCTTCCTCGGCGTCCATGAATTCGCCCGTGAGCAGCATCCGCATCGCCTGTCCGTACCCGATCAGGCGCGGAAGCATCTGCGAAGCGCCGCCGCCGCCGACCCAGCCACGCGTCACCTCGGGAAAGCCCCATTTTGCACTCCGGCCAGACACGCGGATGTCCGCAGCCAGCGCCATTTCTCCGCCGCCGCCGAGTACCCAGCCCTTCAGCGCCACGATGACGGGCTTTTTTATGTTGCGGATCGCGTTCTCATAGACAACGCGATTTCGAAAATGCCATGGGCTTGCGTATTTCGCGAGCCCATTGAGGTCACTCCCCGAGCAGAAGGCGCGATCCCCCGCCCCTCGCAGCAGCACCACCCGCACGTCATCATCTTTGTCGGCCTTGGCACACACCTCCTGAAGGGTGGCGGCCATCTCCGGTGTCATGGCATTATGCTTCTGTGGCCGGTTCAGTACGATCTCGGCCACCCGGTCGGCAACGGAATACAAAATCTCGGTTGTCATGTCGCTTCTCTCCCTATTTCATGGCTCGCGATGAACCCGTCATCGCGCAAACCCGGCGACCCGCGCCGCAGCCGTCTCACGTTGCGTGATCTTGCCAAGCACGCCGACGTGTCCCCGGCAACGGTTTCGCTTGTCTTGCGAAAAAGCCCGCTGGTCGCAGAGACCACGCGCGAGCGTGTGCTGGAATCCGTCCGCACCCTTGGTTACGTCTATAATCGCGGCGCAGCGAGCCTGCGCACGCAACGTACGCACACCGTCGGCATAGCAATCAACGAATTGATCAATCCGTATTTCGCGCAACTGACCGCGGCCATCGAGCGTGCGCTGAACCGGATTGGGTATTCCGTGTTTCTGAGCAATTCCGCCGAGGACCCGGTCCATCAGGATCATTTCATCGAAACGATGCGCGAGCATAACGCCGATGGGGTGATCGTTTGTCCCGCCGAGCGCACGACCGCCGTCTCGCTCCAGCAACTCAACGCTTTTCAAATGCCCTGCGTTCTGATTTCGCGTCACGTTCCGGGTGCCGCGGTTGACTTCGCAGGCAACGATCATCGGCGCGGAAGCTTTCTCGCGGCGGAGCATCTGATCTCGCTCGGCCATACGCGGATCGCCATGATCGGCGGCAATGAATACAGCTCGACCGGTATCGAGCGCCATGAAGGATTTGCCGCAGCCCTCGCGGCGCATGGCGTCACGTTCGATCCGGGCCTGCTTGTAACCTGCGCCCCGACTCGTGAAGGCGGCGCGGAAGCGATCCTGAGATTGCTCGACCGCGCCGATCCTCCGACTGCCGCCGTCTGCTACAATGATGTCATTGCCTTCGGCGTGATGCTCGGCCTTCGTAAACTTGGTCTCGAACCGGGGCAGGACTTCGCGGTAACGGGTTGCGACGACATCGCCGAGGCCGCGTTGTGGAGCCCGGGACTGACCAGCGTTGCCATCGATACTGTTGCGATGGGAGATGCCGCGGTTCAGCTTCTTTTGGCCCGCATCGCCGAAACGGACGCACCGCCTCGCAGTGTCGTTCTCGAACCGAAACTCGTGGTCCGCGCATCGAGCGGGACGCAACGCGAGAACAGCATCCGCCCGGCGCGTCCGACTACAAAATCTTCGTAACGGGATCACAGCCTAGAGCCGGTGAATGTGCAGCCCGCCGTCGACGTGGAATGCGTCGCCGGTGCTGAAATGAAAATTGCCGGACGCCAGCGAAACGGCCACGCGCGCAATATCCTGCGGCTCGCCCCAGCGCTTGGTTGGCGTCAGGCCCCCTTCAATCAATCGGTCATACTTGTCCTTCACCACCGCAGTCATATCCGTGCGGATAATGCCGGGCCGGATTTCGAACACGCCGATATTCTCCTCGCCGAGCCGCACGGCATAAAGTTTCGTCATCATCGAAACGCCGGTTTTGGACAGGCAATATTCCGCACGGTCAGGAGCGACCAGAGTCGCATTCGCAGACGACAGGCTGATGATCGAGCGCGGATGGGTTGCATCCTTTGCTGCGACCATGCGGCGCGCGATTTCCTGCGTAAGGAAAAATGGCCCGCGCAGATTGACGCCCATCAAATGGTCGTAACTCTCCGGCGTGACCTCCAGCAGGTCGCCGCGTTTCTTCACCGAGATGCCTGCATTGTTGACGAGGCAATCCAGCCCGCCGAATGCCGAGAAGGCGCGTTCCGCGATCGCGGGGATCGCGCTCAGGTCAGAAACGTCACCAGTGATGAATTCTGCCTTCGCTCCGCGTTCACGCACACCCGCGATTGCTTCGGCCGCAGCATCGTCTTCGACCAGGTCATTGATGACGACGTCATAACCGGCCTCCGCGAAGGCGAACGCGATGCCGCGCCCGATCCCGCGGCGCGCGCCGGTGACGAAAACGCGAGGGCGCGCACTCATCGCCATCCGTCCCGGACGAAAGCAGCGCTGTATGTCATCGAGGATCGGCGGGCGCACCGGCCATTCGAGTAAAGTCTGCTCATCTTTGACGCAGTTTCGTTCCGCCCCGAAGCGACTTTTGCCGATTTTCGCGCTGGTCGTGCGCTCTGTTTGAAGCCATCGTAGTTACAATTTGACACCCCGTCACGAGAATTTTAGAACGATCCAAAAGGCGATGTCACAAGCCTTGCGGGAGGTGTTTAAGTGAAGATGCTGCCGAGACCGGCTGCGCAATCGGCGCCCTGCCCGCTACATAGCGGCGGTTGATACATGCCCCGTTACATTATCTCGCGACTGATCGCGGCCGCCATCATGGCCGTGTTTGCGACTCTCGTAATTTTCCTCATCGCGAACACAGTGCCGGGCGATCCCGTTCGCGCGCAGCTTGGCGACATGGCCGCGTCCAATCCAGAATTTCTCGCCGCATGGCGCGCCAAGTATGGCCTCGATCTGCCGTTGTGGGAGCGATATTTCATTTTCGTAAAGGGCCTTGTTCAGGGCGACCTTGGAATTTCAATCGCGACGCAGCGGCCCGTGCTGGACGACATCTATCAATACGCGCCGGCGACCATTGAACTTGCGACCGCGGGCTTTCTCCTGTCCGTGATAATCGGCGTGCCGCTCGGCATCGTTGCAGCAGTGCGCCGTGACACATGGGTGGATCACGTCGCGCGCTTCGTATCGCTCATTGGCGTATCGTCTCCGACCTTCTGGCTCGCCTTTATCGTGCTCGCTGTCTTTTACGGTGAGTTGCAGATTGCACCGGGACCGGGCCGGCTCGACGCCATCGCATTCCCGCCCGATCGCATAACCGGACTTTTACTGATCGACAGCGTGCTCACCGGGAATTGGGAAATTCTCTATGACGCACTCGCGCACCTCGTTCTGCCTTCGATCGTGCTTGCGGCTTCGACCTTGGGACTGATCACTCGCACAACACGCGCCTCGATGCTGGAAAGCCTGCAGCAGGACTATGTGCGTGTCGCGCGCGCCAAAGGATTGAAAGAACAGCGCATCGTCATCGGCCACGTGCTGCCGAATGCGCTCATTCCAGTTGTGACGCTGGGCGGTCTCGCCTATGCAAATCTTCTCACGGGCGCAGTGATGACCGAGACAATCTTTTCGTGGCCAGGATTGGGCCGCTACACCTTCCGCAGCGCGGCAGCCCTCGACTTCCCTGCGATCATGGGGATCACGCTCGTCGTTGCGATCACGTATTTGTTTATCAATCTCCTGATCGACATCAGCTACGCGCTGCTCGATCCGCGGGTGGTGCGATGAGTGTGGTTGACGCCGCTGCCGTGACACCAACGGTCATTGCACCACTTTCCAAGCGCCGCCGCTGGTGGCGGCGCTATGGCCTTGCCTCATTTGGCGCAGCGATCATCGTTTTGTGGATATTTGTCGCGCTTTTTGCGCCAATTCTCACCACGCACGACCCCAACGTGGTTGACGTGACGATCCGGCTCCAGCCGCCCTCGACTGACAATATTCTCGGTACCGACGCACTCGGCCGCGACGTGTTTACACGCCTCCTCTACGGCTCACGCATCTCTCTCACCACAGGCTTCGTAGTCGTCCTGCTCGCTGCGGTATTCGGCACAATGGTTGGCGGCATCGCGGCCTATTCCCGCGGCAAGGCCGAAGAAATCATCATGCGCATCACCGATCTGGTGCTGTGCTTTCCTCCGATTATTCTTGCGCTCGCAATCGCAGCCGCGCTCGGCATTGGGGCCACCAACACCATAATCGCCATGCTCGTCGTGTGGTGGCCAAAATTCGCGCGGCTCGCGCGGTCCCTCATCATCGTGCAGCGATCGCAGGAATATGTGGAAGCCGCGGTCGTCGTAGGCTTAAGCCCCGCACGCATTCTCATCCGCCACATCATCCCGAACTCGGTCGGTCCGCTGATCGTTCTGGTCACACTCGATGTTGGCAACGCAATCATCACCTTCGCCGGATTGTCGTTCCTCGGTCTCGGCGTCATACCGCCGACGCCGGAATGGGGATCGATGGTGTCGGAAGGCCGCGAGCTGATCGAGCAAT
>CAMBBO010000195.1 GCA_945862935.1 Pseudorhodoplanes sinuspersici | reverse complement strand
AAGTCCAATGATAGACCAGCCGCTCAACAAAATGAACGAAACAATCGGCAGCACGACGAAGAAATACACTGCCCCGATGTCACGCCGCGGAGCATGCAGTGACATCATCCAGTAAATCCCGACAGCGAGCATCGCAAAGAAGATGTCGACGCGCCATCGCTCGGAAATCGGATAGAAGCCGTAGATGAAGAAATTAAACCGCTCGTGCACGAAGGCCCAGCACGCGCCGACCACGGGACGCGCGGCGGTGACGAGGCACGCGTCGCGATCGTTTCCAGCCCACACGGCATCAATGATCAGGAAGCGGATCATCGGCGGGATGATCCATGCAAGCAGCAGCAACGTCAGAATGGTAAGGGCGGCATTGGCCTGGGTGGAAAATAGGTTCTGCCGCGCCCAACCGGATATACCCGTTGTGGACACGGGCGGCGGCAACGGATCCTGATCGGCGGCGCGCACGAACGCAATCGTGCTGGCAAGGCGTGCTTCGCGGGCTTGGATGTCTGTCATGGCGTCAGCGCTCCACCAACGCAATGCGAGAATTGTACCAGTTCATAAAGAGGGAGGTCGTAATACTGATGGACAAGTAGACCGCCATCGTAATGGCAACGACCTCAACCGCCTGCCCGGTCTGGTTCAGCACCGTGCCGGTGAAAATCTGCACGAGATCGGGATAGCCGATCGCGACCGCGAGCGAGGAGTTCTTCGTCAGGTTGAGATACTGGCTCGTCAACGGCGGGATGATGACGCGCATTGCTTGCGGCACCACGACAAGCCGAAGCGTCGGGCCAGGGCGCATTCCCAGCGAATATGAGGCCTCTGTCTGCCCATTAGAGACGGCGAGAATTCCCGCTCGCACGACTTCGGCGATAAACGAAGCGGTATAAATCACAAGCCCAAACAACAGCGCCACGAATTCGGGAAGAATTTCGACGCCGCCGCGAATATTAAAGCGGCCGCGTTCCGGGAAAACGAACTGCAGCGGCGAGCCCATCGCGAGGAACACGACGAGCGGCAGCCCGGCGATCAGCGCGAGAGACACAAGGAACACCGGAGCCTGCTGGCCGGTCTGCTCCTGACGTTTTTTCGCCCAGTATCGGAACGCGATCGAACCGATCAGACCGATCAAAAGCGCGATCCAGACAGCGTTGAAACCCGGCTGCCCGACCGGCTGCGGGAAAAACAATCCGCGATTGTTGAGGAAGCTGCCCCAAGGAAGATTGATGCTGTCACGCATTTCCGGCAGCGCCTTGAGCACGGCGTTGTACCAGAACAACAATTGCAGCAGCAGCGGCAGATTGCGGATCAGTTCGACATAGCCGGACGCGACACGCGACACGACGAAGTTCTTCGACAGCCGCATGATGCCAACGATGAAGCCGAGGATCGTTGCGAGCACGATCCCGATCGCCGCAACCAAAAGGGTGTTCAGGAGGCCGACCCAGAATGCGCGGCCATAGCTCGACGCGGTCGAGTATTCGATGAGGGACTGGCTGATGTCGAAACCAGCCGTATTTTCCCAGAACCCGAAGCCGGACGCGATGCGCGCCTTTTGCAGGTTTTCAGCAGCGTTACTGATCGCGCTGTAAATCAGAAATACAATGATCGCGCAGAGCAACACCTGATACGCGATGCTGCGAATGCGCGGATCGTATAGCGGAGAAACCTTTGGCTTCTCCATCCCGCCCGTCGTGACACTCATCCGGCCCCTCCCGGCGTCTGACGCCGTCGTTGTTTAGCCGGCGTGGCCGGGCGCACATTCATGCGCCCGGCCTTATTGATGCGAGATGCTTAGCGCACCGGAGGAGCGTATTGCAGACCGCCCTTGGTCCACAATGCATTCTGGCCACGAGCGATCTTCAACGGCGAAGCCATGCCGACATTCTTCTCGAAGATATCGCTGTAATTGCCGACGAGCTTCACGATCTGATAGGCCCAGTCGTTGGAGAGGCCGAGCGCCTCGCCGTGCTTGCCTTCAGTGCCGAGCAGACGCTTGATGTCCGGATTGTCGGACTTCTTCATGTCGTCGACATTGGCCTTGGTGATGCCGAGCTCTTCGGCGTTGATCATCGCGTAGTGGGTCCACTTCACGATATCGAACCACTGATCGTCACCGTGACGGACCACCGGTCCGAGCGGCTCCTTGGAGATGATCTCCGGAAGCACGATGTGGTCGGCCGGATTGGCGAGACGCAGACGTTCGGCATAGAGGCCCGATGCGTCGGTCGTGAACGCATCGCAGCGGCCGGCGTCATAAGCCTTCACCGTTTCATCCGCCGCGGCGAAGGTAACGGTCTTGAGCTTCATCTTGTTGGCGCGGAAATAGTCCGCGAGGTTCAGTTCGGTCGTGGTGCCCTGCTGCACGCAGACAGCCGCGTCGTTCAGTTCGAGCGCCGAATTGACCTTCAGCGACTTACGAACGAGGAAGCCTTGGCCGTCGTAATAATTGACCGGTCCAAAGTTCAGGCCGAGCGAGGTGTCGCGCGACGAGGTCCAGGTGGTGTTACGAGCGAGAACGTCCACTTCGCCGGACTGCAGCGCAGTGAAGCGGTCCTTGGCAGTCAGCGGGACGAACTTGACCTTGCTGGCGTCATTGAAGATCGCAGCCGCAACCGCGCGGCAGAAATCTACGTCGAGGCCGGTCCAGTTGCCCTGGGCATCCGGAAGACCGAAGCCGGCGAGCGAACCGTTGGAGCCGCAATTCAGAACGCCGCGCTGCTTTACGGTGTTGAGAGTTTGAGCTGACGCGGCAGAAGCGGTCAGGCCAACGGCCGCCGCGAATGCCAGTGAAAGTAGGCGTTTCATACGAAAGTCCCCCAGGTTTGGTGGTTTGTGTGGGTTGTCATAGGTAAGGGCAAAGAACCGCGAAAAGACTTTCCGCCGAGCGGACCGCACGGGGATCGGGCATCCATGCTCTTACGCCTCTCCTATTGCGTGCATTCCAGAACGATTAGGGAGCGAGGTCAAGGGGTTGACGGTTCAGCCCTTCGGACGCGGTAATGCGTCAGCCGCCTCAATGAGGAAGATATGAGCAAAAACAGCGGCGGCGACCGGCCGCAAAATCTAAAACCCGATACGCACCTCGTGACGGCGGGACGCGATGCCGCAGCCTTCCATGGCTTCGTCAACGCGCCGGTCTATCATGCGTCGACCGTCCTCTACCCCTCGGCCGAGGACCTCTTGGCTCATCGCGGCCGCTACACTTACGGACGGCGCGGCACGCCAACCACCGACGCGCTCGAAGATGCATTGCGCACGATCGAAGGTCCGCTTTGCGCTGGCGTCGCCTTTGCGCCATCGGGCGCTGCCGCCGTTTCTACGGCACTTCTTTCAATGTTGAGTGCGGGCGATCACATCCTCGTCACCGACAGTGTCTACCGGCCGACCCGCGTTTTCTGTGAAAGCGTGCTCAAACGCCTTGGCATCGAAACGACCTATTACAACCCGCTGATCGGGAGCGCGATTGAGACATTGTTCCGGCCGAACACGCGCGCCGTTTATGTCGAGGCCCCCGGCTCGCAATCGTTCGAGATGCAGGACATCCCCGCAATCGCCAAGGTCGCACACGCCAAAGGCGCCGTCGTGATGATGGACAATACTTGGGCGACGCCGCTCTATTTTCGTGCATTTGAAAAAGGTGTTGATCTGTCGATTCAGGCCGGCACGAAATACATCGGCGGCCATTCCGACATCATGTTCGGTACGATCTCGGCGAACGAAGCGGCATGGCCAAAGCTCAAGGACTTCACCCACACGTATGGGCTGTGTGTTGGGCCGGATGACATCTATCTTGCGACACGCGGTTTGCGAACGCTTTCGGTCCGGCTCGAACGGCATCAGAAGTCGGCTTTGCAGGTGGCGCAATGGCTTAGCGAGCGCTCCGAGGTCTTGCGGGTGATGCACCCTGCTTTGCCGTCCGATCCGGGCCATGCCATCTGGAAGCGCGACTTCACAGGGTCGTCGGGATTGTTCAGCATCGTATTGAAGCCGATACCGGAAAAAGCCGTCCTCGCTTTCGTGAATGCGCTGTCGCTGTTCGGCCTCGGCTTTTCGTGGGGCGGCTACGAAAGCCTCGTGATCCTGTTCGACTGCTCGACCTATCGCACGGCAACGCAATGGGCGCCGGGCGGGCCGGCGCTACGGTTTCACATCGGGCTGGAAGATGTCGGCGATCTGATTAGCGACCTCGAGCGAGGCTTTTCCGCTTTGCACGCGGCCGCGCGCTAGCGCGGGACGGCTTCTTTTCGTTCATCACGAAATAAAGATTGCGCGAATACACGAAGAAGCTGAACGCCTGCCCCGCGATAAAGACCGGATCTTTGCGATACAGCGCGTAGATTAAGAGAAGCGCACCGCCGCCAATCGAGAATAGCCAGAACGCAGTCGGGATCACGCTGCGCCCCGCCTTTTCCGAAGCAATCCACTGCACGAGGAAGCGCGCGGTGAAAAAGGCTTGCGCGATGAAGCCAAGCAGCACCCACCAGTCCAGATTGACAATGAACACGTCGTGCAGATAACCGCCGACGACATTCGCTATATCAATGAGCATCGGGCGAAACCTCCGAAACCTGCGGGACGCGCTTGCGGCGCCGGATCAGCCACCACACGCCGATAAGATCGAGGATGCCAACCCACAGCCGGTCAAAGAATCCGTAATTCGAAACGCCGCTGCCGCGCGGGCGATCGACCACATCGAGATAGCCGACAGCAAAACCTTCGCGCCGGATCAGCGCGGGCAAAAAGCGGTGTAATCCGTCGAAGACAGGAAGCCGCAGGAACACATCGCGGCGAAACGCCTTCAGTCCACAGCCGGAGTCCCGCGTGCCGTCGCGCAATATCGCGCCGCGCACCTTGTTGGCGACGCGCGACTGAAATTTCTTGAATCCCGTCGCTTTCCGTCCGACCCGCTGACCCGCAATCAATCCCGTGGCCGCGCCAGCCGATTTCAGCTTGTCGACAAGCTTGGGCAAGAATGCCGGATCGTTCTGCCCGTCACCGTCGAGCGTCACCACGATGCCGCCGCGCGCTGCGCGCACGCCGCTCGCAACTGCAGCCGATTGACCACAGGACTGCGCGTGCTTGATCTGGCGCAGATTGGCATGCGTGGTCGCGAGCCGCTTGAGCTCGCTCTCGGTGCCGTCGGTCGAGCCGTCATTCACATACACGATCTCGAAATCGCGCCCCGCAAGCGCGGACGCAATTTCTCCGACAAGCGGAGCGATATTCCCGGCCTCATTGCGGACCGGCACTACGACTGTGACGTCTGGCATGACGCGGCCTTTTATTGGCCGGTGATCCCGCGGGCAACCGTTTTGATGCGCCGCCAGGACGGTCCGGCCATGGCACGGACATTCCCCTCGGAATCGACGGAAAAGCCCCGCCGCCGCACGGCAAACCAGCCCCGCACCAGCAAGGCACCGAGCGTCCCCACAATCGCACCCGCCAGAACGTCGCTTGGATGGTGCGCGATCACCACGACACGGCTTATCGCGATGACAATGGCGTAACCCCACAAATAAGGCCGCCATACGGGAAACATCGCCCCCAGGGCGACCAGAACGCTGAAGGCGGTTGTGGTGTGACCGGAAGGTAGGCTCGCGAAGGCAGCCCGGCCATCGAACGGCTGATACACGTCAGTGTTGCCAACGAATGGCCGCCCCCTGCCAAAGAACGGTTTGATGATGTTCGTGAGAATTCCGGGCAGCGCGACTGCGACGAATAGAAACTCAAGCCGGATCGCGACGGTAGCAAGAACGAGACGGCTCATTCGTGGAAGGCTGGCCAGTGCGGCAATCGCTGCGATCACAAGCAGCGCAACACCTGTCGGCACCAATATCCATCCGCTCTTGCCGAAATCGGTAAGCTCGTTGAATACGATAACAATCCAGTTGGGCAGAAGCCGCGCGGAACGAATGGCCCAACCGTCGATGGCCCACACGAATGCCGCCGAATGCGAACGCATGTCGACGGAAAGCCAGAACAGGATCAGCGCCGCCGTGGCGAG
>CAMBBO010000194.1 GCA_945862935.1 Pseudorhodoplanes sinuspersici | reverse complement strand
ATACGCGACCAGGTCTGCAATGCTGCGCGCGCTCCCGGCCCCGCAGCGCCCAGCCTGAGTGACGCGCTCGGCACCTCGCGCGTGCCCGACGCAAGCTCGACCAGCACCGGACGCGGCACGCTCGATACCCTCACCGCCGGCAATCCTCTCGCGCGATGAGCGACACCGGCCGCGTTGCCGACGCGACCGGTAACTGGGTCGATACCCACGCGCCGGTTTTCGCCCGCCCCTATCTGAGGCTCGCCCGCGCGGACCGGCCGATCGGATCGTGGCTATTGCTCATTCCGTGCTGGTGGTCGGCGGCGCTGGCTGCGATTGCCGCAGGAAAATCCGGCCCCGATCCAATTCATCTCGTGCTGTTTGCGATTGGCGCGATTGCGATGCGCGGCGCTGGCTGCACCTGGAACGATCTCACCGACCGCGATCTCGATGCGAAGGTCGAACGCACGCGCTCGCGCCCCATTCCATCGGGACAAGTGACGCCCCGTCAGGCATTCCTGTTTCTTATCGCGCAGGCGCTGGTCGGGCTTGCCGTACTTTTGCAGTTTAACGCTTTTGCCATCGCTGCGGGGATAGCATCGCTCGCAACCGTCGTGATCTATCCGTTCCTCAAGCGCGTGACCCATTGGCCGCAAATCGGGCTTGGCCTCGCGTTTTCATGGGGCGCGCTGATGGGATGGGCAGCGGAATTCGGGCGGCTCGATGCGCCAGCGATATTGCTCTACGCGGGATCAATTTCGTGGGTCATCGCCTATGACACGATCTACGCGCATCAGGACCGCGAAGACGATGCGATGATCGGAATAAAATCGACCGCGATCCTGTTCGGCGAGAACACGAAACAAGCGCTGATGATTTTCTTTGCGGCCGCCGTGGTGCTGATCGGGATCGCGGGATGGCTCGCGAATGCGGGGCTGTGGTTCGCGGGCGGGCTTTTAGCGTTCGCAGCTCATTTGTGTTGGCAGGTCTGGCGGCTGGATACCAACAATCCAGATTTGTGCCTGACGCTGTTCAAATCGAACCGCGATGCGGGAATGATCCTGTTCGCCGGAATGCTGCTCGACGCTGCACTCTGAATTTCGGGCGCGCTAGTTTCTCGCGATGATTTCGCGGGCGTCGCGGATCACCGGCGCCGTGTCCAGCGAACGGCCCATGCGGCGGCGCATCAGGATCGAGGGCCTGCGGCGCTTCAGCGATGATCGCCTGCGGCGGCGCGGGGCGACCTTGCCGACCGCGATCTTTCCAAGGCGTGAACCAATTTCGCGATAATTGCCTTCGTCCTCGACCAGAAGCGGAAGCCCGAGTACGCGGCCCCACGCCTTCCAGACAGCGACGGCCTCGTTGTCGTCCGCCGCCACGAGAAGCGGGACGCTCAACGCTGCGTCGGCATGATGAAGCACCACGGCAAGCGAAGCGTCTGCGGCATCCGCTTGAAGCCGCAAGGCGACGCCGTGAAACGCCGCTAACGGCAACCGTAATTTCATTGTGATACCGCGCACCGCGCGGCGCAAAGTAACGCGCTCGCGGCACAATTCGACCTGCCGGACCTGACCATCCGCCGCGGCATCGCCGGAGCGGAAACAGATTGGCAAGGCGAAGGGGTCGAGCCGCAACACGCGGCTCGACCCGGCGGTGGTCCCGCCGCCTTCCATTTGACGCCTCAATTCGCTTCCCGTCGGACTTTTTTCGTCCGTTATGGCCATGACTATGCCGCAGAGGTTTCGGAATCCGCTTAACAAGGCTGGTTAATCGGGCCTTGCGCGTTGCCATGCTTGACGGCGCGTTGCGATGCACGCTTACCGAAGTCTTGCTAGAGGGCGGCCTTGCGCTTACATCGGCGCTGCAATGTCATCCTCCCTCCTCGACCAATCCGCCCTTCAATCGCTCGCCGAACGGCTTGTCGACGCTGCCCGCAAGGCGGGCGCGGACGCAGCCGATGCTGTCGCCGTGCGCTCCGTCTCGATGGGCGTCGAAGTGCGCGACGGCGCGCTGGAAGAATCCGAACACTCCGAAAGCGATGACGTGGGCTTGCGCGTCTTTGTCGGACGCAAGCAGGCGGTCGTGTCCACAAATGACATCGGCAAGGCGGATGCGGGCGCGCTCGCGGCTCGCGCTGTTGCGATGGCGAAAGTAGCGCCCGACGATCCTTATGCCGGACTCGCCGACGCTTCGTTGCTTGCGCGCAATATCCCCGACCTCGATCTGGTCGATACAGTTGTGCCCGATGTCGCGGCGCTTGAGGCGATGGCGAAAGCTGCCGAACGCGCGGGTGTCGCGGTCAAGGGCGTCAGCAAATCCGGCGGCGCGTCAGCGTCGGCCGGGATTGGCGGCATGGTTCTCGTGACCAGCGGCGGATTTTCCGGCGCTTATCTTGGCTCAAGCCACAGCGTATCCATGATGGCGATTGCGGGTGAAGGCACCGGCATGGAACGCGACTACGATTATTCGTCGGCGCTGCACGCCTCCGATCTGGATTCACCGGAGAAGATCGGCACCAAGGCGGGTGAGCGCGCGGCAAAGCGCGTCAATCCGCGCAAAATTTCAACGCGCAAGATTCCGGTCATTTTCGATCCGCGCGTCGCCGGATCGCTGATCGGTCATCTCGCCAGTGCGATCAACGGCGCCTCGGTCGCGCGCAAGACCAGTTTCCTGCGCGAAAAAATGGGAGAGAAGCTTTTTGCGTCGGGTATCCGCATCATGGACGATCCGCTCCGCAAGCGCGGGCTTCGTTCGCATCCGTTCGATGGCGAAGGCGTCGCCGTGAAGCCGCTCGCACTGATCGAGGATGGCGTTCTGAAAACGTGGATTCTCGACACGACCACGGCGCGCGAACTCAACCTTGCGACCACCGGCCACGCGCAGCGCGGTGTGTCGTCGGCGCCCTCACCCGGCGCGACCAACCTGCATCTTGAGCCGGGCAAGCTCACCCCGCAGCAGCTGATCGCGGAAACCGGCGAGGGCCTCTACATCACCGACCTGATCGGCTCCGGCGTCAATCTCGTGACCGGTGACTATTCGCGCGGGGTATCGGGCTTCATGATCGAAAATGGCGAACTGACCTATCCGGTCAGCGAAGTCACGATTGCGGGCCATCTGTTCGAGATGTTCAAGAGCCTGACGCCCGCGAACGATTTGACGTTCCGCTACGGCACCAATTCGCCAACCTTGCGCGTCGAGGGTCTCACCCTTGCAGGCCAGTGAGACGGCAACCGATCACGCACGGCAGGCGCAGCATCTGGCCACCGCGTTGCGCGAAGCAGGCGCGATTGCGCTGAAATTCTTCCGTGGCCAATTACGGCATTGGACCAAGAATAAGGATTCCCCGGTCAGCGAAGCCGACATCGCGGTTGACGAATTCCTGCGAAAGCATCTGACGCAGCCGGACATCGGCTGGCTCTCCGAAGAAAGCATCGACGACCGTGCGCGGATGGCGTCGCGCAGGGTTTTCATCGTCGATCCGATTGATGGCACCCGCGCCTATATCGCCGGTCTGCCGGACTGGTCGATCTGCGCGGCTCTGGTCGAGGATGGCCGTCCCGTCGCCGCGGCGCTTTATGCGCCGGTGAGCGATGAAATGTTCGTCGCTTCGCTGGGGGCTGGCACGACGCGCAACGGCGCGCGCGTCGGCGCGACCGAAGGCGACACGCTCAATGCCGCGCGTATTGCAGCACCCAAAAATTATCTCGACAAGCTCGCAGCGGTGAACCCTGCCATCGCGGCATTGCCCAAAATCCACTCTCTGGCGCTGCGTCTGACGCGCGTCGCGGACGGGACCATCGACATCGCAATGGCCTCGGCCAGAAGCCGGGACTGGGACCTTGCCGCAGCGGACCTTTTGGTGCACGAAGCCGGCGGCGCGATGACCAATCTTGCCGGGGGGCAATTGGTCTATAATTTGCACGATCCGGTTCATGCGGCGCTCGTCGCCGCGGGACCGGCCCGGCATCGAACGATGCTCGGGCTTGTGCGCGAACGGCAAATTGAATTCAGCTGACCGCGGCGACGTCACGGGGGCCGACATGACAGACCAGGTGCCGACCAAGCAATTATTGCATCTCGTCTTTGGCGGCGAGCTGACCGGCGTCGGCTCGACCGAATTCAAGGATCTTGCGGCCGTCGACATTGTTGGAGTCTTTCCAAACTACGCCACGGCCTATAGTGCGTGGAAGGCAAAGGCACAGCAGACCGTGGACAACGCGCAGATGCGCTATTTCATCGTCCACATGCATCGCCTGCTCGACCCCGAAACAGCGCCGTCGCCGCCGCGCTGATGCCGTCACTGAAACGGATATTGTCCGCCCCTGCCGTCCAGAGGGCGATCGGCGTCATGGCGGCGGAATATCTGCGGCTGGTTTACCGCACCAATTCTGTGGTCACGGTGCCGTCAGACATCTACGAGAGGATTACCACGGAACTTCCTGTTATCATCGCGATGTGGCACGGCCAGCATTTCATGGTGCCCTTCATTAAGCGTCCGGAGCATCGCGTGAAGGTTTTGATTTCACGGCACAGGGACGGGGAAATCAACGCGGTGGCCGCCGAGCGGCTCGGCGTGGGCACCATTCGTGGCTCGGGCGCGCATGGCGGCGACTTCCATCGCAAGGGCGGCGTCGGCGCCTACAAGGGAATGCTCGACGCGCTGGATGAAGGCTTCAACGTTGCGCTGACCGCCGACGTTCCGAAGGTCTCGCGCATCGCGGGCATGGGCATCATCAAGCTTGCGCGCGATTCCGGGCGGATGATTTATCCAGTCGCCGTCACGTCCTCGCGACGCTACGAACTCGATAACTGGGACCGATCCACTATCAGCCTGCCGTTCGGGCGGCTTGTCGGCGTTGCCGGAAATCCGGTGCGCGTCGCAGCCGACGCCTCCAACGAAGCGCAGGAAGCAGCGCGTTTGGAATTGCAGAACGAATTGAACAGCGCGACAGCACGCGCGACGGCGATTGCTGACGGCAAGTCCGAAAGTAAATCTGAAGGATTATCCGGCTGATGGGCGCGCGGCCCCTTAGCCTGCGGCTCTACCGCACGCTGATGCGCGCCGCGACACCATTCTCGGGCCTGCTCCTCGCGCGGCGGCGGCAGCAAGGCAAAGAACATCCCGTGCGCATGCATGAGCGGTACGGCGAAACGGATGTCGAGCGGCCGCACGGTCCGCTGATCTGGCTGCATGGCGCAAGCGTCGGCGAATTGGCTTCGGTATTCCCGCTCATCGAACGGCTGCGCCAGACCGGCGTTAAAATCCTCGTCACATCGGGCACGATGACGTCCGCCGCGCTTGCGAGGGAACGGCTCCCAATCGACGTGATCCATCAATTCGTTCCGCTCGACATGCCGCGTTTCGTGAAACGCTTCCTGAATCATTGGAAACCCGATCTCGCGTTGTTCATCGAATCCGATCTATGGCCCAATCTGCTGTTCGAATGCGAGAATCGGCGCGTGCCGATGATCATCCTGAATGGCCGACTGTCGGAACGCTCGTTCACACGCTGGAAAGTGCTGCCGTCCGCAGCAGCGGCGTTGCTCAGTCCGTTCGACCTGTGCCTCGCGCAATCGCGGCTCGACGGCGAGCGCTTCGCGGCCTTGGGCGCACAGCGCGTGAATGCACCGGGAAACCTGAAGCTCGACGTTCCAGCGCCACCGCTGAGCGAGGAGGCTTTCACCGAATTACGCAACGCAATCGGCAACAGGCCGGTGATCGCCGCAGCCTCTACGCATGCGGGCGAAGAAAACGCGATGATCGACGCGCACCGCCGGCTGCGCCAGGCTTTTCCAGGATTGCTGACCATCATCGCGCCACGCCACATCCAGCGCGGCGGCGGGATTTACGATCTCGTGCAGCGTTACGGGCTGGTCCCCGCATTGCGTTCGCAGCGGCACACCCTGCAGCCGACGACCGACATTTACATCGCCGACACGATGGGCGAACTCGGCGCGATCTATCGTCTCGCGCCGATCGTATTCATGGGCGGATCGCTGATCGAGCATGGCGGACAAAATCCGATCGAAGCGGTCAAGCTCGGCGCAGCCGTCGTGCATGGTCCGCATGTATGGAATTTCGCCGAGATTTATGCCGCGCTCGATGCCGCACGCGGCGC
>CAMBBO010000193.1 GCA_945862935.1 Pseudorhodoplanes sinuspersici | reverse complement strand
GTGCAGGCGAAAAGCTTCGGCCCGCTTTTCAGCGCGGCGCGCCAGCGCACGAGAAGATAAAGAAGGGCGCTGGAATCAGGCCCACCGGAGACGGCAACAACGAGCGCTGGAGCGGACGCAAGGTCGGCGAACAGCGATTTTGCTTCAGTAACCGAAACTGCTCTCGTCTTGTCTTGCGGCATCTTTGAAAACCGCAAATCCCCCGGTCGCAGCGATCAGCACTTCACGCGCTTTTGCTCGCGCTCGACGCCCTGCTTCACGTTGACGCCGGCGCGCGGATATTTGCGGCCGACTTCGGCGAAGGTCGCGCAGGCTGTTTCCTTCTCGCCGAGAGCCGCGAGCGATTGGCCGAGACGCAACAGCGAGTCTGGAGCCTTTGCGGCGGTCTCGAATTTCGTCGACACACCCAAAAACGAATCCGCAGCCTCGCGATACATCTGGCGCTGGAACTGGCTCTCACCAAGCCAGAATTGCGCGTCCGGCGTGAGGCGGTCGTTCGGATAGCGGCGCAGGAATTCACGGAAGGTCTGGTCGGCGAGCGCGAAATCCTTGCGCTGGATGTAACCTGCGCCAAGATCGTAGGCATCGCGCGGCGTATTTCCGGGAGGCGCAACCGCGGCCATCTGGTCCGGGCTTGCGCGGCCCTGCGCGCTTGTGATGTCGAGCGGTGCACCGGGATCGCGGCCACCTTGCTCCGGCGCGGCGATCTGCGCTTCAGGCGCGGAAGGCTGACCAGCGGGAAGCGCGCCCATCGTGCGCGGCGCACCGGGCGCATTCGGATTGGCATTGGGATCGAACGCATCGGAACGGCGTCCCGATTGCGGCAGCGGACGGATCGGCGACGGATCGACAGCGACAGGGGCAGCGGAAGCAATCGGCGGCAGGTTGCGCGGCTGCATCGAGGCCAGCGCGGATGAAACCTGCTGCTGCGGCGCGGGTTGCGCCTGACTCTGCTGCTGCGGCGCGCCTTGCCCGCCCTGCATGCGCTGAATCTGCTGTTCGAGTTGCTGACTACGATACTGGAGCTGTTCGAGCTGCCCCGTGAGCACCCGCATCTGCTGCTCGATCTGTTCGAGCCGCACGACGACATCGGAGCCCGACATCTGCGCCATCGCAGGCGCAGCAAAGGCGAGTGAAAGCAGCAAAGCAGATGAAATAATCTTACGCATGAAAGTCCCGCGCTCGTGGCGATCAAGGATGCGGTCATAGCATAGACGCGGCTGCGTCGGAATTGTGGCTTGCCGCCTTTAACGCGAAAGGCCGGGGCGAACCCCGGCCATTTGCAGAATTCCGATGACCTAAAAGCTTACGAACTCGCGTTCAGCACCGTGACCGCACGGCGATTCTGCGACCAGCACGAGATGTCGTTACACACCGCGACCGGACGTTCCTTGCCGTAAGAGATCGTACGCATGCGCTGCGACTGAATCCCGCGCGAAGCGAGATATTCGCGAACCGTCTGACCACGGCGCGCGCCAAGCGCGATGTTGTATTCACGCGTGCCGCGCTCGTCGGCATGGCCTTCGATCGTGAAGCTGTATTGCGCGTACTGGTTCAGCCACTGAACCTGCTTGTCCAGCGTCGCACGCGACTGCGGAGTCAATTCCGAGGAATCGGACTCAAAGAATACGCGGTCGCCGACGTTGACGACGAAATCCTGCTGGCTGCCGGGCGTCGAAGCGCCAGCGCTTGCCATCGCATCGTTCTGCTTGTTGGCGCACGCCGACAGCGCAAGCGAAGCGCCAAGCAGTGCAGCCAGACCCGCAGCGCGGATAAATTTTTCCATTGGCATCATTCCGGTGCCTCCATTCTCGAAGTCTTTGCCGGACCCGATCGCAAGAATTAGCCCTCATTCGTTAAGCGAACGTTCCGTCAACCTTGATGGGGCCTTTCGGAAGCCCGCAAAAACGGGAGTTCCCGGTAAACCCCTCGTTTCGGTTAACAGAGGCTTAACACTACCACTACGGCAGGCATGGGGCGCTAGATCAACTGCCTACGAAAGAAGCGGCGACCAGGCCGGGTCCGAGGCGAGGCTCGGCGTCGGGGTCTTCTGCTCGTTCCGCCCGGTAATATCGACCGTGAACAGCGAAGGCCCGTTTCCGAGATCGCGGAAGAACATGATGACGCGCCCGTTCGGCGCGAATGTCGGGCCTTCATTGTGATAGCCCGAGGTAAGCAGGCGCTCGCCCTGCCCGTCCGGCTTGATGATGCCGATGCCGAAATTGCCGCCGCCCTGCTTGGTGAAGGCGATGAAATCGCCGCGCGGCGACCAGACCGGCGTGGAATAGCGCCCGTCACCGAAACTGATGCGTTGCGCGGTCCCGCCGGTCGCACCCATGACGTAGATCTGCTGTGTGCCGCCGCGGTCGGATTCAAAACAGATGCGCGCACCGTCAGGTGAATAAGATGGTGCGGTGTCGATGGCAGGCGTCTGCGTCAGGCGCGTCGTTGCCTTGGAGCGAAGGTCCATCACGAACAGGTTTGCGTTCGATCCCTGCTGCAGGCTCATGATGACGCGCTGGCCATCGGGCGAAAAGCGCGGCGCGAAGGTCATGCCGGGGAAATTGCCGACGACTTCACGCTGGCCGGTCTCGATGTTGAGTAGCAGCACGCGCGGATCGCCCTGCCCGTAGGACATGTAAGTGATCTCTTGCGTCGATGGCGAGAAGCGCGGCGTAAGCACGAGTTCGTCGCCGCGCGTCAGATAGCGCACGCCCGCGCCGTCCTGATCCATGATCGCGAGGCGCTTGATGCGGCGCTCCTTCGGCCCGGTCTCGTCGATAAAGACGATGCGCGTGTCGAAATAGCCCTTCTCGCCGGTCAGCCGTTCGTAGATCGCATCCGACATGATGTGACCGATGCGGCGCCAGTTATCCGGCGAGGTGAAATATTGCTGGCCGGCCTGCTGCGCGCCGCCGAACACGTCCCATAGCCGGAATTCCGCCTTGAGCCGCCCATCGCCCTGGCGCGTGATGCGTCCGGTGACGAGAGCCTGCGCGTTGATCGCACGCCAGTCCGGGAAACGCGGCACAGCGTCCGGATTGGAAATCTTTTCGATGAAAGCCTGCGGGTCGATCGGCGCGAACAGGCCGCTCCTGCGCAGATTGTTGGTCATGATCTGCGTGACCGCGGACGCGACATCGCCGTCGGCCTGCGTGCCACCGACGAAATTCGGCAGCGCGATCGGCATCGGCTGCACGTTGCCTTGCGTGATGTCGACGCGGACAGCCGCGAGCGCGCGCTGCGACATCGCGGCAAAGCCTGCGCCTGCGCCGAGGGCAAGCGCCCGCCTGCGCGTCATAAGGAACGATGAGGGATTGCCTGCGGCCATGGGAGTGTCTGTCACAATAATAATCGGTTGTGCAATTCAGCTACGAAACATGTCTTTGGGATCGAACACGAGTTCCATGTCTTTCCACGTCTCGTAAGTCTCCTTGCGGAGCATCGTGAAGGGCTGACATTGCAGAACGGCGCGCTTGGCGCTTTCCACGAGCGCAGGACCGACCGGCGAAGCCGTTGCTTCGACCAGTTCGGGCGGACGCGCAACCGTACCGTCCGGGTTGAACACGATACGCAGAACCGCGACCAGCCGCTGCGCGTCGAGCGCGCCGACCGGCGGATTCCAGCATTGCGAGAGACGAATGCGCAGCGCATCGAGTTCGGATTGCGAGAGCTGCGCCTCTTTGCCGGTAGGAGCACCTTGTCCCGCAACCGGGCTTAGGTTTGCGCCGGTGGCGGCCTGCCGCTGCGGCTCCTTCTTGTTCAAAAGGGCAGCGATCCGGGTCGGGTCAAATCTCGGCTGTGGCTTTGTCGACTGGCTGGGCGTCAGCTGCGGCGGCTTTGCTTCGACCTTTTTCTCCGGCGGCTTCTTCTGTTCTTTCTTCAGCGCCTCGGCGATCTGGTCGGGCTTTGCTTCCGCCTTTTCCTGCTTCTTCTCAGGCTTGGCTTCCGCTTGCGGCGGCGGAGGCTCGGACGCCGTCGGCGTGATCGTCTTTTTCTCGGTGATCTTCTGCGTGATGTCCTCGGTCGGCTTCTCTTCGGCGACCTTCTCGACCCGAGGTTTCGGGTCGGGCTTCGTCGCCGTCTTGACGCCCTTGGTCATCTTTGAAAATTCGGACGAACTGACGATGTCGACCGGCGACATTTCGAGCACTTTGTTCTCGAACGGCTTTGCGACAAGCGTGAAGATGCTCCAGACGAGGAATGCCCCGTGCGCCACCGCCGATATGGTGAGCCCTGTCCTCATCGCAGCTTGAACAATCTCCTCACGATCCCTGCTCGACCTCGGTGACTAGCGCGACGCGCTTGAAGCCCGCGCCCGACAGCGCGCCCATCACGCGCATCACCGTGCCGTAATCGACCTTCTTGTCGCCGCGCACGAAGATGCGTTCTTCCGCGCCCTGGCGTGTCTCGGTGATCGCCTTCATCTTGGCGACCAGCTCCTCGATCTTCACTTCGGTATTCTGCAGGAAAATCTGCCCCTTGTCGTTCACCGAGACCGCGAGCGGCTCCTTATCCTGGTCCAGACTTTTGGCCTGCGATTGCGGCAGGTCGACCGGCACGCCGACGGTGAGCAGCGGCGCCGACACCATGAAGATGATGAGCAGCACCAGCATCACGTCGACCATCGGGGTGACGTTGATCTCGGCCATGACCGGACGGCGGCGATGCCGCCTGCCGCCGCCAACTCCGGTACTTCCTGCACCCATCGCCATGGCGTTATCCGCGCTCGTCGATCTGCCGCGACAGGATCGCGGAAAACTCGTCTGCGAACCCTTCAAGCCGCTGGGCCTGTTTGTTCACATCGGCCACGAACTTATTGTAGAAAATCGTCGCCGGTATGGCAGCCACAAGACCGATGGCGGTGGCGAACAAAGCCTCCGCGATGCCCGGCGCGACCACCGCGAGCGATGTATTTTTCGAGGCCGCAATCGACTGAAAGCTCGTCATGATGCCCCAGACGGTTCCGAACAGGCCGATGAAGGGGCTTGCGGAACCGACCGTCGCGAGCACCAGCAGCCGGCGTTCCAGCCGCTCGATCTCGCGCATGATGGTGACATCCATCACCTTGTCGATGCGGGTCTGCAGTCCTGCAAACGAGCGCGCCTGCCCTTCGAAACTGCGCTTCCACTCACGCATCGCTGCGACGAACAGCGCCGCCATCGAATGGGTCGGGCGCGACGACAGCGACTTATAAAGTTCCTCCAGCGACTGCCCGGACCAGAAGGTCTGTTCGAACCTGTCCATCGCCTTGCGCGTGCGCGCATAAAGCAGGGTCTTGTCGATCGCGATCGCCCAGACCCACACGGAACATCCGAGCAGGCCGAGCATCACCGATTTCACGACCCAATGAGCCTGCAAAAACAGATTCAGGATCGAAACGTCTGCGGAAACCACCGGCACAAGGTCGGTAGGATTCATCTTAAAGTTCCTCTCAAGCCGCAGGTCGCTGGCTACAAATGCCGCGTGAGGCGCGCCGTCGCTGGACCGGAAAAGGGCACGCGCGGCCGATCTGCGCCCGCCTGAAACCCGAAATGTTGCGAAGACTTAAAGCCGTCCACCACCGTCGGCAAACGAAATCCCCACGAAACGTGTCCAAATTGAGGGCTCCGGCCGTATGTCCCATGCTCAGGAGCGCCCGGCACGGTTAAGAAAGCGTTACCCTTTTGTGAAGGTTTAGAGGCGTTTAGGGCGCTGCCTTGGCTCCACAAATGGCCAAACCAGCCATATGGCCGCAGCCGGCGGACCGGGCGAAACTCATGGCCATGCGATTCGCCCGCCTCTTTCACCCGACAACGCTCATCTTGATCGCAGCCAATCTCCTGCCCCTGGCCGGGATTTATTTCTGGGGTTGGGACACTTTCCTTTTGCTCGCGCTCTACTGGATGGAGACCGCGATCATCGGCTTCTGGACAATACTCGCGGTCGCGATCCTGTCGCTGGTCACACCCGAACAATCGAGAACGTCGCGCCTGTTTCTTGTCCCCTTCTTCATTTTCCATTCGGGGATATTCATGACGGTCCATTTCATGTTCCTGTGGAGCCTGTTCGCCGGAAACTGGCCAAACCTCATCCACAGTGTTCGCGATTTCATCGACCGGATCGTGAT
>CAMBBO010000192.1 GCA_945862935.1 Pseudorhodoplanes sinuspersici | reverse complement strand
CGCAGGGCATCGCCGCCAAGAACCGCGACAAGCTGATGGCCGCAGCCGACGAGCGCCGCAAGGCGACCGAAGACAGGCTCAACAAGAAGCTTGAAGAAGCCGACAAGGCGATCGCAGCGACCAAGTCCGCGGCGATGGCGAATGTGAAGTCGATTGCGACCGACGCGGCCACGGCCATCGTGCAGCGGCTGATCGGTAAGGCGCCGGACGAAAAGGCCATCAGCGGCGCCGTCGCCGACGCGCTGAAGCGGTAGGATAAAAGCCGATGCATTTCGACGCTGAGTTTTTCGTTGCCGTCGCATTTGTCCTTTTCATGGGCGTGCTTGGCTATGTCGGCGTGCATCGCACGCTTCTCAGCGCGCTCGACAAGCGTGGCGACCGCATAAAGTCGGAACTCGACGAGGCGCGGCGCCTGCGTGACGAAGCCGCCAAGCTTCTTGCCGAATATCAGCGCAAGCAGGGCGAGGCGCAAAAGGAAGCCGACGCGATCGTGTCCGCGGCGCAGGCCGATGCCGAGCGGGTTGCCGCCGAAGCGGACGCCAAGCTCGCCGATTTCGTGACCCGCCGCACCAAGATCGCGGAACAGAAGATCGCTCTGGCCGAAGCGCAGGCTGTTGCGGATGTGCGCAATGCCGCGACCGAAGCCGCTGTCGCCGCTGCCGAGCAGGTTCTGGCGCAATCCGCCAAGGGTGCGGTTGCGGACGCCCTGATCGCGCAGGGTATCCAGGACGTGAAATCCAAGCTGAACTGACCGTTCTTCGGATTTCGCAGTAAATCTAAATCCAGCAGCCGTTTATCCGCCGCTACGCACAGGCCCTCAGGGTATTCTGTGCATAGCGCAGCCATGACGCGAACCCGTGATGTCGCGGCGGTATCGCATTCCTTATTCTTGCCTTGCGAATCACGAGTGGAACGTGGGGCGGCTGCGTATCTGGCCGATAAAGAGGCCTCTTGTGATCATTTTCGATTGCAATGGCGTGCTGGTCGACAGCGAGCCGATAGCCGCGGTCGTCGCCGCGCAGGAATTTCACCGGGTGGGCATCCGCATCACCCCGGAGGTGGTTGCGCGGTTTTTCACCGGGCGGCGGCCGGCGGACATGTTTGCCGAGGTCGAGGCGGCCACCGGCCAGACCTTGCCTGCGAACTTTCCTGAAATTGTCTCGCAGGCGATCCTGCGCCGGTTCCGTACCGAGCTTCGCCCGACAGCGCATGTGAAGCACGCCTTGACCTGGATACGCGGCCTGAAATGCGTCGCGTCATCCTCGTCGCTCGACCGGGTCCGGTTGAGCCTCGAAACGGCGGGCATCATGCAATTTTTCGAACCGAACCTGTTCTCGGCAAGCCAGGTCGCCCACGGCAAGCCTGCGCCGGACCTGTTCCTGCATGCGGCGCGCACCATGAATGTCATGCCGCGCGATTGCATCGTGGTGGAAGATTCACCGGCCGGAGTGGCTGCGGCCTATGCCGCCGGAATGCGCCCGATCGGTTTCGTTGGCGGTAGCCACGCCAACCCGCATCTGGGGACGCAGCTCACGCAAGCCGGCGCACAGGCCGTGATTGTGGACATGCGCGCGCTTAAGAGCACGATTGTCGCGCTACGCGGCTTCTAGCGTTTTTTCGCGGCCGGAGGTTTTTTGCCCGGTGGCGGCTTCATCGCCAGCGTGTCGAAGCCAATATAGACCACATAGGATTCAAGATTGGCCGCGCTTGGTTTCGGCACGCTCAGGTCTTCCTGGACGTGCGTGAATGGCACGCTCGACTGGCCTTCGCCGACGATCACCGGAAAATGGTAGAGCTTCGTCCAGATTGTCTTCGGCTCCGGTCCTTCCTGAATCAGTGCGTAGCGCAGCGGGACGTCGATTTGCCCGGCGGTGCCTTGCGGCCCTAGAATGAGGCGTCCCTGAACGCCGATCTTCATCGTGAAATTACCGCCCACGACCGAACATTCGCGCGCCGTCTGCCCGAGCGTTCCCTGATAACGAAGCGGCGGTCCTTGACCGGGGTCTTCATTTTTCGGTGCCGAGCCGACGACCGACAATGTCGCGGCACCCTGCCGCACGTCGATGACCGGGCAATAGCCCGTCTGATCGTCGGCCGGAGTTGCCGCCGCATTTGTCGTCGCGGTCGATGATGATGAAGAAGAAGATGACGACGAGAAGAGTTGCGTGAACCGGTCGCTGAAGGACCGCTGCTGCGATGAGGTCGGCTCACTTGATGCGGAGCCGAATGCGCCGCTGCCCGAGGACGAGCAGCCGCCGCCCAGCACAGCGAGCGCGAGCAGGCTCGCAGCCGTCAAGAATATTCTGGAACGATCCCGACCCGCACGCATGTCACAAATCCCGGCGGCCTTCTGGCCGCCCCCAGGTTCCTTATAGCGCCCCACGCTGGCGCGCCCAAGGCGGATCGCCGCATGGTTAAGCTGCGGCGTCATCGGTCAGCCGTGCATAAAGCAAGTGATCCTGCCACGCGCCGTTGATGCACAGATATTCGCGCGCATAGCCCTCGCGCTGAAATCCGCTTTTTTCAAGAAGTGCGATCGAGGCTGCATTGGTTGGAATGCAGGCCGCTTCCAGCCGGTGCAGCCGCAATCCCTGGAATGCAAACGGGATAAGCGCGCGCATCGCAGCGGCCATATAGCCGCGCCGGGCGAACGGGCCACCGATCCAGTATCCGACGCTTCCCGCCTGCGCCACGCCGCGCCGGATGTTGGTCAGGGTCACGCCGCCGACGAGATTGCGGCCGTCGTCGGCGAAGATGAAAAACGGATAGGCTTGGTCGCTGCGCAGGTCCTCAGCGTAACGCTTCAGCCTGCGGCGGAAAGCTCCCCGCGTCAGATCGTCGGCGGGCCATACCGGTTCCCACGGAACGAGGAAGTCGCGGCTCGCTTCGCGCAGGTCCGCCCATTCGCTGAAATCGCTCATCTGCGGCGCGCGCAACGTCACGCCGTCCGCTGCGATTGCGGGCAGGGCGTCGGATGAATGAATGGTGCGAAAGAGTGCCATCGCAGCGATCAGATCATTTCACGCGGCCTGACGGAACAGGCCTTGCGCGATCGCGGTCGCGGCTTCCAGCCCCTTGCCCGGTCCGATGGCGGAAATTGCCGGGCGGCTGCGCGCCAGCAGCGCGCGGCCCGCAGCGCGTGCGCTCGCCACCGTGACCGCGTCGATCTTGGCGACCAGTTCGGACAGCGGCAACACGCGCCCGTGAATCATGATCTGGCGGGCAAGCTGTTCGGCGCGCGCGCTAGAACTTTCCAGCGCCATGAGAAGCGCCGCCTTCATCTGCGCCTTGGCGCGCGACACTTCGGCTTCGGTGATCGTTTCCGCAGCATTGCCAAGTTCGCCGATCGCGACACGCATCAGTTCAGGAACGTCGGAGGCATCGGTTCCGGCATAGAGGCCGTAAAAGCCCGTGTCGGAATACGGCATGTGGAAATTATAGATCGAATAACAAAGCCCGCGCTTTTCGCGCACTTCCTGAAACAGGCGCGACGACATTCCTCCGCCAAGCACATTGGTGAAGACCTGCAGGCTGAACAGGCTGGGGTCGCGCTGCGGCACGCCTTCGAGCGCCAGCGCGATATGCACCTGTTCGAGGTCGCGGGTTTCGACATGCGCGCCGCCGACGAATTTCGCCGGTTCCGGCATTGGCGCTTCCTTGCCGGAGAAACTTGCGAAGCGGCGCTCGGCTTCGGCGACTACCATCGCGTGATTCACAGCACCGGTCGCACACACGACCATATCCGGGCCTTGGTAATTGCGCGTCAGGTACGCGCGCAAGCGCGTTGCATCAAAGCCGCACACGCTTTCGCGCGTGCCAAGGATCGAGCGTCCGACCGGCTGGCCCGGAAACGCCTGCGTCTGCAAATGATCGAACACGACATCGTCCGGCGAGTCTTCGCTCGCACCGATTTCCTGCACGATCACGTTCTGCTCGCGCGCCAGCTCCTGCGGGTCGAAAGTAGGGTCGGCGAGAATGTCGGAGAGCACATCGAGCGCGAGACCGACATCGGCCTTCAGCACGCGCGCGTAATAGGCGGTGGTTTCGACGCTGGTCGCGGCATTGATGTCGCCGCCGACCGCCTCGATCTCCTCGGCAATCTGGCGCGCATTGCGCTTGGACGTGCCCTTGAACGCCATGTGCTCCAGAAAATGCGAAATCCCGTGCTCGTCCGGCCGCTCGTCGCGGCTGCCGGAGCCGATCCACACGCCGAGCGATGCCGTTTCCAGATGCGCCATTGCGTCCGTCACGACGGTCAGGCCGGAGGGCAGGCGGGTTACTTCGACGCTCATGCGGCAGCTCCTCCGCGCGCAGCGCGGCTTACGGTAAGGACAAATTGCTCGATCTTGGAAGGATCGGCAGGCAGCTTGGTGATGCGCTCTTTGCGCTCATGCAGGTCGCCGAGCCATTCGGGCAGGCCGGGGCGTACGCCGCAGGCCTGTTCGACGGCGTCGGGGAATTTCGCCGCGTGCGCGGTGGACAGAACGATCATCGGCAAGGCCGGATCGCGGACTTCCTTTTCCGCGACCGCGATGCCGACCGCCGTATGCGGATCGACGAAATGTCCGCTCTCGCGCAATACCGTGCGGATGGTTGCGGCGACTTCTTCCTCGTCGGCGCGGTCGGCAGCGAACGACGCGCGGATATCCGACAGCGCGCGCGGCTGAATTGAAAAGCTCTGCGACTGGGCGAGCGAGGCCATCGCGGCGCGGACCGGTTTTGGGTCGCGCGCATTGGCGTCGAACAGCAGGCGCTCGAAATTCGACGACACCTGAATATCCATCGACGGCGACGATGTCGCGCGAACGCCGCGCACTTCGTAAGCGCCGGTTGCGAGGGTGCGCACGAGGATGTCGTTGACGTTGGTTGCAATCACCAGCTTGTCGATCGGCAGGCCCATGCGTTGCGCGACATAGCCCGCGAAAACGTCACCGAAATTTCCGGTCGGGACGGTGAATGCCACTTTTCGATGCGGCGCGCCGAGCGCCACGGCGGACGTGAAATAGTAAACCGCCTGCGCGACGATGCGCGACCAGTTGATCGAGTTGACGCCCGCGAGCCGCACCTTGTCGGAAAAGGCATGGTGATTGAACATGCCCTTCACCAGCGCCTGGCAATCGTCGAACGTACCAGCGACCGCGATAGAGTGAATGTTCTCGTCCTCTACCGTTGTCATCATCCGGCGCTGCACGTCGGAGATGCGCCCATCAGGAAACAGAACCACAAGGTCGATGCGCGAGCGGCCGCGAAAAGCTTCGACAGCCGCGCCGCCGGTATCGCCCGAAGTTGCAACCACGATGGTCGCGCGGTCGCCGCGCTGTTCGAGCGCATGATCCATCAGCCGCGCGAGGAATTGCATCGCGAGATCTTTGAACGCGAGCGTCGGGCCGTGGAACAGTTCGAGCAGAAAGTTATTTGCGCCAAGCTGCATCAGCGGCGCAACGGCAGGATGGCGGAAGGTGCCGTAAGCCTCGCGCGCGATGCGCGACAGGTCGGTAACCGAAATCGTATCGCCGATGAAAGGCCGGATCACCTCGACCGCGACCTCGGCGTAGGGGCGGCCTGCGAAGCTCGCGATCGCTTGCGGGGTTAGCTGCGGCCAGGTCTCCGGCACATAGAGGCCGCCGTCGCGGGCAAGGCCTGCCAACGTGACGTCGATGAAACCGAGCGGCGGGGCTTCACCCCGAGTGGAGATGTAGCGCAAGGAAACGTCCTTCGGGGCCGATTGTGGCGCTTTGCAAGGCGCGGTCAACCGGAGGCAAACTATTGAAAAAGCTGGATTTTCCAACGCTTCTGCGGTGGAAAAGCACCAAGGCCGCGCACCCTAAAGGCTCACGCCCCCTTGCACAAGGAAGTGCGGATGCGGCCCTCACGCGCGCCGGTCGCGTACCTGTTTGCGCAGCCAAAGGCCGAAAACGCCGGCAAGACCGAGCGCGAGGCCGAACCATGTCAGAGCATAGCCAAGGTGGTTGTTTGGCAGGTTGACCGTGAGTGTGCCGGATTTTGGAATACCGCCCTGCGGGACCGGGCTTTCCTGATCGACATAAAATGGCGCGACGTCGCCCCATTTACGGAACGCTGCCATCGCAACGTGATCGCGTGCGGACCACACCTCGCCGGCT
>CAMBBO010000191.1 GCA_945862935.1 Pseudorhodoplanes sinuspersici | reverse complement strand
GCGAGCTTCTGCCGATCAGCGCTGGTGAAGTGCAGGTCGGGCCGCGCTCGCTTGGCGCGGCGGGAGCAGTCTGATGGCCGACAGCCTTGTATTTGCGCCGCTCGGCGGTGTCGGCGAAATCGGCATGAACCTGTCGATTTACGGTCTTGGCGATAATCGCCGCCGGCAATGGATGGCGGTCGATCTCGGTGTCTCGTTTGCGTCCGAGGAGCAATTGCCCGGCGTCGATCTGATCTTGCCGGACATTCGTTTTCTCGTCGAGGAACGCAAGAATCTTGCAGGCCTCGTGCTCACGCACGCGCACGAGGATCACTTCGGCGCGATCCTCGATCTGTGGCCGAAACTAAAAATTCCGATCTATGCAACGCCGTTCACCGCAGGTTTGCTCGAGGCCAAACTCAAGAGCGAACCGGGCGCGCCTGAAATCCCGATAAAGGTAATACCGCTTGGCGGACGGTTTGACGTTGGACCGTTCAATGTCGAGCTTGTCTCAGTTGCGCATTCGATCCCGGAATCCAATGCTCTCATCATTCGCACGCCGCTCGGCAACGTCCTGCACACCGGCGACTGGAAGATCGATCCCACTCCGGTTTTAGGACCGCCGACCGATGAGAAAAAGCTGCGTGCGCTCGGCGAAGAAGGCGTGTTAGCGGTCGTCGGTGATTCAACCAACGCGGTGCGGGGAGGGCGCTCACCTTCCGAATCCGAAGTTGCAAAGACGCTGGCCGAACTCATCAAGTCGTCGCCAGCGCGTGTTGCGATCACGACCTTCGCCTCCAATGTCGGGCGGATCGCTGCTGTGGCGAAGGCAGCCCGCGCTGCGGGCCGCGAGGTCGTGCTGGTCGGCCGCGCCATGGAGCGCGTTGTGCAGGTCGCGCGCGAAACCGGCTATCTGCACGATGTGCCGGATTTTCGTGGCGTCGATGTTTATGGCTACCTGCCCGCGGACAAAGTGGTTGCGCTGTGCACCGGGAGCCAGGGCGAGCCGCGGGCGGCACTTGCGCGTATCGCGCAGGATGAGCACCCGGACGTGACGCTATCGCGTGGGGATCGCGTGATCTTTTCTTCGCGCACTATTCCGGGAAATGAAAAGGCGGTCGGCCGCGTGCTCAACGGCCTGATCGATCAAGGCATCGGGATCATCACCGATCGCACGCACCTTGTGCATGTTTCCGGCCATCCGCGTGTCGAGGAGATGGAAGAAATGCTCGGATGGGTGAAGCCGCAAATTCTGATCCCGGTTCACGGCGAACCGCTTCACCTTTCAGAACATGCAGCCATCGGGCGCAGGCTTGGCATCGGGCAGGTGGTTCAGTGCCGCAATGGCGATCTGGTCCAGCTCGCTCCCGGTAAAGCGGGCATCATCGATGAGGTGCCCGCTGGCCGCGTTTATAAGGATGGACGCCTGCTTGTTCCCGCCGAAAGCAAGACAGTCTCCGATCGGCGGCGGCTGAGTTTCTCCGGCGTTGTGTCGGTTGCTCTCGCTATCAGCGACAAGGGCGTTCTGGTGGCAGACCCGGAGATCGAAATGCTCGGCATTCCTGAAATCGGTCTGGGCGGGGAAAAGCTGGCAACAATCGTGCATGATGCGGTGGAGGAAACGGTCGAGACGCTGCCGAAAGCGCGGCGCCGCGATCCCGACGAAATGTCGGAATCTGTGCGGCGCGCGGTGCGCTCGGTTGTTGCCGCACATTGGGGTAAGAAGCCCGTGTGCTACGTTCACGTGCTGGTGGTGTAGGGGAGTGGCATGATCGGACGGCTCAATCACGTCGCCATCGCGGTTAAAGATATTGCGAAGGCGGCCGAGCTTTACCGCGCGACAATGGGCGCGGATGTTTCGGCCGCAGTGCAGCAACCGGACCACGGCGTCACTACGGTTTTTGTAACTCTGCCCAATACCAAAATTGAATTTCTCGAACCACTCGGCGCAGATTCCCCGATTGCAAAATTTCTGGAACGCAATCCCGACGGCGGCATTCATCATATCTGCTACGAGGTCGATGACATCATCAGCGCGCGCGACAAACTGAAATCCGAAGGCGCGCGTGTGCTTGGCTCAGGTGAGCCGCGCATCGGCGCGCACGGCAAACCAGTGCTGTTCCTGCATCCGAAGGATTTCTTCGGAACGCTTGTGGAACTGGAGCAAGCTTGATGGCCATTTCCACCAGTATCGCGATCTTCTTTCTGATCTGGTGGCTCACGTTATTTGCGGTGCTGCCGTTTGGCGTTCGCTCACAGAACGAGGCGGGGGAGGTTGCGCCAGGCAGCGATCCCGGCGCGCCGGCCATCCCGCATCTGGGCCGTACACTGATCTGGACGACAATCGTTTCTGCGCTGCTGTTCGGCGCATTCTACTTTGTGTATTCGCGCCAGCTCGTCAGCCTTCTCGATCTCGCAACGCTATTTGGCTTGTTGCGCTGAACGCGGACGTCGTCATTTAAAAACTGCGGAAAAATCGACGAAACCCGGCGGCTTCACGCGTACCGCATATGTTGGAACCGCGTGGCGCTGAGCCGCGTTGTCAGCGCGCACAAATGGGAGCGATCCAATGCCAAACACGAGGTATTTCGTCGTTCACGACAAGGATGCGTGGTTGATCAAGTTTCAGGATGAGGAATTCGGCCCGTACAACAGCGAAAAAGAAGCCATGCTGTTCGCGGTCGATGCGGCCCAAAAGCTCGGCGAACACGGTGAAAACGCCGAGGTTTGCCTGATGGGCGAAAACGGGCATTTCCGGCCCGAATGGAGCTATGGCAGGGACGCCTATCCACCCCATCTGTGAGCATCAAAAGCCTCGCGGAACCCTGAAAAAATTTGGGTATCGCTACGGAACGCTGGTTCTTCTCGCTGGTTATGTCTTCGAAGCACGGTCGGCTTTGCCGGCCGCGCTCGCGCCGGGCAGTGTACACCCCTCCCCCCGACAGACGCTGTCCGGCGCTTTTTTCTTTGAAATCAGAGGCTTAAAAAGAAAGAGCAGGGCCAATGCCCTGCTCGAATTGTTTCGACGTCCCTGTTACTTGTATTTGGAGACGAAGGCGGCGCTTGGCGCTCGCGGTTTCCTCCCAAGACTTGGACCCAAAGAACCTGGATCGTCCCGGCGCTAACCTTCTAGCCGATCGCGCCTTTTCCCAGCAAGTCACAAACTGGTCGTAAATGAGAAAATCGTTGCTGCACCTGCGTAATGGGCAGGACGCTTGTTTTTTCCGGACCGATCCGGTTTCACTGACCCGCGCCCCGAAACCCCTGATTCTCGAGCTTTCCGCATGCGTTTGTCGCGCTTCTTCCTGCCGATCCTGCGGGAAACCCCGAAGGAAGCTGAGATCGTCTCGCATCGCCTGATGCTGCGGGCGGGCATGATGCGTCAGGAGGCTGCGGGAATTTATGCGTTCCTGCCGCTCGGGCTGATCGTGCTGCGCAAGATTGAGCAGATCGTGCGCGAAGAGCAGAACAGGGCCGGCGCGATCGAAATGCTGATGCCGACAATTCAATCTGCGGACCTCTGGCGCGAAAGCGGACGCTACGATGATTACGGCAAGGAGATGCTTCGCATCCAGGATCGCCACGAACGCGAAATGCTGTTCGGGCCGACCAACGAGGAAATGATCACGGAGATCTTCCGCGCCTATGTGCGCTCTTACAAAGATCTTCCGCTCAACCTCTATCATATTCAGTGGAAATTCCGCGACGAAGTGCGTCCACGTTTCGGGCTGATGCGCGGTCGTGAATTCTTGATGAAGGATGCGTATTCGTTTGACGTGGATCAGGCCGGTGCGCGGCATTCCTACAACAAGATGTTCGTTGCATATTTGCGCACGTTCGCGCGCATGGGCTTGAAAGCAATCCCGATGGTTGCCGACACCGGACCTATTGGCGGAAACCTAAGCC
The DNA here is from genome assembly GCA_945862935.1 of Pseudorhodoplanes sinuspersici. Lineage (GTDB taxonomy): Bacteria > Pseudomonadota > Alphaproteobacteria > Rhizobiales > Xanthobacteraceae > Pseudorhodoplanes > Pseudorhodoplanes sinuspersici_A. Next base: position 2,269 of record CAMBBO010000191.1, on the reverse strand, counting down.
ACGAATTTATCATCCTCGCGGACACCGGCGAGAGTGAAGTCTACTGCCATCGCGACTATCTCGATTTCCCGCCGCCGCCCGACAATGTCGATTTCGACGACGTCGCGGGTCTGCAGGCGCTGGTCGATAAATGGACATCGCTCTATGCGGCGACATCGGAAAAACACGATGCTGCGGCGTATGGAAAGCTGCCGCAGGACAAACAGGTGTCCGCGCGCGGCATCGAGGTCGGCCATATTTTCTATTTCGGTACGAAATATTCTCAGCCGATGAAGGCTGTGGTTGCCGGTCCCGACGGCAAGGAGACGCCCGTGCATATGGGATCGTACGGCATCGGACCGAGCCGGCTGGTCGCAGCGATCATCGAGGCATTCCACGATGACGCTGGCATCATGTGGCCGGAGCAGGTCGCGCCGTTCAAGGTCGCGATCCTCAACCTGAAACAAGGCGACGGCGGAACCGACGCGATGTGCGAGCGGCTTTATGACGCGCTCACGGCACAAGGCGTCGGCGTTCTCTACAACGACCTTGATGAGCGTCCCGGCTCCAAATTCGCAAGCACCGACCTGATCGGCGTGCCGTGGCAGATTCTGGTCGGGCCGAAGGGGCTTGCCGAGGGCAAGGTCGAGGTGAAGAAACGCGCCGACGGCAGCCGCGACTTGATGACGCCTGAAGACGCACTGAAGCGCCTTTCGTGAAAGCCCTTCCACAGGAGCCGTTTATTGTGCGCTTTCCTGACGCGGCGGTAATCGGTTGTGGCGTCTATCGCCTAGAATCTGTTGATATCCGTTCTTTGGGACGAGGACGATGAGCGATCCCATCGGAACCCATCCTTTCGCGCCGTTCGAATGGATGCTGTCGCTGCGCTACCTGCGCGCGCGCCGCAAGGAAGGATTCATTTCGATCATCGCGGGGTTTTCATTTCTCGGCATCATGCTCGGCGTTGCGACGCTGATCATCGTGATGGCGGTGATGAATGGTTTTCGGCAGGAATTGCTGGACAAGATTCTTGGATTGAACGGGCATCTTCTGGTTCAACCGCTCGACTCGCCGCTGACCGATTGGGAAAAAGTCGCCGAGCGAATTTCCGGCGTCAAAGGCGTGCGGCTCGCGGCACCCATTGTCGAAGGCCAGGCGCTCGCGTCTTCGCCGTTTCATTCTGCGGGCGTTCTCGTGCGCGGCATCCGCTCTGTCGATCTCGTGAAGCTTCCCTCGATTGCAAAGAACATCAAGCAGGGAACGCTTGAAGGATTCGATCAAGGGCAGGGGCTAGCGATCGGCCGGCGGCTCGCGGACTCACTGTCGCTGCGCGCCGGCGAAAACGTAACGCTGGTTGCGCCGCGCGGCGCTGTCACGCCGATGGGCACGACGCCACGCATCAAGAGTTACAAGATCGCTGCGGTGTTCGAGATCGGCATGTCGGAATATGACGCTGCCTTCGTGTTTATGCCGCTGACCGAAGCGCAGGCCTATTTCAACCGCTCGGGCGACGTCACGGCGATTGAGGTCTACACCGACAACCCGGACCGTGTTCAGGCCTTTCGCAAAACCGTGGGGGACGCAGCGGAGCGCTCGATCTTCATGGTCGATTGGCGCCAGCGCAACGCGACGTTCTTTAACGCGCTACAGGTCGAGCGTAACGTCATGTTCCTGATCTTGACGTTGATCGTGCTGGTCGCTGCGCTCAACATTGTCTCCGGCCTGATCATGCTGGTGAAGGACAAGGGGCCGGACATCGCGATCCTGCGGACCATCGGCACGACGCAGGGCGCGATCATGCGCGTGTTTCTGATTACCGGCGCATCCATCGGCGTTGTCGGGACAGTGCTCGGCTTTCTTGTCGGCACACTGGTTTGCATGAACATCGAGTCGATCCGCCAATTCATGTCGTGGCTGACCTCGACGGAATTGTTTTCGCCCGAACTTTATTTCCTGTCGCGTCTGCCAGCGATAATGGATCCGAGCGAAACGACCGCTGTAGTGGTGATGGCGCTCACGCTGTCCCTGCTGGCGACGCTCTATCCATCGTGGCGTGCCGCGCGTCTCGATCCAGTCGAAGCGTTGCGCTACGGATGAGCGCGATGACCGACACAAGTGCCGTCAATGATGCGCCGGTTCTTTACCTCAACGGCGTAGAGCGGCATTTCCGTCAGGGTGAATCCTCGCTCAACATCTTGAAGGGTGTTGAGCTTGGTGTATGGCTCGGGCAATCGGTGGCGCTGGTCGGTCCATCGGGTGCGGGCAAATCGACGCTGCTGCACATTGCGGG
>CAMBBO010000190.1 GCA_945862935.1 Pseudorhodoplanes sinuspersici | reverse complement strand
GGACACAAAAGCAAAGCGGCCCGGATAAAACCGGGCCGCCTCGATACTCTACGCGGCAATTCCGCGAACGCAACATTACGTCGCGGGTGCGGGAGCACCGGCTGGAAGGTTGTTGTTCGGAGAAACTACACGCGTGGTCGCGCGCGATGAGGTGCAGCGTTCGAAAGCGTGTGCGATCGCGCTTCTGGGAATCGGCGCGGGCCAGAGTTCCGATGTCCCGCAAAATTCACCGGAAAATGGCCGAAAAACCGGGTTCCTTGCCGGTTCTTTTCCGGTTCCCGCGGAGGGTCAACGATTCCTTAATGCGAACCGCGCTGAATGGGCCGGAGCGGGTGTTTCATTGCTCGCCTGAGGCCTCATTGATCCGCGCCGCGATGCTCCACGATGTTTCTTGCAGACGTTTCATCGTCCGAGCCGGACATTCGCGAATGCGGAGGGGCTGTGACTGAATCCATCGCCCCGCATGTTCCGGTTTTGCTGGCCGAGGTGCTTGAATTCCTCGCGCCGCGCGATGGCGGCATCTATATCGACGGCACGTTTGGGGCAGGCGGCTATTCGCGCGCAATTTTGCAGGCGGCAAACTGCAAAGTGCTCGGGATCGACCGCGACCAGAGCGCGATTGCGCTGGGAGCCGACCTTGTCGAACAATCCGGCGGCCGCCTGACGCTCACACAGGACCGTTTCTCGCAGCTTGACGATGTCGCGCGCGAACTTGGCCGCGAAACAATCGACGGTGTCGTACTCGACATCGGCGTGTCCTCGATGCAACTCGATCAGGCCGAGCGCGGATTTTCCTTCCGGCTCGATGGGCCGCTCGACATGCGTATGGGCGGCGAGGGGCCAAGCGTTGCCGACGTTATCGCGTCGATTGGCGAACGTGAACTTGCCAATATCATTTTCCTATTGGGCGAAGAACGTCACTCGCGCGCGGTCGCGCGCGCGATTGTGAAGGAACGTCAGACGGTGCCGATCGCCACGACGCGCCAGCTCGCCGACATCGTGTCGCGCGTGGTTCGTTCAAAGCCCGGCCAGATCCATCCGGCGACGCGGACCTTTCAGGCGCTTCGCATCTTCGTGAACGAGGAATTGCACGAACTCGTGCTCGCGCTCGCTGCGGCGGAGAGAATCCTGAAGGAAGACGGCCGTCTTGTCGTCGTCACTTTTCATTCGCTTGAAGACCGCATTGTCAAAACCTTCCTGTCCGACCGCAGCAAGAGCGCGGCGGTCTCGCGGCATCGCCCGCTCACCGATGGACCCGCGCCGACATTCTCGCTGCTTTCGCGCAAGCCTGTCATTGCCAGCGATGCCGAGAACGAAACAAATCCGCGCGCGCGTTCGGCAAAGCTGCGCGCGGCATTGCGTAACGCCGCAGCTGCGCGTGCGCTCGATGAAGACGAATTTCTCCCGCGCCTTCCGCGCCTCGCCGATGTGATGGGGCACTGATGCGGCTTCTCAATATCGTTGTGATCGGCGCGCTGGTGATGGCGGCGGCCTATGTCTATCGCATCAAGTTCGAGGCAACGGTTCAGGCCGGGCAGCTGACCAAGCTGCGTTCGGACATCCGCCGCGAGCGCGACGAGATCGCGGCGTTGCGCGCCGAATGGGCGAAACTTGATTCGCCATCGCGCATTGAGGGTCTGGCCAAACGCCATCTGCCGCTGAAACAGATCGACGTCACGCAATACGACCGGCTCGATAACCTGCCGGAACGCCCGGTCCAGCTTGTGCCGGACAACATCGAAGACCCTATCGGCGCGATCATCGAGCGCACGGACGAATCCACCGGCAGTATCCCGCAGGGAGCGCGCTGATGGCTGCTGCGCGCAAGGGCCGTTTCGATTTCGTGCGGCCGCTGCTTTATGGCCGCGACGTCGACCGTGCGCTCAAAACGCGCGCGCGTATCGGCCTTGTCATTGCTTCCTTCGTGCTGGTTTACGCCGTGATCGGCGCGCGCCTTGTGATGCTGGCTGTGATGGCCGACCCGGAAGCGCCGCGCCGCATCGCGGGAACGGACGCGGTTGCGACCGCGCGTCCCGACATTCTCGACCGGCGCGGGGAAATTCTTGCGACCGACGTGCGGACGCCATCTCTCTTTGCAGAGCCGAAAAAAATCATCGACGTGGACGAGGCGGTCGAGCTTCTGACCGCGACCTTGCCCGACCTCGACGCCACCGAATTGCGCGAGCGTCTTTCCTCGAAGAAAGGTTTCGTGTGGCTGAAGCGCGAAATCACGCCGAAGCAACAGCAGGAGGTGCATCGCCTCGGTTTGCCCGGCGTCGGCTTTGTCGCGGAGAACAAGCGCGTCTATCCGAATAACGCGGAGGTGTCGCACGTCCTCGGTCACGTCAACATCGACAATCAGGGCATCGCCGGAATCGAGAAATGGCTCGACAGCAACGGTCTTGCCGACCTGCATCTTGCGGGCTTTGCCAGTGACCGCCAGCAGAAACCGATCGAGCTTGCGGTGGATCTTCGCGTGCAGCATGCGTTGCGCGAGGAGTTGATCGCGGGCCGCGACAAATTCAAGGCGCAGGCCGCAGCGGGTATCGTCGCCGATGTGCGAACGGGCGAAATCGTCGCGATGGTGTCGATCCCCGATTACGATCCGAACGATCCGCGCCAGGCGCTCGACAAGACGCGCATCAATCGTCTCACCACGGGCGTGTTCGAGATGGGGTCGACCTTCAAGGCGCTGACGCTCGCGATGGCGCTCGATTCCGGCAAGGTCACGCTCGGCTCCACGTTCGATGCGCGCATGCCACTGCGTTACGGCAAATTCGACATCCACGATTATCACGCGCAAAAGCGCGTCCTCACGGTGCCGGAAATCTTCACTTACTCGTCGAATATCGGCACCGCGCGCATGGCGCTGTCGATCGGCGTGCAGGGGCATCAGGCGTTTTTGAAGAAGCTCGGCCAGCTCGACCGCCTTCGCACCGAATTGCCGGAAAGCGCGGAACCGCTGCTGCCCAAACGCTGGGGCGAACTGAACACCGTTACCATCGCGTTCGGCCACGGCCTTTCGGTTGCGCCGCTGCAGGCGGTGATGGGAATTTCCGCTCTCGTAAACGGCGGCAAGCTTATTCCGCCAACATTCCTTCGGCGCACCGAGCAGGAAGCGGATGCGCTCGCCAAGCGTGTCATCAAGCCTGAGACGAGCGACAAGATGCGCTACCTGATGCGCCTCAACGCCGAAGTGGGTTCGGCGAAGAAGGCGGACGTCGCGGGCTATTATGTCGGCGGCAAGACCGGCACCTCGGAGAAGGTGGTCGGCGGGCGCTATTCCAAGACCAAGCTGCTGACGAGCTTCACGGCGGTGCTCCCGGCCGACCAGCCGCGTTACTTGGTGCTCATCATGCTCGATGAGCCGCAGCCGCTCCCGGAGACCAAGGGATTTGCCACCTCGGGCTGGAACGCGGCGCCGGTCGCAGCCAGCGTGATTACGCGCGTTGCGCCGGCACTCGGGATCGAGCCGCGATTCGATGTGCCTCCCTCAGCGCAGCAGATATTGCAGGCCACGGCGAGCATTCGCTGACGGTTTAACAGCAGACGCGGCTTTACCCTTGCGGCGGCGCGGATAAAATCCGATCACAGCGCCATGAAGCTATCCGACCTCTTGCCCCAGCACGCCGCGCACGAGCAGCGCGAGATTACCGGGATCACCGCCGACAGCCGCGCGGTGAAGCCCGGTTTTGTGTTCGTGGCACTCGCGGGCGCGAAGATGGACGGCGCGAAGTTTGTCGATCAGGCGATTGCAAATGGCGCTGCGGCGATTGTTGCGGAGCGGGGCGCAGCGCCCGATGGTGCGTTACTCATCAAGGTTGCGAACGCGCGGCTTGCGCTCGCGCAGATGGCGGCGAAATTCTTTTCGCGCCAGCCGCGCACCATTGCGGCCGTGACCGGCACAAGCGGCAAGACATCCGTCGCGGCGTTTACGCGGCAGATATGGACCACGCTTGGCCATCCGTCGGCGAGCATCGGCACGATCGGTGTCGTCTCGCCTAAGGGTGAAACCTACGGTTCGCTCACGACGCCCGATCCGGTCGCGTTACATCAGACGCTGGACCGGCTCGCAGGCGAGGGCGTGACGCACCTTGCCATTGAAGCCTCGTCGCATGGCCTCGACCAGCATCGGCTTGATGGCATTCGCATCGCGGCTGGCGCTTTCACCAATCTCAGCCGCGATCATCTCGATTATCACCCCGATCTCGACGCTTATTTTCGCGCGAAGCTGCGGCTGTTCGATACGCTGGTGATGGACAAGGGTGCCGCTGTCGTCAGCGCCGATCACGAGCACAGCGATGCGGTGACCGCCGCGGCAAGAAAGCGGGGCCTGCAAGTCTTTACGACCGGTCGGGCGGGCAACGACCTGAAGCTGCTTGATGTGCGCGCGCAGGGAGATGCGCAAATCCTGTCGCTGTCGCACCAGGGTCACGCGCATGATGTTCGCTTGCCGCTTCTTGGAGCGTTCCAGATCGAGAATGCGCTGATTGCGGCGGGCCTTGCCATTGTCACCGGCGCGGATATGCACGCGGTTCTTCACGCCATCGAGCATCTTAGCGGCGCGAAGGGCCGTCTCGAACCCGTCGGCACGAAAAATGGCGGGCTGATTTTCATCGACTACGCGCACAAGCCGGATGCTCTTGCCAAGGCACTCGAAGCCTTGCGCCCTTATGCGAAAGGCCGACTGATCGCGCTGTTCGGCGCGGGTGGCGACCGCGATCCCGGCAAGCGCGCGATCATGGGCGAGATCGCCGCGCAAAATGCCGACCGCGTCATTGTCACCGACGACAATCCGCGCAGCGAGAATCCGGCCAGTATCCGTGCAGCGATTCTGGCGTCAGCACCCAGCGCTATCGAAATCGGCGACCGTGGCGAAGCCATTCGCACCGCCATCGCGGATTTGCGTGAAGGCGATGTTTTGTTGATTGCCGGCAAGGGCCATGAAACCGGCCAGATTGTCGGCGACCGAACCCTGCCATTCAGCGACCACGACGAAGTCGCCGCGGCTTTGGGGGAAAAATCATGACCGCCCTGTGGATCGCCGATGCGATGCGCGACGCGATGCGCGCCCGCGCCGAGGGCGCGATGCCGCAGGCGATCACCGGCATTTCCATCGACAGCCGCACCATTCAGCCGGGCGAAGCATTCTTCGCGCTGACCGATGCGCGTGATGGCCACGAATTTGTCGACGCCGCGCTGAAGGCGGGTGCGGGTCTTGCCGTGGTCGCAAAGGACAAGCGCACGCAACTACCGAAGGATGCGGCACTGCTGGTTGTTGATGACGTGCTCGACGGATTGCGCGATCTCGCCACGGCATCGCGTGCGCGCACCACGTCGAAAATCATCGGCGTCACCGGATCGGTCGGCAAGACCAGCACCAAGGAAGCCCTGCGGCTCGCGCTTGCGCCTGAGGGGGAAACGTTTGCCTCGGCTGCGTCCTACAACAATCATTGGGGCGTGCCGCTGTCGTTGTCGCGCTGCCCGGCCGATGCGCGCTACGCCGTATTCGAAATGGGGATGAATCACGCGGGCGAAATCGAGCCGCTGTCGAAGCTCGTGCGTCCGCATATTGCAATCGTCACGACGGTCGAGCCGGTGCATCTGGAGCATTTCAAGAATGTTGCAGCCATCGCCGATGCGAAGGCGGAAATCTTCGCGGGTCTCGAACCCGGCGGTGCTGCGATCCTCAATCGCGACAACGATCAATTCGCACGCCTGAAGAAGCACACCGATCACATGAAGGTCGGTCGCGTGGTTTCTTTCGGTGAACATAAGTCGGCCGATGTGCGGCTCATCAATTTTGCTTTGCAGGAAAAAGGTTCGACCGTGCAGGCGAAAGTGCTGGGCACGGAAGTCGCCTACAAGCTTGGCGCGCCGGGCAGGCATCTCATCATGAACTCGCTTGCGGTGCTTGCTGCTGCTGCGCTCGCGGGTGCGGATCTGGCGCTGGCCGCGCTTGCGCTTGCCGAATTGCAGCCCGCGCCGGGGAGGGGCACGCGCGGCAAGCTCAGGCTTCCCGAAGGCACGGCTCTGCTGATTGACGAAAGCTATAATGCCAATCCTGCATCCATGCGCGCAGCACTTGCGCTGCTGGGCCAGATCCATCGTGGCTCACGCGGGCGACGTATCGCGGTCCTCGGCGACATGCTGGAACTTGGCAACGCGTCCGACGCCATGCACCGCGATCTTC
>CAMBBO010000189.1 GCA_945862935.1 Pseudorhodoplanes sinuspersici | reverse complement strand
AGCGACCCCGGCTGCCGCACCTGCCGCGGGAGCCGCCGAGAAGAAGTAACGCCTGCGCCACGGATTGCCGGCCATGAAGCTCTTTGTTGGCCTCGGCAATCCTGGCGCAAGCCACGCTGGAAACCGGCACAATGTCGGGTTCATGGCGGTGGACGAAATCGCCAAGCGCCACGGCATGCCGCAGTGGCGCAGGCGTTTTCAGGGTGTTGCAACGGAAGGAACGCTCGGCGCCACGCGCGCGCTGCTGCTCCTCCCCGGAACCTTCATGAACGAATCCGGACGCGCGGTCGGCGAAGCCGCAAGCTTCTTCAAGATCGCACTCTCTGACATCGTCGTGTTCCACGACGAACTCGACCTGCCGCCGGGCAAGCTTCGCATCAAGACCGGCGGCGGCAATGCGGGACATAACGGCTTGCGTTCGATCGGCGCGCATCTTGGCAACGAATACCGCCGCGCGCGCATCGGCATCGGGCATCCGGGCGACAAGAACCTCGTCCATCGTTACGTGCTGTCGGATTTCGCAAAAGCCGAACGCACCGGATGGGTTGAGACGCTGTGCGACGCTGTGGCGGACAATGCCGCGCTTCTCGCGCGCGGCGAAGACGCAAGCTTTCAGAACAAGGTGCATCTTTCGATGGACGCCAAGGGTTTCGGCTCCCCGGACGAAGAAACGCCAGCTAAAAAATAACTCTTTCAGACCGGATTGATCGTCATGGGATTCAAATGCGGCATCGTCGGATTGCCCAATGTCGGCAAGTCGACGCTTTTTAACGCGCTGACGGAAACCGCCGCAGCGCAGGCGGCGAATTATCCGTTCTGCACCATCGAGCCGAATGTCGGTGAAGTCGCCGTGCCCGATCCACGCATCGACAAGCTCGCTTCGCTGGCTAAATCCGCGCAGATCATTCCGACGCGGCTGACATTCGTCGACATCGCAGGATTGGTGCGCGGCGCGTCGAAAGGCGAAGGCCTCGGCAACCAGTTCCTCGCCAACATCCGCGAAGTCGACGCCATCGTGCATGTGGTGCGCTGCTTTGAGGATTCCGATGTCACGCATGTCGAGAACCGGATCGACCCCGTCGCCGATATCGAGACCATCGAAACCGAATTGATGCTCGCCGATCTCGACAGTCTGGAAAAGCGCGTCGATGCGCTGGAGAAAAAGGCTCGCGGTGGCGACAAGGAATCGAAAGAGGCGCTCGATCTCGTAAAAGGCTCGCTCGCGCTGTTACGCGACGGAAAACCGGCGCGTCTGCTGACGCGCAAGCCGGAAGAAGAGAAAATCTTCTCCACGCTCGGCCTGTTGACCGCGAAGCCTGTTCTCTATGTCTGCAACGTGGAAGAAGGCGCAGCGGCCACCGGCAACGATTTCTCGAAGAAAGTCGAAGCACGCGCCAAGGAAGAAGGCGCGGTATCGGTCGTCATTTCCGCGAAAATTGAATCCGAGATCGCCGTGCTGCCGCGCGCCGAGCGCGAGGATTATCTGGGCGCAGTCGGCTTGAAGGAACCGGGTCTCGACCGGCTTATTCGCGCGGGCTACGGCCTGCTCGATCTCGTGACTTATTTTACTGTCGGGCCGAAGGAAGCGCGCGCATGGACCATCACGCGCGGCACGCGCGCGCCTGCGGCTGCGGGCGTCATCCATACCGATTTCGAACGCGGCTTCATCCGCTCCGAAACCATTGCCTATGACGACTACGTTTCACTCGGCGGAGAAGCCGGTGCACGCGATGCGGGTAAGCTGCGGCTTGAGGGCAAAGAATATGTCGTCGCCGACGGCGACGTTATGCATTTCAGGTTTGCGACCTGACGGAACTTCATTTTGATCTTGGAGTTCACAGCCGCGCGTGAAATTATCGCGGCGGAAAGTACCTCGGCTCGGCGAGGGGGCGGGGCGGGATGATTAACGCGTTGAGTGCTGGAATGGCCGGCCGCCTGATGAACCTCGGTTCGCCGGCGGAGAAACTGACAACCAATTTTCTGACCATCGAAGGCGGCCTGCTTCTGGCGGGCGACGTCTCTTATCAGGTCCGCAATGTCGTTTCGCTGACGATCCTTGAGGTCAAGCGCCGCGGCCTCATTTTCCTGTGCCTGATCATTGCCGCCATTATCGGCGCCGTCGCGTACGCGATAATGCGCAACCCGGTGGCTTTCGTGATCGGCGCCATCGCGGGCGGCGCTCTCGCCTATTTCCTTTTGCGCGGCAGGTTCAAGGCGACGTTCGAACTCAAGATAATGACGAGCGCTGCAACATCGTTCACCGTGGAAAGCGACGAATACGGCTTCCTCGTTCGCCTGAAGTCAGCGCTCGAAGAAGAAATGTCGCAGAAAAATCCACCCATCTTTCAAGTCAATGTCCCGGAACAGAGGATCGAGAAGATCGTCGACAACCGGACGTTTATTTCGACAAACGGTGGAGACTTCATCGGCGAACACGGCACCAAGATCACTGCGGGCGGAGATTATCTCGGCGAGCGCGCGACCAAGGTCGCTGCGGGCGGAAGCTATGTCGGCGGCAACGCAGTTTCGACCGGCGGGGGAAATTATATCGGGCGCGACGCATCGAACACGCGCATCTCGTCCACAGTCACGCAGCAGGCCTCCGCCGCGATCGAGGACGCGCTGGCAACGCTGCAGCGCTCGCAGGATCAGAACAAAGATTTTTTCGTTTTTCATATTCAGGTGCTGCAGCATTTCATCGACGGGCAGAAATCGAAGGGCGAAGCGTCCAAATCCTTCGAACTCATCAAGGAATATGCAGGCGTCCTGACCACCGTTGGCGTGAACGCCGCGCCGCTGATCGCGCGCGTCGCGGAGCTGTTCCGCTAGCGTAATTGCGCACGGCAAGTATGCTGCGCCCATGTCTGCGCCCATGCCGAAGCTTTACTTCGAGGATTTCGCTGCCGGTCAGGTGAGGAAATTTGGCCCTCGCCCGGTGACGCGCGAGGAAATTCTCACCTTCGCCGCGGAATTCGACCCGCAGCCGATGCACCTTGACGACGAGGCCGCGCGCAACTCGATGCTTGGCGGCCTTGCGGCGTCGGGCTGGCATTCCTGCTGCATCGCCATGCGCATGATGCTCGACGGCTTCCTGCTCAATTCAAGTTCGATGGGTTCGGGCGGCATCGAGGAAGTCAAATGGCTCGCGCCGCTGAGGCCCGGCGATGCTTTGACCTTGCGCGCGACCGTGGTGCAGACGCGCCCCTCGCGCAGCAAGCCGCAGCTTGGCCTCGTCACCATCCTGCTCGAATTGATTAATCAGGCAGGCGCGCCTGTGACGACGTTGCAGGCGCCGCTGATGCTCGGCACGCGCGCGGGGGCGCAGCCGTGAATTTCTTCGAGCAGATCAAGGTTGGCGATGTTTACGCGCTCGGCAGCCACACTTTCGGCACGGACGAGATCAAATCCTTCGCAAGCCGTTTCGATCCGCAGGCTTTCCACATGGACGAGGAAGCCGCGAAGCTTTCTCATTTCGGCGCGCTGTGCGCGTCCGGCTGGCACACCGCGTCGGTGTGGATGCGGCTGATGGTGGATTTTCGCAAAGCCGAAGCGGAGAAGTTCCGGGCGCGTGGTGAACCTGTCGCGATCCTCGGGCCGTCGCCGGGCTTTCGTGACCTGAAATGGCTGAAGCCGGTCTATGTGGGCGACACCATCACCTATCAATCCGAGATCACCGCGATGCGGCTTTCGCAAAGCCGCGCTGATTTCGGCCTTGCGACGCTGTTCAGTTTCGGCACGAACCAGCACATTGCGCCCGTGATTTCCTTTGTCAGCGCGGTCTTCGTGCCGCGATTGCCGCAACAACAATGACCGCCGCGAACGAAACATCGGCGGTCACGCCGCGCGACGAGCGCCGCACATTCGGCGTTGCCTGCGGCGCGCATGCTTTGCATGACGGCTACACCGACCTGATCTATGTGATGCTGCCGGTGTGGCAGGCGGAATTCGGACTGAGCTATGCGGCCATCGGCCTCCTGCGAGGATTGTTCGCGGGCACCATGGCGTCGCTGCAGATTCCCGCGAGCATGCTGTCCGGTCGTATTGGCGCAGCGGCCGTGCTCGCAGGCGGCACCGCGCTCGCAGGGATCGGCTATCTGCTTGCCGGAATGAGTGCCGGCTTTGCGACGCTCGTGATCGCGCTGATGATCGGCGGGCTTGGCGCGAGTACGCAGCATCCGGTCGCCTCATCGCTCGTGGCGCGCGCTTACGCAGGCGCGCGTTCGCTGAAAGCTCTCGGTGGCTATAACTTTGCGGGAGACATCGGAAAGATGATCTTCCCCGCGGCGCTCGCGATCATGCTGACGCTGATGCCGTGGCGTCCGGCGCTGATGATCGTAGGCGCGATCGGGCTGCTTGCCGCGATTGCAATTTTTTCCTGTACCCCGCGCCTTCCAACCGAACGGTCCGATCCGAAAGCTGCGAAGGCTCAAGGCGCGCCGCGCGGCGGACGCTTTGCATTCCCGACGCTGCTCACAATCGGCGTCATCGACAGCGCGACGCGCATGGGCTTTCTCACTTTTCTGCCGTTCCTCTTGCAGGACAAAGGCGCGAGCCTGCCGCTGATCGGTACTGCGCTAACGCTCGTATTTGCCGGGGGTGCCGCGGGCAAACTCGTTTGCGCTTATATCGGCGCGCGCATCGGCGTCGTCGCGACTGTGTGTCTCACCGAGGGTCTGACCGTTCTTGCAATCCTTCTGCTTCTTCCGATTTCGCTCAATGGCGCTATGGTTCTGCTGCCGCTCGTCGGCATCGCGCTGAACGGCACGTCGTCGGTGCTGTACGGATCGGTCCCCGATCTGGTTGAGCCGGAGAAGCGCGACCGTGCCTTTGGAATTTTCTACACCGGCACCATCGGCTCCGGCGGAATCGCGCCATTCTTCTACGGAATAGCGGGCGACTATTTCGGCGTGTTCAGCGCGCTCATCATCGAGGCTGCGATCTGCGTCCTGACGATTCCGCTGGCGATAATTCTGCGCCCGGCCTTCGCGCGCTAATTCTTCCAATCGCCGATTGCCGCCTGCACCAGCGTCAGCGCGGAAATCGCCGCGGTGTCGGCGCGCAGGATGCGCGGACCGAGCGCAAGCTGGATCACGTTCGGCAGTTTCAGCAAAGCCGCGCGCTCGTCATCGGCAAAGCCGCCTTCCGGGCCGATCAAAACCGCGACCGGAGAATTTGCAGGCACGGCTTTCAGCGCGGCGACCGGATCGCGCAACGGCGCATCCTCGTCGCAGAAAACAAGAACGTGCGCGGGATCGAGCGCCGCAATCAGGCGGTCGAATGCAAGCGGTTCGGAAATTTCCGAAATCGTCAGCACGCCGCATTGTTCGGCGGCTTCGATTGCGTTCGCGCGCATGCGGTCGAGATTGACGCGCGCCGCCTGCGTGTGCCGCGTCATCACCGGCTGCAATCGTGAAACCCCAAGCTCTACCGCTTTCTGCACCATGTAGTCGAGCCGCGCATGCTTCAGCGGCGCGAAGAGATAATGCAGATCGGCGGCACGCTCTTGCGGGCGGGCCTGCTCGTTCAGAACAAGAGCCGCGGCCTTTTTTCCGCTGCGCTGCAATATCGCGCGCCATTCTCCATCACGGCCGTTGAACGCGAGCACGGCATCGCCAGCGGCCAGCCGCATCACATTGACCAGATAATTCGCCTGATCGCGCTCGAGCGGGATCGCTGCGCCTTGCGCCATCGGCGCATCGAGGTAAAGCCTTGGAGTACGGAAGTCGTAGCGCGCCATGACCAATCGTCGCATTCCAGTGAAAAATTCGCCCGTTTATCTGTGCCACAAGGGCGCGGCGAAGGGCTATAATCTCGCCGAATTCGACGGGTTGTTAGCCAAACGCAATTCGATCCCAAGAGGAATGCGATGAATCCGGTCCGGGTGCTGACATTTGCCGCCGCAGCCTTTCTTGCAGGCGAGGCTATGGCGCAAACGCCGTGGCCTGCGGCACCGGCTCCCGGCTCGCCCGGAATTGTCACGGCACCTCCTGCCGGAGCAGGCGGTCCTCCCCCGCCGATGGCTCCGATGTCCCCAATGGGTGGCGGCATGCCGCAACAGCAGCAGCAACCGCCCTGCGCCAGCGACTTTATTCCGCTGCGGGAAGAAGCCGAAAAGCGCGCAAGCGTGATCCGCGCCGCGAGCGAGGGCAAAAAGAAGCTGACCCAGCCGGAAGCGTGCGCGGCGTTTCGTGCGCTGGTCACGGCGGAAGGCAAGGTCGTGAAATTCATCGTCGATAAACACGCGCAGTGCGGCATCCCCGAGCAGGCGATAGGCCAGGTCAAAGCCA
>CAMBBO010000188.1 GCA_945862935.1 Pseudorhodoplanes sinuspersici | reverse complement strand
CATGCAAAACTTCGTCAATTTCCAGCATCCCGATCACGACACGGCCGATTGGCCGCCGAGGAGTGTGTGATGGCACAGCCCGAAACGCCGTTCCCGCGTCATTGGCTCTATTATGTCATCCTGAAAATCGTTCTCATCGTCGCGGCGATCGGTCTCGCTCTGAAATACTTTGGCTATTGGTGAGGCCATGAAGGAGCGCCTCTATCTTTTCGACACGACTTTGCGCGACGGTGCGCAGATGAACGGCGTCGATTTCACGCTGCAGGACAAGCTCGTCGTGGCGAACATGCTCGACGAACTTGGCATCGACTATGTGGAAGGCGGTTTTCCCGGCGCTAATCCCACCGACACCGAATTGTTTTCGCAGGACCGGCCGCTGAAAGCGGCGCTCACGGCGTTTGGCATGACGCGACGTCCGGGGCGTTCGGCGTCGAACGATCCGGGGCTTGTGGCATTGCTCGATGCCAAGGCTAAGGCGATCTGCTTTGTCGCGAAGGCGTGGGATTACCATGTGCGCGTCGCGCTTGAGACGACGCCTGAAGAAAATCTGGCAAGCATTCGCGACAGCGTGAAGGCCGCCAAGGCGAAGGGCCGCGAAGTGCTGGTCGATTGCGAGCATTTCTTCGACGGCTACAAGGCCAACCGCGATTATGCCTTGCAATGCGCCAAGGCCGCGCATGACGAAGGCGCGCGCTGGGTGGTTTTGTGCGACACCAATGGCGGAACGCTGCCGCATGAGGTCGAGGCGATTGTCGCCGATGTGGTGAAAGTCATTCCCGGCGATCATGTCGGTATCCACGCGCATAACGACACCGAGCAGGCGGTTGCAAATTCGCTTGCGGCGGTACGCGCGGGCGCGCGCCAGATTCAAGGCACGCTCAACGGCATCGGCGAACGCTGCGGCAACGCCAACCTTGTTTCCATCATCCCGACTTTGAAGTTGAAGGACGAATTTTCTTCCCGCTTCGAGATCGGCGTCTCGGAATCAAAGCTCGCAGGGCTCACGCGCCTCTCGCACAAATTCGACGAAATGCTCAATCGCGCTGCCGACCGCCACGCACCTTATGTCGGCGACAGCGCGTTCACGACCAAGGCCGGTATTCATGCGTCGGCCATCATGAAGGATCCTGCGACCTATGAGCATGTCGCGCCCCATGTGGTCGGCAATCGCCGTCAGGTGCTGGTCTCGGATCAGGGTGGGCGTTCGAATATTCTCGCCGAACTGAGCCGTATCGGCATTTCGATCGATAAAGGCGATCCGCGCCTGACGCGCCTCCTCGACGAGATCAAGGAGCGCGAGGCCCAGGGCTTCGCCTATGAATCCGCCGATGCGTCGTTTGAATTGCTGGCGCGACGTATTCTGGGCACGGTGCCGGACTTTTTCGAGGTCACGCAATTCGACGTCAATGTGGAGCAACGCAACAACGCGCTCGGCCAGCGCGTCACCGTTTCGCTCGCGGTGGTGAAGGTGAAAGTCGATGGCGTGGACCTGATCTCGGCGGGCGAAGGCAACGGCCCGGTAAATGCACTCGACGTCGCGCTCCGCAAAGACCTTGGCAAATATCAGCGTCATATCGACGGAATTGATCTCATCGATTATCGCGTTCGTATCCTTAATGGCGGCACCGAAGCTGTGACGCGCGTGCTGATCGAAAGTCAGGATGAAAACGGCGACCGCTGGACGACCATCGGCGTATCGCCGAACATCATCGATGCGTCATTTCAGGCATTGATGGATTCCATCGTTTACAAGCTGGTGAAATCCGGCGCGACCGCGTGATCGATCACGTCTCCATCGGGGTCAGCGATTTGCACGCGAGTGCCGCGTTTTACCAATCCGTTCTCGCGCCTCTTGGCTATTACAAACTCGAGGATCGCCCGGCGACAATCGGCTTTGGAAAAAAGTACGCCGAGTTCTGGATCAATCTTCGCCAAGGTTGTGCGCCTGCGGGTGACGGCGGCAATCACATTGCCTTGCGCGCGGGGAGCCGGGAAGCAGTGGATGCGTTCCACGCTGCGGCGCTCGTGGCGGGTGGGTTGTCTGACGGCGCGCCGGGAGATCGCCCGCATTTCGGCAACGGCTATTATGCGGCGTTCATACGCGATCCCGACGGCAATCGCATCGAGGCCGTGACGTTCCTGAAATCCTAGAGCCGCTCGGCTGCGCCGGCCTGCATCAGTTTTTCGGATTCGGACACTGGCTGAACTGCCGCGATCAGTTTCGGCAGGATGTCTTCGATGTTATTTGCAACAAGCGCGTTCACTTCAAGAGTGGGACGGATAAACTTCAGATCCGTCATGTGATCGAGCAGCTTGCAGAGCGGATCCCAGAAGCCGCTGATGTTTGCGATCAGGATCGGCTTCTTGTGGCGACCAAGCTGTGCCCAGGTGAGTTGTTCAACCAGTTCCTCCAACGTGCCGACGCCGCCGGGGAGTGCCACGAAGGCGTCGGACCGCTCGAACATGATGCGCTTTCGCTCATGCATATCGCGCGTCACGATCAGTTCCTGCGTACCGTTGGATGGTTTTTCCAGCGACCGCAGAAATTCCGGGATGATGCCGGTGACTTGTCCTCCATATTCGAGGACTGCGCTTGAGATTGTGCCCATCAGGCCGACCGAGCCGCCGCCATAGACAAGGCGGATGTTATTTTTGGCCAGAATTTTACCAAAGGTCTTAGCGCCCGCAGCAAAAGCCGGATCAGCGCCGGGACCGGAGCCGCAATAGACGCAAATGCTTTGAATGGTGCTCATCAGGTTCAGTCGGAAAAATTAAATGCCTTAGGCCTTGGGCCGAGGCGTTGATGTATGCGCTCTTTATGCCTATTCCAAGGACGTAAGAGCGCGCCACCCTTAATGGCCGCGCATCCGAGGAAAGCCCGTTTCACATCCCATGAATTCCGCTCCGTCTGCCCGTAAGCGCGTCGCCTCGGGGCAGGGCACGCTTCTTTCGACCATCGGCCATTTGTGGCCGTATATCTGGCCGTCCGATCGCCGCGACCTGAAGGGCCGGGTCATGATCGCGATGGCGCTGTTGCTGGCAGCCAAGCTCGCCACCATCACGGTTCCCTTCACGTTCAAATGGGCGATCGATGCGCTCTCGGGACATCCTAGCGCGCCTGGGGCCGGCGCATTCGATTCCTGGCTGACCTGGGTTCTGGCAGCGCCGGTCATGCTGACTGTCGCCTATGGCGGCATGCGCATTTTGATGGCGGGTTTGACGCAACTGCGCGACGGCATTTTTGCCAAGGTCGCGATGCATGCGGTGCGGCGCGTCGCCATCATGACCTTCGAGCATATGCATCTGCTGTCGCTGCGCTTTCATCTGGAGCGCAAGACCGGCGGATTGACGCGCGTGCTCGAA
The DNA here is from genome assembly GCA_945862935.1 of Pseudorhodoplanes sinuspersici. Classification (GTDB taxonomy): domain Bacteria; phylum Pseudomonadota; class Alphaproteobacteria; order Rhizobiales; family Xanthobacteraceae; genus Pseudorhodoplanes; species Pseudorhodoplanes sinuspersici_A. The sequence goes on along the minus strand of CAMBBO010000188.1, from coordinate 2,946 downwards.
CGCGGCCGCAACGGCATCGAAACAATCGTTCGCATGGTGATCCTGCAGCTTGCGCCGACTATCGTCGAACTAGCGCTGATCGTAGGCGTGCTGTTCTGGCAATTCGACTGGCGCTACGTGGTGGTGATCCTCGTCACCGTCGTTTTCTACATGGGTTTCACTTATCTCGCGACCGAATGGCGCATCGCGATCCGCCGCAAGATGAATGACAGCGATAACGACGCCAACACCAAGGCGATTGACTCGCTGCTGAATTACGAAACGGTAAAATATTTCGTCGCCGAGGAGCGCGAGGCGAAACGCTACGACCGTTCAATGGCGCGCTACGAGGACGCAAGCGTCAAGGCGTACACGTCGCTTGCCGTACTCAATGCCGGGCAGGCGGTGATCTTTACCCTCGGCCTTGGCGCAACGATGGTGATGTGCGCGCGCGGTATCGCTGCCGGCACCAACACGGTCGGCGATTTCGTCATGATTAACGCGATGATGATACAGCTTTATGTGCCGCTGAATTTCATGGGCATGATCTATCGCGAGATCAAGCAGGGCATCATCGACATCGAGACCATGTTCTCGATCCTTGGCCGCAAACCTGAAGTTCTCGACCGGCCCGGTGCGAAACCGTTGGCCGTTGGCGCGGGCAATGTCCGGTTCGAGAATGTCGTGTTCGCCTACGAACCGGAGCGGCAAATCCTGAAAGGCATTTCGTTCGACGTGCCGGCGGGACACACAGTTGCGATTGTCGGCCCTTCGGGCGCGGGGAAGTCGACCATTTCGCGGCTGATCTTTCGCTTCTACGATGTCAGTGGCGGGCGCATCCTGATTGACAATCAGGACATTCGCGACGTCACGCAAGTATCGCTGCGCGAAGCCATCGGTATGGTGCCGCAGGACACCGTGCTGTTCAACGATACGCTGCGCTACAACATTCGCTATGGCCGCTGGGATGCGTCCGATGCGGATGTGGAGGAGGCGGCCAAGCTAGCGCAGATCGATAACTTCATCCGCATTTCGCCGGATGGTTACGATACCGAAGTGGGTGAGCGCGGCCTGAAACTATCCGGCGGCGAAAAGCAGCGTGTGGCCATTGCCCGGACGATCCTCAAGGCGCCGCCGATCCTGTTGCTGGACGAGGCGACCTCGGCGCTCGACAGCCACACCGAAAAGGAAATCCAGGACGCGCTCGAACGGGTTTCGAAAAATCGTACGACGCTTGTGATCGCACACAGGCTTTCCACGATTGTGAGCGCTGACGAAATCATCGTGCTTAATCAGGGTGAGATTGCCGAGCGCGGAACGCATCAGCAGCTTCTGACGAAGGGCGGGCTTTACGCCAGCATGTGGAACAGGCAGCGTGAAGCCGAAGAAGCGCGCGAGAAGCTTGCGCTGGCCGGTGAAGTCGCTGCGGCACCAAACTGCAATCCGCCGTCAGTGGAAGACGATATTCCGACACCTGAGGATCTGTCCGATCCCTTATCGCGCGCGACCGCAGCGGAGTGAATGATGTCAGTCTACCAGTCGATCCGGGCCCAGCTCGTCCCTATCCATCCTGAGGGCTATCCCTTCATCGGGATTTTCGCGTTTGTAACCCTCATCCTGTTCTGGCTGTGGGCGCCGCTTGGATGGATCGCGCTCGGGCTGACCATCTGGTGCGTCCTGTTCTTCCGCGATCCGCCGAGAGTGACGCCTGTGCGGGAAGGTCTCGTGATTGCGCCCGCCGACGGCAAGATCAGCATGATCGTCAACGCTGTCCCGCCGAAGGAGCTCGATCTCGGCGACCGGCCGCTGCCGCGCGTCTCGATCTTCATGAGCGTGTTCAACTGCCATGTGAACCGCAGCCCCGTGGCTGGACGTATCGACCGGATCGTCTATCGGCCGGGCAAATTCCTGAATGCCGATCTGGACAAGGCGAGCGAGGATAACGAGCGCAATTCGCTGGTTGTTGCAACCGCCGCCGGACGGATCGGCGTGGTTCAGATCGCGGGCCTTGTGGCGCGACGGATTGTCTCCTTCGTCAAGGAAGGGCAGGCGATCGGCGCTGGCGAGCGGTTCGGCCTCATCCGCTTTGGATCGCGGGTAGACGTCTATCTCCCCGATGGGGTGCGGCCCTTGGTCGGTCCCGGCCAATCCGCCGTTGGGGGCGAAACCGTGCTCGCCGACCTCAAGTCGCCCGATCCGGTACGCAACTTCCGCGTCGATTAGGCGTTGTCGGTCAGGCGTTAACGCTTGCGTTAACAAACGTACTTGCTTGGCATGGCGGCCTTGCGGCCGCGCTGATATATCTTGCTGATGATATTTCCTCCCGTCGATCCGCAGCGGCAAGAAAACCGGCGCAGGCGTTTTCGCGCCATCCCCGTGCGCGTGCTGGTGCCGAACCTCATCACGCTGCTTGCTTTATGTGCGGGCCTGACCGCCATCCGCCTCACTATCGAAGGGCGGCTGGAATGGGCGCTCGGCGCTATCGTGTTTGCCGCGATCCTCGACGGCATCGACGGGCGCGTCGCCCGCATGATCAAGGGGCAGTCGCGCTTCGGCGCTGAACTCGACAGCCTTGCCGACTTTGTCAATTTCGGCGTGGCGCCAGGCCTCATCCTGTATTTTTGGGGACTGAACGAAATCGGTTCGGCTGGATGGATCGCGGCGCTCGCCTTCGCGATTTGCGCGAGCCTTCGATTGGCGCGCTTCAATGTCATGAGCGAGGATCCGAACCAGCCGGTCTGGGCTGCGAATTTCTTCACCGGAATGCCGGCGCCCGCGGGCGCCATCACGGTCCTGCTGCCGGTCTATATCAGCCTGCTCGGCGGGCCGCGTGTCGCGAGCGTGACATTCCTTTACACGCTGGCCATTGCGATTCTGATGGTTTCGACGCTGCCCGTGTATTCCGGCAAGAAGGCGGGTACGCGCGTTCGACCGGAAATGGTGCTGCCGATCTTCGTCGTCGTGGTT
>CAMBBO010000187.1 GCA_945862935.1 Pseudorhodoplanes sinuspersici | reverse complement strand
TGCGAGATTGCAACGGGATTGAGATCGATCGCGGTGACTTTCGCGCCGGCTTTTGCCCAGTTCATCGCCATGCAGCCCATGCCGCAGCCGATTTCGAGCACTCGCTTGCCTTCGGCGTACTCGAATATCTTTGCGAACGGGCGATCCTGTTCGTGCAATGCCTCATTCCAGCGATAGAATGTCTGGTCGGCAAGCTCGAAAAAGCGCTTCGATCCGATTTCGACCCGCTCGCTCGTTCCATCAGGCAATTGGTATTCGGTCGTTCCGTGGTCGCGCGCGTAAGTCATGGGCCGGGCGGCCCACCAGTCGCGAATCTCGGATTTAATTTGTGACGGATCGGTCAAGAGGATCGCGTGTCCGGCTTTAGCCGATCGTAAAGCGCGAGCGCCGCAGCGAGTGGAAGGATCAGCGCGGCAGCAAGCAGTTCCGGCAATCGGGTCGCCGCAAGCGCGCGCCGCCAAAGCAACGCGCGCCGGCTTTGCGCCGTCAGCGGAAACATTCGCCGCCGTCCGTTGACGACGACGATGTTACCGCACTGGCGGCGAAGGGGCGATTCCAGCGAACCGAAGCCAAGTCCGAGCGCGTCGGGATAAACAATCAAGACAGTGTCGACGTTCTGCGCTGCGATCGGTTCGCGCAAGTCCACGAGCGCAGGCGGGTTCGACCCGAATGGAAATGGTGCAGGCGCTGTCGCCGCATGACGCGTGTCGAGCAAAACCTGCACTGATTTAGGGTCGCCTTGCGCCAGAGCGTCCCGGGCAATTTCCAACTGCAATGGCAGATCGCGCGGGTTGGCAAAATGGTCACGCATCTGCGCGACATGCGCGCGCAGAGGATAGAGCGTCAGAATGTTGCCGAGCGTTGCCACCTTCGGCAGCGCCGGAATGATTGGGCAGCGCCATGCCCGGCCGCCGTTCGCACCGCCGTGATACGCGCACACGACAACGAGAACGCGCCCGCCGATGCGGGCGGTGCCGAAATCGCCGGTTTGAATGCCCTTTTGTCCGATCATATCTATCGGCGCTTCACGGCTGCCAAAACGACCGAATGACGGAATGGGTTGTGGTAGCCGATAAACCGGAGCGGATGCGCCAGCGCGCTGCCGAGGTTGTTCAGTTTGAAATCCATCGGCTCAAGTGTCGCCATGTCGCGCAATTCGAAATCGAGTGCGCGCAAAGTGCCGAGCACCTCGTGGTTGGTACGACGAAAGATCGAAGTGTCGAAGAATGCCGGGTCTTTGCCGAGCGACCGCAAATAGGCTCGCGCTTTTTCGCGCGGAAGAAGCGGATTAGGTTTCCACGGGACGTGATAATGCGCTTCGAGCCGCCACGCGAAATAGCTCGGGCAGATGGCGTAAGCGATCCCGCCGGGCTTGAGCAGAAGCCGCACGCGCTGAAGCAACGCGGTCAGATCTTCGATATGTTCGAGCACGTTCCAGAGGGTGACGACGTCGAAATTCGCCGCTGGCAGATCCGCGGACAGCGCGTCGCCGAGACGATAGACGTCGTCGGGTGAATCCTGCGGCCGCAATGTCTGGAGCCTGCGGCGCGCGAACTCAACCTCGAAGCTGGCGACTTCGATCCCGGCTGCATCCCATCCCGCATCGCGCGCGGCCAAAACGCAACTGCCGAATCCCGCTCCGATATCCAGCAGCCGCGATCCCTTCGGCACATTGGGAGCCATCACGGCGACAGTGTAGTCGGCAAAGGAAAATCCAACATGGTTGTCGAGATGGCTCTCGAACGCAGCTTCCGAAAATACGCCGGTGTAAAGCGACCGCAGATAGCTAAGCACAGCCGCGCGTTCGGCTCCGGCCAATGTCCATTTCGCGTGGGTCACGATGCGGTCTTGCTGTAAATCGCGCAAAATTGGTGGGCCGCGAAAGGCAGCGCGCTCCCCAACCGGGTTCGCCACTCGACGGGCATCCGGTCGATGGCGCGGATCCCGTGCATTCCGTAACCAAAATGCGTCACCGGCACGAGGCCGCTTTGCGCCGCCAAGGAGTCCATCTCTGCTGACGAATATTCCTGGAAATGTTGCGGGTCGAGCATTGTGGGGCTCTTGCCCGAAAGCGACCGGAGGATGTTTCCCAGCCGGCGGCGATTCGGCGTCGCAACGGCGACATGGCCGCCTTCGGCGCAGATCGCAGCGCAGCGGGTCAGAAACTCCACCGGCTTGGACAGGTGCTCGATCACCTGAAAACTCACCACAAGGTCATAGCGGCTTGTAAGCGGAATTTCGTCCAGAGCTGCAACCCATCGCCGGACTTTCAAATGCCCGTAATGCTCTTCTGCTTTCGCGATACTTTGCTGCGAGTTATCGATCGCATCCACCCGCGTGACAAAGTCGAACTGCGCCATTTCGACATCGTGAAATCCGCAGCCGCATCCGACGTCGAGTATCGTTTTCGGCTGAACGGCGCTGAAAATCTTTTGGACCTCATAACGCCGGACGAAATCCCAGTCGGCTGAGCGGTACGTGTCCCAGTCTTCGACGATCAGCGCATCGAAAAACTCCCGCTGGTCTTCGCGAAAATCCGGAAATCTCTGGTGCGCCGGCATGTCGTCTTTTCAGTCGGATGAGGATGCGGTTGTTCGTGAAGCCGGGCGCGCGCCCAAACGTTTTCTCTTTTCGTGAATCGACGCATAAGTCCGGGCAGTTTGCCCTTCGAAAATATTGCCCCAATAACCTGTGTAATACATTCTTAGAATCTGGCCGTCCTGCATAACGAATGGGAATCCAACGCCATGCCGTTCGCGCAGGCGAAATCGGCTGAAACTAAGACATCGCTGCGGTTCGGACCATTCGCGTCCGTTGTTGGACGACGCAATATATATGTTGCTCTCGAGGGGAAATCTGTTGCTGCATCGAAACCACATTCTAAGTCCGTGGCCGTCCCTGAGAATGGTTGGATTGTTGATTACATCGAACCTTTGCGGAATTGGATCGGCAGCAGCCACGACCCAATTGGCAAGGTCGGGCGACGTTGCCGACATGATGCTCTGGTTGAAGTCGTCTTCCAGCGTCGCAGAGAAGAACATTTGATATCGGCCGTCTGGACGTCTTGTCACCGACGGATCGCAGATCCCTGAGACTTTTCGGCCATCGGGACGGATGCAATCCTCAGGTGCGAGTATGGGCCGGTCGTCAATCGCCCAGTTTCGACCATCGAGCGTTCTGGCAGAAAGGATGCGGCTCGTTCGGTCGTCGGCTGTTCCTGCAAAAAAAAGAAGGCCAGCATCGAACTCAGGGATGAATGGCGATTGAACCCGCAGACGACACAGCGTGTTGCTGCCGGCTTGTATCCCGGTGTCTGCGGTACCCACCCAATCCATCGCGTCCAGCGATGTCGCTGCGCGAATCCGGGACTGCCATATGCCGCCGACAAGCCGCGATGCCTGGTAGAGCATGCGATAGCGGGCGCCTTTATCCTTCGTGACACAGCAGCCATAAACCATCTCGTCGTCGAAAGGAGCGGTGCGGCGAACGTCGATGCGAACGCCGGCGTTCCTTTTCCAGTGCAGTCCGTCGCGAGATTGCGCACTGAGGATGCGATCCTTGCACGCACGCAAATCTGCAAGCGTTTTACGGATCATCGGAAATCAGCCGATCTTCCTGCCGGAGTAAGCGCGCCAGATCGAGTTCAGGCGGCGCTTGCGTTTTAGCTGGCCGGTCAGCCGCATAACGTTCGCGATGAAATGCGATGCAGGCGACCAAGTATCCAGCTCGCCTGTGACATCGCGCGCGGAAAAGCGGCTTAAACGCATTTCAGATAGCAGCGTGTCCTCACTGAAGACGTGGTGATCTTTTTCCCAAGGTCGGGCGCTTGCAATGCAATTCGTATGGATCTGAGACAAAATCTCTTCGTTGTAGGTATAGATCAGCAGGGTCCCGCCGGGTTTCAGAACGCGGTGCGCTTCTTTGAGTGTCGCCGGCAGATCGGGCATATAGTCAATGGCACCCTGATTGAAGACCAGGTCGAAAGCACCATCGCGCAAGGGCAGGGCATTTGCGCTGCAGTGGATGTCGACGTCGCCCGCATCCTGATAATGGTCGTTGATGACGTCGGTGCCGATGTAAGTTTTCACACGGCTTTGTAGGTGCGGCCGGTAAAGCGCAGCGCCGCATCCGGTTTCCAGAACCCGGCTATTCCCGTTCAGATGTCCGAGCAAATGATTCAGAACGAACGGATAGACTGTTCCGCGGCTCATTTGGCTGACCGCAAAAATCGGAGCGGATGTCTGAGCATGCGCCGCAAGAATCCGGGCTGGCCGCCGCCTAATTCCAGATGGCCCCGGTAGATCGGATAAAGGTCGCCGCCGAAGCTCTTTTTGAAACCATCGAGGCCTTTTTCCTTGCCCTCCCCCGCGCCGGGGAAGGCTTCGCCGCTTTCATACAATTCGGCTCCCGCTTCCCTTGCCCAGCGGATCGCGTGCCAATGGAGCAGGTTATTCGCACCGATTGCCCCGGCTTCGCGCAGTCCGGCAGCGGTCCAGCCGCTGACGGCACCTTTGAAAAAAATCTCGTTGTCCGCCGAAAGGACCTTTCCCTCTTTCTCCGCGAAAAAAACCAGAGCCTGGCCTGTTCGAACGAAGTGATTCCAGATCAGTTCGAAATAGCGGCGCGGGTGAGGGCGCAAGGCGCTGCGCTGATAAGTGACGCAATGCATCTCGTAGTAGGTTTCGAGGTCTTCTTCGGACGCGGATGCAAGCCGTATCGTGCAACCTTCCCGCTCCGCCTTCCGGATGTGCGTGCGGCAGTGTGGCTGCAGGTTTTTCCAGATCGTCTCAAGCGAAGGCGTGAGGTCGATCACATATGTCTGCGATAATTCGTTGCTGTAGCCGTAGGGCAGCAGCGGACTGGTCCGGGGACATCGGGTGCCGCGCCAGGCCGGACTCATCTGACTGAGCCGCGTGAAGATGCGGCTGCAATTATTTTTGCCGGCTAGTCTCACCAGTTCGGAATAGGCTGCATGAAGCGTGCGCTCGCGTTGCGTTGCGCCCAAGCCGGCGCAGATGGCAGGGCCTCCGAAACATTCGAGCGTTTTGTCCGATCGCACAAAGCAGGGAATGACGGCCTTTATAGCGCCGTCATCTCCCACGAGAGCGAAGCTGCGCTGCTCATAGTTCGGCCAGGCTGCGAGCGTGGGCTGGAAGGCGTGCTGATGAAAAAACCATGCTTCGTCCGATCGGTCGACGAGATCATCCCAAACGGCCTCATCGACATCGCCATGATCGGCGAACAGAAGATTCATTGTGTCGCTTGACCAGCGGGAGCGCTTTGCGTGTTCACACGCGCATTCCGATGACGCTCGCGATTAAGCCAGAACCCGAGCATGATTCCCGCCATCGCGAAGCCTGCACTTGCCGGCACAAAAACTCCCGTGCGCTTCTCGCGCAGGAAGCCGGTCCACGCCGTCCTGAACTTTTCCGCGTCAAGGCCGGCGGCGGCGACCCGGTCCAGCGCTTCCGTCGCTTCGCTTTCGAAATTCGGTTCGCCGGCCAAGGCAACATCGAACTTCACATTCATGCCGAGGCCCTTTTTTTCAGCCCACGCGATCTCACGCGGAACATGGCGTGCATAGACATGCTTCGGAAGAAATTTTGTTGTGGTCGTGCTGCCGGATCTTGCGATCTTGAGCGCAGGCGGGAGCGACGAAGCGAACTCAACCATCCGATAGTCGAGGAACGGCGAGCGCACTTCAACTTGCGCGCGCAAACCGGTGATGTCGGGCAGGCGATAATTCGCTTCGCTCCCGTAGAAGCGAAGCGACATGTACATCAGCAAATCCAGATGACTGTCGACACCGGCTTCGAGAATGTCGTGCAGGATCGCACGGGCTGCTTCGGCTGTGGCGCCTTTTCCATCGTCATCAGTCCGTCCGCCGGTAATGTATTCGTGCTGATACCGGGCAAGGTCTTCCCGCTGCGGCAGGAATGCCGCGAACGCATTGCGGAGGGGCCGCGGGAGATGCTTGCGGATGCCGTCTGGCAATAGACGCGCCAGCGCCCTGATCCGGTCGCGTTGTAAGACCCGTTCGTCGCCGGAATATCCGGTGAACAATTCGTCCGCTCCTCCGCCGCTCAATACGACTTTGGCATGGGGACGGATCGCATTGTACAGACGCTGCGAGTAGGCGAGTGGAATTTGAGCGGATGGCTGATCGAACGCTTCGTAGGCGTCGACAAGGTCGGCGAAGAGGTCTTTGCGATAATCATACTGAATATGAGTCCAGCGCAGCCCGAGATGTCTGGCTGCGGCTTGGGCGATTTCCGTTTCCGGGCTTCGGTCGAGATCGGTGTGATAGTCGATC
>CAMBBO010000186.1 GCA_945862935.1 Pseudorhodoplanes sinuspersici | reverse complement strand
GCCCCGCCGCAGCATCGCGCCAATCTCGCTCAGGCGCGGCAAACGCGCCGCGCTCCCAGCCCCAGCCGTGACGTCCGTCATTCCAACCTTAAAATGCCTCCCCCCGGAGGCTCGGACGCGCTGAAAATACTTGAACGATCATTCCGCTGAAGAATTTTCGGCCGGGACCGGCCGCCAGCGGGCTAGATCGAGGAAATGGATCCCCCGGCAAAATTTGCCCTGTTTATGGTTAGCGAGGGGTTAACGGCAGGCCGGGTGCGGCAATTATCGCCAGCGCCGGTGCTTTTCAGACGGGGTTATGGCCGAAACGGAAGCGGATCAGCGTTCCGGAGTGGAATTCATACTCGGCGTAATATTGCGGCATGTTCGTAGCCTTCAGCAGGGGGTGGGTGAGGGTGCCCCCTGTTTCTTCGATCTCGTAGCGGATCACTTCGTTTCCAGCCTTGTTCGCGCTCTTGAAGCAGGTGCCAAGGCGCGCCACCACCTGCTTGCGCTTCATGCCGAGCTTGATGCCGCCATCGGTCACGAAATCGAACACCGGGAGCATCGCGGGCTTCTTGTCGTGGCGGCCGAATTTCACCTCGATTTCCCTGAACGAAAATTGCAGGTCGCCGGCATGGTGGCGCAGCGCGAGAAGTTGCCGGTTGCCGCGCGAGGCAAATAGTGTCCAGGCCATATCCGAGCCAAGCGGCTCCATCACCGTGCGGACATCGCGGCCGATGACACGGATGGCGCTCGCCTCATCGCCGAGCGCGATGCCAATCGCGGAGCGGTCGGCTTTGGGCAAAGCGCAGTCGGCAGGCTTCTGGGCGAAGGCGGGCGCGCAGCCCAATCCGCAAACCAGTACGCTCATGAGAATCGCTGTTCGCATCAGGTTTACTTCATAACAGCCGAATAGAGCGGCGCCCATTCCCATAGCGGCACGCCCTTGCAGTCCGGCATCATCTTGAACGAAGTCATGCGGAAAGCCTTGCCGTCGAACGCCCAGATGCTTTCCGAACCGCAATCGCCGATCCCGCGTCCCTTGGAAAATGTCGAAATCGTCATCGTCTTCGGATCGAACGTGGCGTTGGTCATGTCCTGCGCCGGAATGTCTTGCCGCTTGTCGATCGACAGCGGCAATCGCAATTCAAGCGCTCGCGTTTCATTCGGCTTGTCGTCTGACGCAGTGAGAAGATTGTAAGCGTAATTGTATGCGCCGCTATTACTTTCGCACACGAACATATAAAGTACGAGCTTGCCGGTGAGACGGTAAATCTCCTCGGTCTTGCGCTCACCATCGTCATCCTCGCACATCGCCTTTGCTTCCTTGAGGACGGCTTTCGGAATTGTTTTCGGTGCGGGCGCCGCGACAGATTTCGCTGCAACGATGACAGGCGGTGCTGGCTGCGGCGGAATTGCGGAGGCAGGCTTGCCGTCGCGCCGGATGAGGGCAGTCACCGTGTCGATCCGTTTTTGCTGATCGTCGATCCACAGCAGTGCGGCCGCAGCACCTGACAACGAAATCGCGCTCGTCTCGGTATCGCTCTTGGCTGCACCCGGCGCGTCGGTGCGTTTTGCAACAAGCTTTTGCGCTTTGCGCGCGGCTTCGATGAAGGTTTCGACCGCCGCAGGATCGGTCAGCACCGCGCGAGCGTAGCTATCGTCTTCATGCCGCGTGCCGCGTTGAGCGCCTTTCGGCAGGCCGGGCAGGTTTGGATCGTCGAAGGTCAACGCAAGTTGCGTGGTCTTGTCGGGGACATCGACCGCGATCGTGACCTTGGGCGTTGCGTCCGGCGCGCCGCCGCGGTCGATCCGCAGGAACATGCCCGCGCCGATCTCGGTATCGAAGCCGTAGGCCGTGCAATTACGAAGGTTGTCGCACACCGCAAGCCAGTCCTTGAACTGGCGGATTTCGGCCTCAGCCGGAGCGGCAAAGCCTGTGAGTATAGCGATGAAAAGAATGCAGGATCGAAAACGCATTGGCCCCTCCACGGGCCTCTTTGTCGCCCGCTCATCGCAGAGGGTTCAATCTATCACAAATTTCCGCGCGTTCTGCGCTAGTGCAGCCGGTGCCTCCGTGTGAGGTCGATGTCCACGCTGGAGAGGTCGCGTTCGGTGATTTCCACGAACGGAATGTGTCGCGCATCGTCGTTCGTCTGCGCCTTGCGAAGAATGATGCCCTCGAATTGCGTCAGGTTGCGCTCAACCAGCGCGATGCATTCATTGCCGGAGACTTCGGCGTGCATCATCGCCGCAAACGTGCTGATGGTGACGTAACCGATCAATTCAAACCCGGCTTGCTGGCTGACGATCAGCACGGCATCGCCCAGCGCTTCGAGCGGAACAATCATAAGGCGGGCCATAACGCACCTCGCGCACCACACGCATGCGTGGGTGAATAACCCCCGTTGCGAAGGATACGAGCGAGTGCGTGAAGTGGATTATCGGCGGCCCGTCACGGTCGTGTGACTTACAGCGCCGGAAAGATGTGCTTGTCGTCAGCGTCGAGTGGCAGCGGAACGGCTTTTATTGCGAGCCTGACGTCGAGCGCCTCATAGAGATGCGGAAACAACGCGCCACCGCGCGACGGCTCCCATTTCAGCGCGGCGCCCAGCGCCTCTGCGTCCACGGCGACCAGAACGAGATCGTGTTGTCCGGCGAAGTGCTTTGCTGCCGTTTCGGCAACCTGTCCGGCTGTGGAGAAATGGATGAAGCCGTCGGCGATGTCGACGGGCGAGCCGTCAAAAGCTCCCCTGCGCTCGGCCTCGCGCCAGAGCGGCGCGGGGCAGATTTTGTAGATGAGGGCCAATGATCCATCCTCAGGCCGCGCCCCGCAATTCGCCGCCGCCCGGAGGCGGAACAGGTACGCCGTCGCCGACATATTCGTTCAGCTTGTTGCGCAGCGTGCGGATCGAGATGCCGAGGATGTTGGCCGCGTGCGTGCGGTTGCCGAGGCAATGCTTGAGCGTCTCAAGGATGAGATCGCGCTCGACATCCGCAACCGTGCGTCCGACCAGCGCGCGCGTGACCTGCTCTGCGGCAATCGCCGCATGCGACACCTGCGAGGGCTGGCTTTCGCCGAGACGAATGCCATCCGGCGAAACAAGTCCGTCGGCGTCAATCTGCTCGCCCGAGGTAAGTAACACCGCGCGGTGGATACAGTTTTCCAGTTCGCGCACGTTGCCGCGCCAGGGGTTAAGCGCCAGCGCCTTACGTGCGTCAGCGGAGAGGGGCCGCGCGGGCATGCCGTTGGCCTGTGCGTACTTTGCCGCGAAATGCGTGGCAAGCTCCATCACGTCGGCCGGACGTTCGCGCAAAGGCGGGATTTTCAGGTTCACGACATTGAGTCTGAAAAGCAAATCCTCGCGGAATTCGCCGGAGCGCGCAGCTTCGGTGAGATTGCGGTTGGACGTTGCGATGATGCGAATGTCGACCGGAACAGGCTTGGTTCCGCCGACGCGGTCGATCACGCGCTCCTGAATCGCGCGAAGGAGTTTGGCCTGCAGCCGCACGTCCATCTCGGAGATTTCATCGAGCAGCAGCGTGCCGCCGTTAGCTTCCTCGAACTTGCCGATGCGACGCGCGATTGCGCCGGTGAACGCACCCTTCTCGTGGCCGAACAATTCGGATTCGAGCAATTGCTCCGGGATCGCGGCGCAATTCACGCAGATGAAGGCTTTCTTCGCGCGCTGTGACTTGCCATGAACGAAGCGCGCGAGCACTTCCTTGCCGGTGCCGGATTCGCCGGTGATGAGCACGGACGCATCCGACGACGCGATCTGCTGGGCGAGCGCGACCACGCGCGACATCGCTTCGTCGCGGAAGATGAGATCGCGGTCGTCATTTGCGACTGCTGCGAGAACGGCTGCGATCAGTTCCGGGTCGGGGGGAAGGGGGATGTATTCCTTCGCGCCGGCATGGATCGCTGCGACCGCGGCGCGCGCGTTATTTTCGATGCCACACGCCACGATCGGCGCATGAATATGTTCTTCGGTGAGGCGCTTGACCAGTTCGGCGATGTCGATAGCGACCTCGACCATCAGCAGGTCCGCGCCCTTGCCGGAGCGCAGCACGGCAAGCGCCTGTTCGATATTTTCGGCGTGCGTGACGGACGCGCCCTTGTCCATCGCATATTTCGTAGCGAGCGTGAGCTGACCCTGCAGGGTTCCGACAATGAGAAGGCGCATGGTTTAGCCTCGATCCGCTTTGATGATTTCCGTCATGGTCACGCCGAGTTTTTCTTCGACGAGGACGACTTCGCCGCGCGCGACCAACCGGTTGTTGACGTAGATGTCGATCGCTTCGCCGACCTTGCGGTCGAGTTCGAGCACGGCGCCCGGTCCGAGCTTGAGAAGCTGGGACACTTCCATTTTCGCGCGTCCGAGCACGGCCGAGACCTGCACCGGAACGTCGAACATCGCTTCGAGGTCAGCCGCGGTCTTGCCTGCGGGCTCAGGATCGCTCGCAGGAATCGGAGCCGCCATCGCTTCGGCGGTGCCGGGCGCCTCGAGATCGGGCAGGGAGACTTCGTCACTCATCGGAGGTCACCTTTCAAAACAGCGAAGTTTTGCCGCGCGCGGCAAGATAGCGGCCGACAGTTTCGGCAATTACGGAATCGGTTTGTGCGCGGTTGCGCACGAGGCCGCCATCGGCCCATTCGAGACGGCAATCGTCATTGGCCATGCCGGTTTCGGACATCACGACAAGACGGCCAGCGAAACCGAGCGAGGAGGCGATGCCTTCGAGGCGCTCGCGCGCCTGCGGGTAAATTCCTTCCGACACGCGGATGACGACGTGCGGCGCGGCCGTGAGATGGCGCAGACATTCGGTCACGAGTGCCGTGATCTCGGCCATCGGCTCGCGCTGCAGCAGTTCAGGCGCAAGCTTGCGGGCAACCGCGCTCGCAACTTCGACTGCTTCGGCTTCGAGACGGCCTTCAACCTTTGCCAGTCCCTGCGTGATGACGGTCAATTCCTGGGAAATGCGTTCCAGCGCAACGCTCAGGCGGCGCGTCGCATCGGCCTGTGCTTCGGCCTGTGCCGCCGCAAAGCCGTTGGCATAGCCGCGTGTTTCGGCGTCCGCGAGCTGCGTCTGGTGCTCGGCGAGCGCGACCGCGTTCGGCGGACGGTTGCCCGCAGCGAAGTCGAGCTCGAACAGATATTTGGCGGGAGCGCCCATCAATACACCAGCTCTTCGTCGCCACGCTGCTTGGCGATAACGATTTCACCCTTGGCGGCGAGATCCTTGGCAAGATTGACCAACAGCACCTGCGCCTCGTCGACCGCGCGAAGCCGCACCGGTCCGAGCGCCTGCATGTCGTCGGTGAGAAGTTTCGCCGCGCGCGCCGACATGTTGCTGAGGAAAAATTGCCGGACCGGCTCGGATGCGCCTTTCAGCGCGACCGCAAGCTTGTCTTTGTCGATGTGGCGCATCAGCGTCTGCGCCGAGCCTGCGTCGAGCTTGATCAGGTCGTCGAAGGTGAACATCAGCGTCTTGATGCGTTCGGCGCTTTCGCGGTTTTCGTCTTCCAGCGCGGTGATGAAGCGCGTTTCGGTCTGCCGGTCGAAATTATTGAAGATTTCCGCCATCAGCTCGTGCGCGTCGCGGCGGCGCGTCTGCGAGATGCTCGACATGAATTCGGTGCGTAGCGTCGCCTCGACGCGCTCGATCACTTCCTTCTGGACCGATTCCATCCGCAGCATGCGCTGCACGACATCGCGGGAGAAATCCTCCGGCAGGATCGAGAGCACGCGCGCGGAGTGATCCGGGCGCAGCTTCGACAGCACGACCGCGACAGTTTGCGGATATTCGTTCTTCAGGTAATTGGCGAGAACCTCCGCCTGAACGTTGGAGAGCTTCTCCCACATGTTGCGGCCGGCCGGGCCGCGGATTTCGTCCATGATGCCGCCGACGCGTTCGGGCGGCAGGTATTGGCGCATCAGGCGCTCGGTCGCATCATAGTTGCCCATCAGCGCGCCGGAGGCGGAGAGGCGGCCGACGAATTCAAGCAGCAAAGCTTCGATCGTCGCGGCCTCGATCGTGCCGAGCGTCGACATCACGACCGAGATTTCACGCAATTCGTCGTCGTCGAGCAGGCTCCAGATCTTGCCGCCATATTGCTCGCCGAGCGACAGCATCAGAACGGCTGCGCGTTCGGGGCCGGTGAGGACGCGCGAGTTCTGGTTTTCCGATTGCCGGCTCGCAAGCGAGGCGACGACACTTGCGATGTCGCTGCGCGGGTTTGCGTTCTTTTCCATTACCGCGGCCATGACGGTCAGGCCCCTTCATGCAGCCAGGAGCGGATGATCGAGACCGTCTCCTGCGGGTTCTTTTCGGCGAG
>CAMBBO010000185.1 GCA_945862935.1 Pseudorhodoplanes sinuspersici | reverse complement strand
AAGCCGCTCGCTTACGACATTGTAAGCATCCGCATTGATCTCGCGGAACGACAAATCCTCGAGCTCCTCGCGCATTTCCTGCATACCCATGCGGCCGGCCAGCGGCGCATAGATTTCAAGCGTTTCTTCCGCAGTACGGCGGCGCCCGTCATCCGAGACGTAATGAAGGGTGCGCATGTTGTGCAAGCGGTCGGCAAGTTTGACGAGAAGCACGCGAACGTCCGCAGCGATCGCGAGAAGCAGTTTGCGAAGATTCTCGGCTTGCTTGGCTTCGCGCGTCACCAGTTCGAGCTTCTTCAGCTTGGTCAGACCCTCGACCAGCGCACCGATATCGGGACCGAACAACTGGTCGATTTCCGCGCGCGTTGTCTGTGTGTCCTCGATTGTGTCGTGCAGGAGCGCCGCCGCGATTGTCGCGTCGTCGAGCTTCAGATCGGTCAGGATTGCTGCAACTTCGAGGGGATGTGAAAAATAAGGATCGCCGGAAGCACGCGTCTGCTCGCCATGCGCCTTCATGGCGTAGACGTAGGCGCGATTGAGCAACGCCTCGTCGGTCTTTGGGTTGTAACGCCTGACGCGTTCGACCAGATCGTATTGCCGCATCATCGGCGGCTTCTTTGACTTGGTTTTTTTCTCGCTCGGCGTGGGCGGCACTGCGTTGGCGGCGCGTTCGAGCGGCGCGCGGGCGCGCGACTGGTTCTGCATCCTCGGCAATTGCCTCGACCGCGCCATCATGCTCTCCCGGCGAGCCAGACTGGCCGCCGCAAAGTCATGATAACATGGCGATTTGGGAATACCCGCACTAGCGACCGGGACGGTTGCCAAACATGCAAAAAGGCCCAGCCGGGGCTGGGCCTTTTTCGTCCCTTTGAGGGGCTATTCTTCGTCCGGAAGGTCCGGCTCAGGCTGGACCTCGGGGGGCGCAAGCCCTTCCAGACCCTTGAGGAGTTCCTCTTCGCTCATGTGCTCGACCGAGACATCCTTGTCGTCGGCATCGACCGAACCTGAAGCCCCGACCAGCGGCGCCTCGGGTTCCGGCTCGTCCACTTCCACATACTTTTGCAGCGAATGAATGAGGTCTTCTTTCAGATCGCCCGGCGAAATGGTCGAATCGGCGATTTCCCGAAGAGCCACGACGGGGTTCTTGTCGTTGTCGCGATCGATGGTGATCGACGAGCCTGACGAGATCATGCGCGCCCGATGGCTCGCCAGAAGTACCAGATCAAAACGATTTTCGACCTTGTCGATGCAGTCTTCGACGGTGACACGGGCCATGGGCTCGCCACTCCTTTGGGACTGATGTGTGCCGGAATATGGCGGTTAGCTAACCTCCAGCCCGAAAAAGTGCAAGTTCAATTTTAGCGCGACTTGAGCGGGTATTTCCCGCGGGGCACCCTTCCCCCGCTACCGGCCGAAAAGGAACCAATTGCCTTGGTCGTGACTAATATCTGCAGGACAAACTTTAAGACTTGGCCTTCCCCGACTGGGGCGCCGCAAATTTGTGTTGAAGAGGCGCCCACTTGGCTCCTCGAAAGATTTTGAGACAAGCCTTCGAGGGCCAATCGTAAGAAGCAAGGAAGAAAAATGCCTGGCCAAAGCGAGAAAATCGCCCTGTTTATTGACGGTGCCAACCTTTATGCAACCGCCAAGGCGCTTGGCTTCGACATCGACTACAAACGGCTCCTTCGGGAATTCCAGTCGCGCGGCAATCTCCTGCGCGCGTTCTACTACACCGCCGTCATCGAGGATCAGGAATATTCTTCGATCCGTCCGCTGATCGATTGGCTCGATTACAACGGCTATACGGTGGTCACGAAGGCCACCAAAGAATTCGTCGATCAGACCGGACGCCGCAAGGTCAAAGGCAATATGGACATCGAACTCGCGGTCGATGCCATGGAGCTTGCGGGGCATATCGATCACATGGTGCTTTTCTCCGGCGATGGCGATTTCCGCTCGCTGGTTGAAGCCGTGCAGCGTCGCGGCGTTCGCGTGACCGTCATTTCCACTATGACCAGTCAACCGCCGATGGTCGCAGACGAATTGCGCCGTCAGGCGGACGAGTTCGTCGATATTATGCAGCTTCAAGACAAGATCGGCCGCGATCCAGCCGAGCGAGCGCCGCGCGAAAGCCGCGGCGAGCCGCGTCACAATCCGCAATTCCTGCAACGTGACCCGCGCCAGCGCGCGAGTGTCGATGCCGGAGGCGACGACTTCGACGAGGATTAGGAGCGCTTTCCGCGTTCTTCTTTGCCGAAAATCACTATAAATCGCGGATGGTGAAAAACCGCTTTGCCGCGCCGGATCGTTCGCTTGCCCGCGACAGCGGCAAGCCCGGCCGCGATTGTCCGCTCTGTCCCCGGCTGGTTGAATTCAGGCGGCAATGCCGCGCGCGCGAGCCGCTGTGGCACAACGCGCCGGTTGCTTCATTCGGACCGCGCGATGCACGGTTGCTGATCGTCGGCCTTGCGCCGGGCTTGCAGGGAGCGAACCGCACCGGGAGACCGTTCACCGGAGATTTCGCCGGCACACTGCTCTATTCGACGCTGCTCAAGTTTGGATTTGCCAAAGGCAAATTCGAGGAACGCGCGGACGATACGCTCACTCTCGTCGGTACGCGCATCTCCAACGCCGTTCGTTGCCTGCCGCCGGAGAACAAGCCGATCCCCGCCGAGATCGCAACCTGCCGTCAATTCCTGATCTCAACCATCGAGGAAATGAAAAGCCTGCGCGCAATTCTCGTGCTCGGCCGCGTCGCTCATGACAGCGTGGTTACGGCACTCGGTGTTCGAAAAAAAGATGCGCCCTTCGGCCACGGTACAAAATCACCGCTTGGGCCGCTTACGCTATTCGATAGCTATCATTGCTCGCGCTACAACACGAATACCGGCGTTCTCACCGAAGCGATGTTCCATCAGGTGTTCAAGACGCTTCGCGCGTTTCTCGACGGCAAGCCCTGATCGTCGCAGCGTCGCTATTTTTGGTAAGTAATAAATTCGAGCAGCGAACCGTCGGGATCGCGGAAATAGACGCTGGTGCCATGCCCCTTGGCACCGAATCGTTGCATCGGCCCGCGCTCGATCTTGACCTTGCATTCTCCCAAATGCGCTACGGCATCTGCGATCGGGCCGTTCCATTCGAAGCACAGATCACTGTTCCCCGGCTGAACCGGAAGCCTGGCAACTTCAGCGGGCTTCAGACCCGGCCCGTGCAGATTGAGCTGCACGTCGCCGAACCGATAGGCCCAGCCGACTTCGCGCTTCACCAATTCGGCACCGAGAACGCGGGCGTAGAATTCGTTCGACCGCTCCCATTCGGAAACGTGAATAACGCAATGGTCGAGCTTGATCGGTAATGCCACGGATTACCCTTTCACGCGCATCAAGCGGCTGCGCTCGCGGTCCCAGCTGCGCTTCTTCAGGGTCTCGCGTTTGTCGTGCAATTTCTTGCCGCGCCCAAGGGCGATCTCGATCTTCGCGCGGCCGTGATCGTTGAAATAGATTTTCAGCGCCACGATTGTCATGCCGTCCTTTTCGACGGCGCCTGCGAGCTTGTTGACCTGCCTCTTGTGCAACAGCAATTTGCGCGGGCGTTTGGGTGTATGATTGAAGCGGCTGGCCTGGAGATATTCCGGAATGTTGGAATTAATCAGCCACAATTCGCCGCCGCGAGAATCTGCGTAAGCTTCCGAGATCGTTGCCTTCCCGGCGCGCAGCGACTTCACCTCGGTGCCGGTCAGCGCAATGCCGGCCTCGAAGGCTTCGCCAATCTCATAATTGAAGCGCGCCTTCCGATTATCGGCGACGACCTTCAGTTTTTTCTCGGGTTTTGCGGCCATTATTCCAATCCAGCACGACAGATAAGCCGCGCAACCGCCTTATGCCACGTCAGGCCGAAATCAATTCAGCAATCCGGCGTGCGTCATCGCCTTGCGGATCACTTCCTTGGTCGGAGCCGTAACCGGCAGAAGCGGAAGCCGCACGTCCTCGTTGCCGCGGCCAAGCAGATTCAAACCGCATTTGGCGCCGGCCAGTCCGGGTTCCTTGAAGATCGCGGCGTGAAGCGGGATCAGGCGGTCCTGAATCACCATCGCGCGTTCGATGTCGTGCGCCAGTGACGTTTCCTGCAATTGTGAGCAAAGACCCGGCGCGACATTGGCGACAACTGAAATGCAGCCATGGCCACCGGCCGCATTGTATGCGAGCGCGGTCATATCCTCGCCGGAGAGTTGGATGAAGTCCGGTCCCATCGCCGCGCGCTGCGTCGAGACGCGCGCAAGATTGCCGGTCGCATCCTTGACGCCCGCGATGTTCTTCAATTCGAACAGCCGCTTCATCGTGTCGTCGGACATGTCAACCACCGAACGTGGCGGAATGTTGTAGATGAAAATCGGAATCCCGATTGCTTCGTTCACCGCCTTGAAGTGCTGGTACAGCCCTTCCTGCGTTGGTTTGTTGTAATAGGGAGTGACCACCAGCACAGCGTCGGCGCCAGCGCCTTCGGCATGCTTGGCAAGTGCAACCGCTTCGCTCGTCGCATTCGAGCCCGCGCCCGCCATCACCGGAACGCGACCGCGCGCCTGATCGATGCACCATTCGACGACCTGACGATGTTCCTGATGAGACAGCGTCGGGCTTTCGCCGGTCGTTCCCACAGGCACGAGGCCCTTGGTGCCTTCGGCGATCTGCCATTCCACATGATCGCGGAACGCCTTCTCATCGAGCGCACCGTTCCTGAACGGCGTCACAAGAGCGGTGAACGATCCACGGAACTTCTTGTTCAGGCCTGCCGCGGCAGTCATCACACGATCCTCATGCAAGCCGGTTATTCCCGGCCAAGACCTTGAAAACTATAGGGTCACGCGGGGGCTTGAAAGTGAATGTTTGGAATGGCCCCGATCAGGGACTATCGGGCCGCCCGTATTCCCGCCGCTTTCCCGAGGCATTTTCGCGACTACGCTGCGGGATTCGCAGTTCAGCAACATTATCAAGACAATAAGGCGTCCGGGCTCGCCGATTCGCGCCTGCGGACGAGGACAGAGAATTGACCGGCCGATATCGGGTTCACCTCAGGCTGATTGGCATCGCCGCCTGCACGATAGGCGCGGTTGTCATTGTGCCTGTGGCGGAAGCGGCAAAGGTACCGTTGCCGCGCGCGCGGCCAGCCTCTGCTCCGCCTTCATCGAAGACCGCATCGACGCCGTCGCGCCCCACCGTTCCCCTCGCCGTTTCATCGACGGTGACTACACCTGCCTCCGACCTGAAAGCCGTGGAGCAGGCCATTGAACTCGTTCGCAAGGACAAGTCCAAGGAAGCGACAGCGATCGCGAATTCAGTCAGCGATCCGCTTGCGCGAAAACTGATCGAATGGACAATCCTGCGCGGCGATGACGCGGAATTGCCTTTCGCGCGCTACGCGGCGTTTATTGCCTCCAATCCAAGCTGGCCCAGCTTGCCGATGTTTCGCCGCAAGGCGGAAGCAGCGCTGTGGCAGGATCGCGCGGACGACACGACCGTGCGCTCTTACTTCACGGCGACAAAGCCGCTGACGGGGAAAGGCAAGCTCGCGCTCGCCCGCACGCTGCTGGCGCAAGGCGACCGTACCCAGGCGCAGGCTCTCGTGCGCGATGCGTGGCGCTCGGAATCGCTCGGACGCGATCTTGAAAAGCAGGTGCTCGACGGCTTCGGTCCGCTGCTCACCGGCGGCGACCATAAGGCGCGGATGGATGCCCGGCTTTATGCCGAGGATTCCGACGCAGGACTTCGCGCGGCGAACCTTCTCGGAGGCACGCAAGTCGCGATCGCCAAGGCCCGCATCGCGGTCAGCGAAAAATCGTCAAGCGCACCAAAACTTCTCGACGCTGTGCCACAGGACGCGCGCCGCGACGGTCTCTACATCCTGAGCCGCATTCAGTGGCTGCGACGAAACGACAAGTTCGAAGAAGCCGCGCAATGGATGGCGAGCGCGCCGCGCGATGCGGCAGCGGCGGTCGACCCCGATGAATGGTGGGTGGAACGGCGGATCGTTGCGCGCAAGCTGCTCGACGCCGGCGATGCACAGAATGCCTACAAGGTCGCCCGCGAGGCCGCGACGCCGATCAAGGGAACGAACAAGGTCGACCACCAATTCACCGCGGGCTGGATCGCACTTCGCGCGCTGAACGACCCGACTTCGGCGATGACGCATTTCGCCGCGATCACTCATGCGACCGAACATCCGACCGGGCTTGCCCGTGCCGCCTATTGGCAAGGCCGCGCGGCGGAGGCACTCGGGCGCCGCGACGAGGCGCGCGCGCATTATGATCGGGCTTCGCGGTATCCGACCGCTTATTACGGCCAGCTCGCACGCGCCAAGCTTGGCGACG
>CAMBBO010000184.1 GCA_945862935.1 Pseudorhodoplanes sinuspersici | reverse complement strand
GATGACGTGCTGAGAATGCTCACTTCACTTTTCGACTTCGATCTTCCCTCCGAGCGCATTGCGCTGCGGCCTGCTTCGCCGCGCGATGCCGCGCGGCTGATGGTCGTGCATCCGGGCGAAACGCCGGAAACCGAAGACAAGATCGTTCGCGATTTACCCGGTCTGCTGCGCGAGGGTGACGCGCTGGTCGTTAATGACACCAAGGTCATTTCCGCGCGCCTGACTGGCAAGCGCATCGGCCGTGGCATCGAGGCTGGTATCGAAGCGACCTTGCACAAGCGGCTCGATGGTTCGCGCTGGCTTGCCTTCATCAAGGGCGCAAAGAAGGTCGAGGAGGGCGACACGATCCGCTTCGGCGAGGAGGGGAAAGTCTGCTTCCTTGGTCAGTTGGATGCTGCGGTCGAGGCCAAAGGCGAGGGCGGTGAAGTGACGCTCTCGTTCGCGTTTCACGGCCCCGTTCTCGATCAGGCAATTTCCGAGCGCGGCGACATGCCGTTGCCGCCGTATATCGCGGCGAGGCGCGCGCCGGATGAGCAGGATCGCAGCGACTACCAGACATTGTTCGCGCAGGACGAAGGCTCGGTTGCGGCACCGACGGCGGGCTTGCATTTTACGCCTGCGCTGATGGATGCGCTCGCTGCGCGCGGCATCGCGCTCCGTCGCGTCACGCTGCATGTTGGCGCGGGGACGTTCCTGCCGGTGAAGGTGGACGATACATCCGAACACAGGATGCACGCCGAATTCGGCGTCGTGGGTGACGAGACGGCCGCGGCGTTGAACGAGGTTCGCGCCAAAGGCGGCCGAGTTGTTGCTGTCGGCACGACGGCTTTGCGCCTTCTGGAAAGTGCCGCCGCTGAAGACGGAACCATCAAGCCGTTCGAGGGCGATACTTCGATCTTCATCACGCCCGGTTATCGCTTCCGTGCGGCCGATCTGCTGATGACCAATTTCCACCTGCCGCGCTCAACATTGTTCATGCTGGTATCGGCGTTTTCCGGTCTAGCCACGATGCAACGCGCCTATGCGCACGCGATTGCGGACGGCTATCGCTTCTATTCGTATGGCGATGCGTGTTTGCTGTATCCTGAAAAGCAATGACGCAACCTTTCGCCTTCACACTTACGAAAACCAACGGTACCGCGCGGCGCGGACATTTCGACACGCCGCATGGGCGCGTCGAGACCCCAGCTTTCATGCCGGTCGGCACGCAAGGGACAGTGAAGGCGGTCGCACCGGAGGAAGTTGCCGAGAGCGGCGCGCAGATCCTGCTCGGCAACACCTATCATTTGATGCTTCGCCCCGGCGCGGAGCGAGTTGCGGCGCTTGGCGGCCTGCACAAATTCATGAACTGGCCGGGGCCAATCCTGACGGACTCGGGCGGCTTTCAGGTCATGTCGCTGTCGCAGCTTCGCAAGCTCGACGAAAACGCAGTGACGTTCCGCTCGCATCTCGACGGCACGATGTACGAATTGACGCCAGAGCGTTCGATAGAAATTCAGCTTTTGCTTGGCGCCGACATTGTGATGCAGCTCGACGAATGCTTGCGGCTGCCGGCCTCTCATGCCGATCTGGAAAAAGCCGTACAGCTTTCACTGCGCTGGGCCGCACGTTGCAAGCGGGCATTCGAGAAAGCGCCACCCGGACATGCGCTGTTTGGCATTGTACAGGGCGGCGACGACAAGGCGTTACGCGTGCAGAGCGCGCAAGCGCTCGTCGATATCGGTTTTCATGGCTACGCCGTCGGCGGCCTCGCCGTGGGCGAACCGCAGGACGTGATGCTTGCGATGATCGAGACGGTCGCGCCTGTGTTACCTGCGGAACGGCCGCGTTACCTCATGGGCGTCGGCACGCCGGACGATCTGCTTGAAGCGGTTGCGCGCGGCATCGACATGTTCGATTGCGTTATGCCGACGCGCAACGGGCGCCATGGCATGGCGTTCACGCGATTTGGGCCTGTGAATGTCGGCAACGCGCGCCACGTCGCCGATCCGCGGCCGCTCGACGAACAAAGCAATCATCCTGCGACGCACACTTACTCGCGCGCGTATTTGCACCACCTGCACAAGGCGAATGAGATTTTCGGCGCGATGCTGCTGTCGTCAATCAATCTGGCGTATTACCAGTCATTGATGGCAGGCATGCGTGCATCCATCGAAGCAGGGCGCTTTGATGATTTCCGCCGCACGACCAAGGAAAACTGGGCGCGCGGCGACATTGCTGCGTTGTAAGCGTCAGTCGGCGAGCGATGGCACCGAGACGCCCGTGCGAAATTCGTAATCGCACGCGTCGCAGGCCCAGGTGTTGATGACGAGGCCTTCGGTGAACTCGGTCGCGGCCGCAGCGAACAGGCTTTCTCCGCATGCAGGGCAATTCGGCCGCCGCAGGCAAACCACATAAGCCCGATCGGAGTGAGTGGTGTGAACGCGCATCGCCAGCCTCCTCCAGAGTTTCCCGCCTCGACGATCAAATAGCTAGAGGCAGTGTGTGGCAAACCAAAGACGGATTAAAGGTTGTTGGATGACCGGCAGGCTCGCGTTGCAGCGCAACTTAGACCGATTTAGAATTCTAGAATCCCTGACATTCCAATCGCTTCGCCGATCCGGTAAAAATTGAGCATCGACGGATTATTTCAAAGGCGAAATGAAATTCTTTTGCGAGGAGCAAAAATGCGTCGTCTCATCGTTCTGTCGGTTTTGGTGCTGATCGCAGCGCATGCTGAGTCGCTCTACGCGGCGCCGGTCGCGCAATCGCAATTCGTACAGGCCGGGCCATCCGGTCCGATGCGCGATCTTCAGCAGCGCACGAAGGAGAACTGGACGCAGATGAAGCGCCGCTTTTCGCTTCAGCGCGAAAAATATGCAGCCTGCCGAAAGGAGGCGCGCTCGCAGCGACTCAAAGGGCAAAAGACACGCGCTTTCCTGAAGCAATGCATGAGCCGCTGATGACCGCGCCGATTTGCGCGTTAACCATATTGCCGCGATAACCGTGCCGTACCCCGTTCCGGCCACGATTTAGCAACTCTCTCCCCACGAAATAGCCGCGAGCCGTTGTTCCAGTCGCGCGGGCCGCGCCCCGGGAAACTGGACGCGGGGGGATTCGGGAGGGGATATGCGCTTTAAGGGCATTCTTGCGGTTGTTGCAGTCGTGGCATTGGCCGTGCCGGCCTTTGCGTCGCGCGCGACTCCGCCGGATTTCAATTCGACCGAGTCCGTGCTGCGCTGGGTCAACGGCTATCGCCACAAGCCCGATCCTGCGAGCGTGCCTGCTGCTGTCCGTGCGCTCAGTCAGGCCGGTGCGTTCAAGGACACCGAGGGCGCTGGCGTCTATGTCGGTTTCATCGCGGGTGTGCTTGCGGCTAATTCCGGGCGCGCCGACGAGATCATCGAAAAGATTCTCCCGCTGCCGGTCGAGAACCAGTGGGCGGTCGTTCGCGCGATTGCCTATTCGGGCTTGCCGGACTGGCGCGCGCTGCTCGAACGCAGCATGGCGCGCATGCCGCAGCGGCGCGTGCTGATCGACAAATATCTCAACGCGAGCCTGCCGACGCTGAAGGGCGCGGGCGAAGACAGAAAGCCCGGCTGGTGGGAGCGTACGAAGGCCCACATGCCGTTCACCGACAAGCCGAAGAAGATCGTCATGATCGAAGCAAGCCCCGATCTGCTCGATACCTATTGGGGTTATTATTTCGCAACCGGCGGCATGATGCCGGTGAACCGGCTGATCGGGCTGCTGCCGCTCACGAAAGAGCGCGACAATGTCGAGAAGCTCACTGTCGGCTCGATGGCGAAATACACGCTTGCGAGCAACGCTGCGCGCGATCCGGGCCTGCTGTCGATGCTGAAGCGCACGAGCCTGCGGCAGGACAAAGAGACGCTGCTGATCCTGAACGAGATCATCGAAGCTGCGGAATCGATCGAGCTTGGCGCGATCCGCAAAGAGGCAATGAACAACATCAACGACCTGAAGATGAAGGGGCCGGGCTCGCGGCGCGACATGGCGATGTGGGGCCAGGTGGGCGAAAGCGCGATTGGTATCGGCTGCATCGCCGCCGCCGTCACAGGTCAGGTTGCTCTGGGATTGCCCTGCGTGATTGGCGGCGCGACTTCGTCAGCAGCGATCAAGTATCTGTCGACGCCGTGAGCAATGCCGGCCGCCGATTTCGCATCGACGTGAACACGCTCGACGGCAAAATGTCGTATGAGCGCGACACGGCCGACGACGCGATGCATGTGGCCGAGGGCGGAAAAGAAAGCCTCGGCGTGACGATCACCGATACGCAGGACGGCGTGAGCTACAAGCCGGACGAATTCCGAAAGCGATTTGGGAATTGAATGCCCCGATGAGGCACACAACGGTTGCAAAACTGGTGAGCCCGATGGGATTCGAACCCATGACCTACTGATTAAAAGTCAGTTGCTCTACCGACTGAGCTACAGGCTCCCGCCGCGGCCGAAGGCCTACGAAGCACCCGAAGGCGCATGCGAATAAACGGGATCGCGGGGCTGTGTTAGGGGTGGCCCGGCGCAGGGTCAATAGCCCGCAAGCATTTGTCCCAAAACGCCGTTTTCAGCGTCAAAACCGCGTCCCGCAGCCCCAAAAAATGCGCTCGCCAGCGCGCCGCGCATTGCCTAGCCTTGGCCGCAACGCCGGAAATCCCGAGACTGCGGAGTGCCTGAATGCCGATCGTCAATCGTATCGCCGAGTTCCACAAGGAGATCACCGCGTGGCGGCACGATCTGCACCAGCATCCCGAGCTTCAGTATGACGTTTTCCGAACCGCCAAGACCGTCGAGGACAAGCTGAAGGCGTTTGGCTGCGACGAAGTCGTGCCGGGCATCGGGCGCACGGGCGTCGTCGGCGTCATCAAGGGCAACAAGCCGGGCGGATCTGGCCACGCCAAGGTCATCGGGCTTCGCGCCGACATGGATGCGCTGCCGATCGAGGAGGCGAACGACCTTCCTTACAAATCGACGGTGCCGGGAAAGATGCATGCCTGCGGCCATGACGGCCATACGGCGATGCTTCTTGGCGCTGCGAAATATCTCGCCGAAACCCGCAACTTCGCTGGCACTGCCATCGTGATCTTCCAGCCCGCCGAAGAAGGCGGCGGCGGCGGCCGCGAGATGGTCAATGACGGGATGATGGACCGCTTTGGCGTGGAAGAGGTTTATGGGATGCACAATTATCCCGGCATCCCGCTCGGACAATTTGCGATCCGCAACGGGCCGATCATGGCAGCGGCCGACCGCATCACCATCGAGATCGAAGGCAAGGGTGCGCACGCGGCGCGGCCGCATGCCTCGGTCGATACAATTCTTGTGGCGTCGCAGATGATCAACCAGATCCAGACCATCGTGTCGCGCAATGTCGATCCGCTGGAATCGTCGGTGGTGTCGATCTGCATGTTCCAAGCCGGCACGACCGACAACGTCATTCCGCAGACGGCTGTTCTGCGCGGCACGGCGCGCAGCCTGAAGCCGGAAATTCAGGATCTCGTCGAGGGCCGGTTGCACCAGATCGTCGAGGGCACCGCGAAGCTCTATGGCGCAACTGCGAAGCTCACCTACAAGCGCGATTATCCCGTAACGCGAAACCACCCCGACCAGATGGCTTTCGCAGCATCGGTTGCGAAAGAGATTGCGGGCGAGGACAAGGTCGACACCAATGTCGCGCCGGTGATGGGGGCTGAGGATTTCTCCTTCATGCTGAATGCGCGGCCGGGCGCCTTCATCTTTGCCGGCAACGGCGACAGTGCTGGCCTTCATCACCCGAAATACAATTTCAACGACGACCTGATCCCGATCGGTTCTTCGTATTGGGTGCGGCTCGTGGAAAAGGCGCTCGCGGCCTAGCAAGCTCAGACCATGCTGGAATCAAAATGGCCGGGCGTTGCCCGGCCATTTTTAATTCGGGATGAGGTTGCCCTCATTGAACTGTTTCTGCCTGCGTTTCGGCAACGGCCTGAGACACTACGGACACTCTCGGCGAAGCGATAGTCGGGCCTGCAACGGTTGCAACAATCGCTCCCGGTACAGCGCTTTCGGCGGTTTCCTTGGCGAGTTGCGCGGCGCGGCGCGGCCACAGAACCAGCAGGCGCTGTTCGAGCGAGCGCCAATAGGCGAACTCGTTGACGCGCTTGCCGTCGATGGCCGCGATCAGGGTCGCCGAAACAAACGGCAAGCTCTGGATCGCCAGCACGATTGCAAACACGTCGATTTCACGCACATGCTGGTCGTTCATCCAGTGCAGCACGAGCGCGCTGACAACCAGCAACGAACCGATCACGGTTTCCCAGAACGCTTCGAATTCGCGCGGGCGCTTGCGGGCGCCGCCTTTTGCCGTGCGGGCGAAGGGCAGATGGTCTTTGATGAGGCC